>NZ_JAYEDA010000049.1:0-596 GCF_034651565.1 Chryseobacterium sp. MHB01 | reverse complement strand
GTTACCGATTCTTCTACGGATTACAGGGGATATCCTGATACTTCCGGTATTGAGATTGGGTATGATAATAACGGAAATATGACGAGCCATCAGGACAAAGGAATTTTAAATATTTCGTATAATTATTTGAATCTTCCAAAAGAAATTTTGTTCAGTGAATGGTATATTATCCGGAATCAGACAACGGGTGTTGATGAGCAGCGAAATGTGAGGTCATCTTACACCTACCGTACAGACGGTGTAAAGCTCAGAAAGAAATACATTACGTACTTTTCAAAAGGTGCAGCAGAAAGAACCACAACTACGGATTACCTTGATGGTTTCCAATATACGATCAATCCTGCCGGAGCAGTGTCCCTTGAATTTATTCCTACAGGAGAAGGCTATTTTAATTTTAAAAATAATAAGTATATTTACAACTATGCTGACCATTTAGGAAATGTACGTTTGAGTTACTTTAACAATGGCAGCGGAATAGAAGTTCTTGAAGAAAACAATTATTATCCTTTCGGGTTGAAGCATGAAGGGTATAATGCATTGGATGGAAATTCTGCGTATCAGTATAAGTATAACGGTAAGGAGCTCCAAACAGAAAC
>NZ_JAYEDA010000048.1:0-670 GCF_034651565.1 Chryseobacterium sp. MHB01 | reverse complement strand
TTTTTTACAAAGACCAGGGTGAAGGACCGGTATTGATGTTTCACCACGGATGGCCATTATCTTCAGACGACTGGGATGCCCAGGTTATTTTCTTTCTGAAAAAAGGGTACCGGGTAATCGCTCACGACAGGAGAGGTCACGGACGTTCCAGCCAGAATATTTACAACCACACCATTGAGCAATATGCTTCTGATGCTGCAGAATTGGTTGAATTTTTAGACTTGAAGGATGTGGTTCACATCGGGCACTCAACAGGCGGTGGTGAAGTAATCCGTTATGTGAATAAATATGCCAACGGAAGAGCTAAAAAAGCAGTGTTGATCAGTGCAATTCCTCCTGTGATGGTGCAGAGTGAAAGCAATCCGGACGGTGTGCCGATGTCGGTTTTTGATGATATCAGAAATCAGACCATGAACAACAGAAATCAGTTTTATTATGACCTTACTTTTCCTTTTTACGGGTATAACAGAGAAGGCGCAGATGTAAAAGACGGTGTCCAGAGAAACTGGTGGAGACAGGGACTGATGGGCGGAATCGTAGCTCATTATGACGGAATTAAAGCGTTTTCAGAGACCGATTTAAGTGAAGATCTTAAAGCGGTGGATATTCCGGTTTTGGTGATGCATGGTGAGGATGACCAGATCGTTCCTATTGCCAATGCTGCATTAAA
>NZ_JAYEDA010000047.1:0-731 GCF_034651565.1 Chryseobacterium sp. MHB01 | reverse complement strand
ATTTAGCATTTAGCATTTAGCATTTAGCATTTAGCATTTAGCATTTAGCATTTAGCATTTAGCAAAAATAAGATTATATTTAATGCTAAAAAAAAAATTAGAATTATCTTATTATATTATTCTAAATTAATGGTTATAAGAAGTAAAATAATGGTAATATCTATTATTGATTGGAAAATAGTATGTCATAATTATTACTCTATGATTACCAATTAAATCCTTTTAAGATGTCAAACAAACAAAAACAGATAGAGAAATGAAGCCCCGGAAGTAACCAGACAATTAAGTAGGCTTCCAGACCATTAATCAATCTCTGGAGTACTAACGAGAACAATAGGATCTTCAATCATTAATTTCAAATTCCTTATTCCAGATTTTCAAAAGTTTATTATTCCGGAAGGATATGAGCAGTATCAGACAAAAATAATAAAGTAAGTTGAGAAACTCATTGATGTAAAGTTTTTAAGTAGATTTTATATAGCTTATTTTGAAAAAGATAAAGAAAATTTTATTAAAACATCTTCTATTGTCGCTGTGTAGAAATCAATTAAGGCCTTAAAGTATGATAGGACCACTATATATTAGCCTTATTTTACTATATAGCTTTCAAACGCTCATTTAAGTAATACAATAAGGATAAGGAGTATAGATAAGGATAATAAACAAGTTTTTTGAATAATAATAATAATAATTATTATTACTATTCAAAAAAGAATTTATAATTATCAACA
>NZ_JAYEDA010000046.1:0-753 GCF_034651565.1 Chryseobacterium sp. MHB01 | reverse complement strand
TTTTATTTTTTATTCTTGTTTAATTGTTCTCTTTTGAACAATACAAATGTACAGCGGCAAAAAAAGTTTCTCTGTAGTGGAACATAGAAGTTCGTGTAGTGAAATCGCCACAAGTATTTATTTCATTGCTTTAAAAAGAAAAAGCCCCAACACTAAAAAGTGTTGAAGGCTTATATAAAATTCCCTTTTGTTTTTTATTATAAAGCTGTCGCAGTATACGTTACTGTTTGCGTATAAGTTCCGGCCGGTTTACCTAAAATATCAGAAGAAGATGATTTAGCAGCTGGAATAGTGTAATCCAGATTCAGTGTCAATGCGCTTCCAAGCGGAGCATTTGCCACTAAAGTTTGATCAGCTGCAGATAAAACAACAGTGCTTTTTGTACCGCCCATGGTTCCGGAAGCTGCAGAAGCTTTGATGGTTAGAACATCTACGGGGATCAAGTTGGTTCCATTTATAAAATTAGCGCCTCCTGCTTTTACTTTTACATTAAAATTCTTAGTTGAAGTAACTTTTAAAGCATTAGCTTGAGCTACCGTTTTTTCTGAGTTATAATCCGCTGCAGTAGCATAATTAAAGGCCACTGCGCCACTAATTGCAGTACTTCCCGCATCAATAGAGATCACATCGTTCAGGGTAATGTTTACCGTTGTGGTTGCGGTGGTGTTTTGAGCCTGAATAGTGTTTGTTCCTAATACGAATGCTCCGATAGTTAATGCTGCGATTGCAATTTGCTTTTTCATAATGATATTA
>NZ_JAYEDA010000045.1:0-933 GCF_034651565.1 Chryseobacterium sp. MHB01 | reverse complement strand
TACAACGGTAAACATTACCCTGAACGATGTGATCTCTATTGATGCGGGAAGTACTGCAATCGGGAATACGGTTGACTTTAACTACGCTACTGCAGCAGATTATAATTCTGATCAGACGATTACTAAAGCCAACTCTTTAAAAGTAACTTCAACTAAGAATTTTAATGTAAAAGTAAAAGCAGGAGGTGCTAATTTCATGAATGGAACCAACGTAATCCCTGTAAATGTTCTGACTATTAAAGCTGCTGCAGCTTCCGGAACCATGGGCGGTACAAAAAACGCTGTTGTTTTATCTGCAGCTGATCAAACTTTAGTGGCAAATGCTCCACTTGGAAGCGCCTTGACACTGAATCTGGACTACACCATTCCTGCCGCGAAATCATCTTCTTCTGATATTTTAGGTAAACCGGCCGGAACTTATACGCAAACAGTAACGTATACTGCGACTGCTTTATAAATTGCTAATTCTAAAGAAACTTTTTTTCATATTAATATTTTGTGATTTGGTGTTTCAGAGGCTTCCTACGGGAGGCCTTTGATTTTATATATATTAACCGACAAAGAGCAATGTTTTTAAGGAAGAATTATCATTTATAATGATGATTGATATTTTAAAGGTTAGCCAGGCAGAAATACTAATAGGGCAATAAGGTGTACCAAAAAAATACTTGGACTATTAGTACATACTTACATGAGTTACAAGATAATTTTTATAATTTAACAGGGAATAATTCGAATTATAGAATCATAAATACTCTTTTGCAAAGAGTAATTTTACAATATAAACCTGTCTTAAAAACGATGATAACAAATTACCAACCTATAGATATTTTTTGTGAAACCTGAAGAAAATTATTCGCAAACAGTAACGTATGCCGCAACAGCTTTATAATAAAAATAAAAGAAAATTTTATATAAGCCCTCAACACAAAA
>NZ_JAYEDA010000044.1:0-1238 GCF_034651565.1 Chryseobacterium sp. MHB01 | reverse complement strand
TATTTTTTATTTAATCTATCAGTTAGATTATTTTAATTTCTTGTCCTTCTTTAAATTCAATAATATTTTTTAATAAATCTTCACTTATTGTTTCTAAATCAAAGGTAAAAGCTTGATAAGTTTTACCTTCTATAAGCGACTCATTAAGTTCTTGTATAGGAAGATTTACATTATTTACCACTAAATTATTTAATTCATTAATACTTTTTCCATCAACATTTTGTATTATTCCTGCTATAACTAATTTTTTCTTATAGTTTAAGGTAAAAGCTCTTTTAATTATAAAAACTCCCATATTATTTTAATTTTTGTGCATTTTTTTCAGCAAAGTCAAAAGCGGCTTTAGTTTCACCACTTACAGCTCCTTGGGTAACATTTTGCCCTTTCAAATTACTCGTATTTAATCTATACAATTCATGCAATATAGTTTTTCTTAATTCTAACGGAGAGCTAAAGGCGTCTTTACCAAGGACAAATGCATCTTCTTCAAAAAGTGTAAGACCTGACATTGGAGCTTCTGGTTCAACAACAATTGTTCTTCCACCTATTTTAACTTCTTGACCAGTTCCTAATTCAAAAATTTTCTTAAGCGCTTTCTCTTCTTTAAGAATAGTTTGAGCTTCATTTAAAACTTTAGCTTCTGTACTTAATACTTTTCCATAGCCTCCAAACATATTATATCCGCCTCCGCCAAACTCTAACATTTCCTCTCGCTTACTATTCCCCATTAATCGGAACATCCTATCCATTTTTGTCTCTCCTTCATTATAAAAAGGACTACCTTGCCATTGACGATAAGAATTCAATCCTCCATACTTATCTGCATTGGTTTTAGGACTATACTGACTTGTAAAAGCACGTTTTATTCCATTCCAAGCCCAATTCCAAAGACTTCGAGTTTTTCTCTGTGCATAAATTACAACTTCCTCTATGTCTTGAGTTCTTATAGTCTTCCCATCTGTTCCATCTCCTGGCCCTCCTGGAGCTAATCCATCTATATCTATGTATTTTATAGGATTATTAAATGCATAGTTATAAGGCGACCATCTTGACATATTCTCCGCCAACGGATCTACAACACCCCATCTACCAATATCCGGCATATAAAACCTTGCTCCATAATCATACATTCCCGTTTCCTGAAGCTCCTTTCCGTTGTACTTATAGTTGTAGTTTGTTCCAAAATCATTCAGCAATGAACCGTCATTATACCCCTGATGCTTCAATCCGAAAGGATA
>NZ_JAYEDA010000043.1:0-1242 GCF_034651565.1 Chryseobacterium sp. MHB01 | reverse complement strand
GAAAATAATAGAACAATTAAAAACCTTAATGAAAGGGAATCTTGAAAAAATATTTCGTCAAAAACTAAGATTTAAAAGTAGTCAGGGAAATTATTTTTCTGATTGGAAAACAATAAAATTAGATGCGATTTGTGACATAAAAAAAGGAGAACAACTGAATAAAGAGGATTTAACAGATACAGGTAATTATCCTTGCTTGAATGGAGGTATGGACTTTTCGGGATATACTGACAAGTTTAATTCTGATGAAAATACAATTACAATAAGTGAAGGTGGAAATTCTTGTGGTTTTGTAAGTTTTATGAAGACTAAATTTTGGTTAGGTGGTCATTGTTATAAAGTTATCTTAAAAAAAGATATCTCTACAAACTTTTTCTTCTATTTACTTAAGTTTTATGAGCGAGAGATAATGAATTTAAGAGTAGGTTCAGGGCTTCCAAATATTCAACAGAAAGATTTAAAAAATCTACAATTATTAATTTCTCATGATATTGAAGAACAAACTAAAATCGCCAATTTCCTATCTTCTATTCAAGAAAAAATAGAAACTGAAAAACAAATTTTAGAAAGGTTGGAGCTTCAGAAGAAGTTTCTTTTGGCTAATTTGTTTGTTTAACTTAAGAGGTCTTCTCTACTATTTCTTAAACAAAAAGATTTTGTAATAAATATTTTTTTTGATTTTCGTATTGAATTAAAAGAGAATTTTCAATATTTATTTTATCATCTAAGGATATAAAAAAGTTAGCAATTCTTTCTTGTTCTTTCAATGAAGGGATTTGAACTTTCTCTTTTTTATAATCTTTAAAATAAATATGCGGGATTGTGCTGCCTGTTACATATTTTTTAAAATCAATTCTTGAAAGTAATAGAAATATGAAATATAGATTTACATTTTTAGATTTTATTATGTCTAATGTGCCTAATACCGATGACTTTCCTTTGCAATAAAGTAACCTTCCAACACCAGCTCCGTCTTTTATTATTGACACGTAATCATTTTCAACTTCATAAAAATCAATATTTTTCAAAATTCCAGTTGCACCATAAATTGGATAATCTCCTATGCTATCCTCGATTTTATTAGCCGAAATACTAGAAGATTGTTTCTCACAAATATCTTCAAGTTTACTTTCTTGCCAATCCGGAAACTCATTATCATTATCATCCTGGAATCTTAATTTTTGTTCAAATAATAAATCTTTGAGATTTGACATTTGGGATGTCAATTGGGCAATTATTTTC
>NZ_JAYEDA010000042.1:0-1335 GCF_034651565.1 Chryseobacterium sp. MHB01 | reverse complement strand
GATGTTATATTTATAGCTGATATCCTGAAGCGGTGTGGAAACGGATGTTCCGCCCACTTTCTTTCCGGAGAGCTGAGACAGTTCATTGTAGGTATTCTGCGCCAAATATTCCACCGGGTTATTGTCTACCTGATGAGTATGAGTTAAAAGCCTATTCTGAGAATCATACGTAAAGTTTTCGGTAATGACCTTGTCGGTATCTGTACTCAGCCTTTTATGACGGGTGATGCTTTGCTGAACAGCCCCTGCAAAATCAAGCCTGGATTCTATTTGTGTACGACCACCTAAGTGATTGATAGAATAACTTCCGATGGCTCTTCCTTTTTTATCGTAATAGGTGTAATTTTTCGTCCAGTTGTCGTCCTCAATGTTTTTCACCAGGCTCATCACCGGAAGACTCTTGGTGCTTAAGCCTTCCGCTGTAGGAGTTTCGGTAAGGGTAGATTCTCCTAAAATATTTGTTGGAAAAGATGGGTTAAAGTAATATCCAGGGTAAGAATCATAATAATTTAAAGATAATAAAGTTACCCAGTTGGAAGAATTAGGATAGCTTCCGTCCGGATTATTATAATACACATCGATTCCCTGCCTGTTAAAAAAAGGAGTATTGATCCGGGTTACATTATTTGATCCAAAGCTGTCAACGGTACCCTGTTCCACACTTCTCTGGTATCCTGTTCCGATTCCGGTAATAGCCACTCTTCCGAACTGGTCATATTTTGTGTAGAGCCATTGTCCTTTTTCCTTCATCACGGTGTCTTGGGTTGCAACCAGTCTGTCCTGCTTATCGTAGAGCATATATTCCCAGCCTTTGCCCGGAAGCTTCTTTTCTACCAGGCGGTTTCTGCCGTCGTATTTGTACTGGTAGCAGAGGTTGTCCAGATCAGAAGCTGAAAGGGTTTGAACGTTGGAGGCTAATGGCGGAATGACATATGCCAATTGATTGTATTCGTTGTACACATAATACGTATCCACTTTTTCCGTTGCACTGAGCATCTTTCTTACCAACAAAACCTGGCCTTCCCCGTTTTTAAATTCAATGGTCTGGTTTCCGTCTTCATCGGTTATGGTGTTTTTATAGAGCTGTGCGGCCAGATAATTCGCACTCTGGCTGATCTGCGAACTGGTAGCCCCATTAACCCAAGTGGTTACCGTGGTGTATTTTTTAACGGCATCTTCGGCCGTATTGGCATCATAACCCAGCTGTACGGGTTTTGTATCCCATGCATTCCCCACCTGCTTCTGCTGCAGGATCCTGTCTAAAGGTGAGTTTTCCAGGATTTTCTCTGAAAAGATCTTCTCAGAACCGTACAGCGTGGGCTGGGTAGCATTGCT
>NZ_JAYEDA010000041.1:0-1629 GCF_034651565.1 Chryseobacterium sp. MHB01 | reverse complement strand
TTATTAGAGGCATTCACAATTGCCGTGATCAGCGAAGCGGGAATATCCGACAGTTTGGCACCTTCTATTTTAGCAATAGGTACTGTTTTATTATATCCCCAGATAATTGTGGTTGGAAAACCTGCTGAACCTGCATCAGGAAAACTGGTATACTGTACCGGATTGCCTTTGTCATCATAGAGATCGTACGATATATTCTTAAAGGATTGGGATGGAGTATCCGGAAAATAGCTGATCTGTGATGTCGGATAATAATTTGAGCTGTTGTCAAATTTGGTTTCAGATTTTGAAACCAGCTTCCCGTTTCTTTTCATTTCTGATTTTACCGGAACCGAAATAATTCCTGCATTCCAAAGCTTTGGAGTTTCCAGGGCTACACCCCACGGATAGGTAATATTCTGTTCATTGACTGTTCCATCAGATTCTGTTGTTTTTTTATAAATAATATTAAAATCTTTGGTGTCTCTTACTGTTTCCGAAGCCACCGTCAAGAGATCAGATCCGGTTTGAGTGGTGGTCGTAGAAAACTGCTTTTTAATCATGGAACTTTTTCCTGTAGAAGAAGTTACCTGATAAAATTCATAGTCATTGGTTTCTTTGGCAACAATGGCATTCTCTTTATTATAGACTTCCGTTTTCTCGACAATACCGTTCATTAAAAGATTATAATAGTTTAGATCCGCAACTTTTAAGGTCCCGTCAGAATTTAGATTTTCAGTATAATCTTCCAGGGTTTTGACATAATACTTGGTATAACCTCCATTTTGTCCTACCGTTTCTTTTACGTTTTTATAGACAACCCCTATTTCATCCTCATAAAAAAAGCCGCTTGTTCTCGTATTATCTGTAAATTTCTGATAGTCATAGCTTTTGGTCTGCGAGGGAACTAAGGTATTTCCGTCATAGTATTCGATCTTCTTAATGCGGACTCCTTTTCCTGTTGAATAATTCGGAAGCGGCTTGGATTTATAGCGGATACGCTTAATAACAACCGTTCCTTTTCCGCCCGTACCCGTGATTTTGATTGTATTATTTCCGGACATATATTTTTTATGCCCGTCGGAAGTTAAAATTCCTGATGTGATTTCTGCATTTATGAAAGGATTCCCGTTCTCGTCAACAATAGGGCTGTTATAATATTCACTGGCATCCACCCAATATTCCAGGTAGCTTGATCCTTCTGTATTGTCCGGGTTTGCAGGAAGATTAAAAAGCAGGTTGGTCCCGAAATTCGTATCAAAATTAATACTGGCAATATCCTGGTAATATTGCGCTTCCCGATCTGTTAACGTATGCGGCGGAGCTAATACCAACAGATAATTAGCCGTATTTTTATCAATATAATACTGATTAGGCTCATACTCATACTTAACGGTAGTTCCGGTCGGAAATTTAATACTTGTCAGTAAACCTAATCCCAAATATCTGGGATTCTCTGACTCGTTTTCGAAGCAGGGTTTGTAAGGGTTAACGGCTTCTGTCCATCCAACATTATCAAACGGATTGACGGCATAAAAGAACTCCGTTGCCTGATACTCTGAAAGTGATGCATTGTATTTTAAAACCTTATTCAGGATTCTTTTGTTTTGTGTTTCTGAATAAAGACAAGGTGAAGGTAGTGCAGGAGTA
>NZ_JAYEDA010000040.1:0-1629 GCF_034651565.1 Chryseobacterium sp. MHB01 | reverse complement strand
CACTCCTGCACTACCTTCACCTTGTCTTTATTCAGAAACACAAAACAAAAGAATCCTGAATAAGGTTTTAAAATACAATGCATCACTTTCAGAGTATCAGGCAACGGAGTTCCTTTATGCTGTCAATCCGTTTGACAATGTTGGATGGACAGAAGCCGTTAACCCTTACAAGCCCTGCTTTGAAAACGAGTCAGAGAATCCCAGATATTTGGGATTAGGTTTACTGACAAGCATTAAATTTCCGACAGGAAGTACCGTTAAGTATGAGTATGAGCCTAACCAGTATTACATTGATAAAAATACGGCTAATTACCTACTGGTCTCAGCTCCGCCGCATACGTTAACAGATCGGGAAGCGCAATATTACCAGGATATTGCAAGTATAAATTTTGATACGAATTTCGGGACCAACCTGCTTTTTAATCTTCCTGCAAACCCGGACAATACAGAGGGTTCAAGCTACCTGGAATATTGGGTGGATGCCAGTGAATATTATAACAGCCCTATTGTTGACGAGAACGGGAATCCTTTCATAAATGCAGAAATCACATCTGGAATTTTAACTTCCGACGGGCATAAAAAGTATATGTCCGGAAATAATACGATCAAAATCACGGGTACGGGCGGAAAAGGAACGGTTGTCATTAAGCGTATCCGCTATAAATCCAAGCCGCTTCCAAATTATTCAACAGGAAAAGGAGTCCGCATTAAGAAGATCGAATACTATGACGGAAATACCTTAGTTCCCTCGCAGACCAAAAGCTATGACTATCAGAAATTTACAGATAATACGAAAACAAGCGGCTTTTTTTATGAGGATGAAATAGGGGTTGTCTATAAAAACGTAAAAGAAACGGTAGGACAAAATGGAGGCTATACCAAGTATTATGTCAAAACCCTGGAAGATTATCCTGAAAATCTAAATTCTGACGGGACCTTAAAAGTTGCGGATCTGAACTATTATAATCTTTTAATGAACGGTATTGTCGAGAAAACGGAAGTCTATAATAAAGAGAATGCCATTGTTGCCAAAGAAACCAATGACTATGAATTTTATCAGACCAGTTTTTCTGCCGGTAAAAACTCAATGATTAAAAAACAGTTTTCTACAACCACCACGCATACCGGATCTGATCTCTTGACGGTGACTTCGGAAACAGTAAGAGACACCAAAGATTTTAATATTATTTATAAAAAAACAACAGAATCTGATGGAACAGTAAATGAACAGAATATTACCTATCCGTGGGGTGTAGCCCTGGAAACTCCAAAGCTTTGGAATGCAGGAATTATTTCGGTTCCGGTAAAAGCTGAAATGAAAAGAAACGGGAAGCTGGTTTCAAAATCTGAAACCAAATTTGACAACAGCTCAAATTATTATCCCACCTCTCAGATCAGCTATTTTCCGGATACTCCATCCCAATCCTTTAAGAATATATCATATGATCTCTATGATGATAAAGGCAATCCGGTACAGTATACCAGTTTTCCTGATGCGGGTTCAGCAGGTTTTCCAACCACAATTATCTGGGGATATAATAAAACAGTGCCTATTGCTAAAATAGAAGGTGCCAAACTGTCGGATATTCCCGCTTCGCTGATCACGGCAATTGTGAATGCCTCTAATAG
>NZ_JAYEDA010000004.1:0-310550 GCF_034651565.1 Chryseobacterium sp. MHB01 | reverse complement strand
CGAAACAAAGAAAAATGAGCTCAAAAAATTGCTTCTATCGGGGCTAGTGCTATTTGTGCAATGGTTGAGATTTTAGCCTTTACACAAATAAATCCTTATGATCACTAAAGAAACCCTGTTAGCTCCTCCGATAGGAATGTCAAAATTCAAAGAATTTTTTTTATGGAGTGTAAGAATTTCACATTAGCAAATACTCAACTCATTAAAACTAAATTATTTAATAAAAATTGTAAATGTGGATAAGTTTTTGTAAATTTGCATTCTCTTTTGGCGCGAAAATTTGTTTATAAATCAATAATATACTGTGAATCAACTCTTTCATATTATGAAAGGGCTTTGTTGTATATAGATATTATGGCTTTCCGCTTCAAAAGTAAAAAATATTTTGCATTACGCTGTGAAAAGATATACCAGTGTTGCAGTTAGGATCAGATCTTAAGAATGTAAAAGAGCAAAGACAATTTCTAATAGCGCCAACATTTGAAGTCTTTATCTTTTCATAATTCTCTTTTTCAGCTCCTGATATTTTTTAATAAATCAAAATATTTTTTAACCCTTTCTTAAAAGTTTTATGAGTAAAACAACAGCAACAACTAAGGGAACGCCGAGAATTAATTTCTCGTCAGCAAAAGGAAAAATCATCACTCCTGACTTCCTGGATATCCAGATCGAGTCTTTTAGAGAGTTTTTCCAGCTTGATACGCTTCCTGAAGACAGAACGAATGAAGGTCTTTACAAGACTTTTCAGGAAAACTTCCCGATTACGGATTCCAGAAACCAATTTGTGTTGGAATTCCTGGATTATCTGGTAGATTCTCCGCGTTATTCAATCGATGAGTGTGTGGAAAGAGGATTGACTTATTCAGTTCCTCTTAAAGCAAGGCTTAAATTGTATTGTACAGACCCAGAACACGAGGATTTCCAAACCGTAGTTCAGGATGTATACTTAGGTCCGGTTCCTTATATGACTCCTAGTGGATCTTTCATCATCAATGGTGCTGAGAGAGTTATCGTTACCCAGTTACACCGTTCGCCTGGTGTATTCTTCGGACAGACGTACCACGCAAACGGAACCAAATTATATTATTCAAGAATCATTCCTTTTAAAGGATCTTGGATGGAATTTACAACCGATATCAACAGCGTTATGTACGCGTATATCGACCGTAAGAAAAAGTTACCATTAACAACTTTATTAAGAGCAATCGGATACGAATCTGATAAGGACATCCTTCAGATCTTCGATCTTGCTGAGGAAGTGAAAGTTTCTAAAGCTGCCCTTAAAAAAGTAGAAGGAAGAACATTAGCTGCGAGAGTTTTGAACACTTGGTTTGAAGATTTCGTAGACGAAGATACAGGTGAAGTAGTTTCTATCGAAAGAAACGAGATCATCTTGGACAGAGAAACTATTCTTGAAAAAGAACATTTAGATCTTATTCTTGATGCTGGTGTGAAATCAATCCTGATTCACAAAGAAAACAGCAATGAATTCTCTATCATCCAGAATACATTACAGAAAGACCCTACCAACTCTGAAAAAGAAGCGGTAGAGTACATCTATCGTCAGTTAAGAAATGCAGATCCGCCAGATGAAGAAACAGCAAGAGGAATCATTGAAAAATTATTCTTCTCTGAGCAAAGATATTCATTAGGTGAAGTTGGACGTTACAGACTAAATAAAAAATTAGGTCTTAATATTCCTACGACAACTGAGGTTCTTACCAAAGAAGATATCATCGCGATCGTAAGACACTTGATCGAATTGGTAAATTCTAAAGCTGAAGTTGATGATATCGACCACTTATCAAACAGAAGAATTAAAACGGTTGGTGAGCAGTTGGCAGGACAGTTCGGTGTAGGTCTTTCAAGAATTGCAAGAACAATCAAGGAAAGAATGAATGTTAGAGATAACGAAATCTTTACGCCGCTTGATCTTGTTAATGCTAAAACGTTAACATCAGTAATCAACTCGTTCTTTGGTACCAACCAGCTTTCTCAGTTCATGGACCAGACCAACCCGCTTTCAGAAATCACGCACAAGCGTAGACTTTCTGCACTAGGGCCTGGAGGTTTATCAAGAGAAAGAGCAGGTTTCGAGGTTCGAGACGTTCACCATACGCACTACGGAAGAATTTGTCCGATCGAAACTCCGGAAGGACCAAACATCGGTTTGATTTCATCTTTAGGTATTTATGCTAAAATCAACAGACTTGGTTTCATCGAAACGCCGTATAGAAAAGTAGCAGACAGCAAGATTGATCTTAATGCTGATCCTATCTACTTAAATGCTGAAGATGAAGAAGATAAAGTAATTGCTCAGGCAAACGTTGAATTAAGTGATAATGGTGACTTCTTAACAGACAGAATTATTGCAAGATTGGATGGTGATTATCCGGTAGTTGAACCTTCTCAGGTTAATCTTATTGATGTAGCACCAAACCAGATTTCCGGTATTTCAGCTTCATTGATTCCATTCTTGGAGCATGATGATGCGAACCGTGCATTGATGGGATCCAATATGATGCGTCAGGCAGTTCCTCTATTGAAGCCACAGGCTCCGGTAGTTGGTACAGGGCTTGAGCAGCAGGTTGCAAGAGATTCAAGAATTTTGATTAACGCTGAAGGTACAGGAACTGTAGAGTATGTTGATGCTGACAGAATCGTAATTAAATATGAAAGAAGCGAAGATGAGGATTTAGTACAATTCGAGTCTGCTACTAAAACATATAACTTAACTAAGTTTAGAAAAACCAACCAAAGTACAACCATTACCCTAAGACCAAATGTAAGAGTAGGTGACGTAGTGGAAAAAGGACAGGTACTTTGCGACGGGTATGCTACTGAAAAAGGAGAATTGGCTCTTGGTAGAAACTTAGTGGTTGCGTTCATGCCTTGGAAAGGATACAACTTCGAGGATGCGATCGTAATCAACGAAAAAGTTGTACGTGAAGACTGGTTTACTTCAATCCACGTAGATGAATATTCTCTTGAAGTTCGTGATACCAAATTAGGTATGGAAGAGCTTACAGCAGATATTCCAAACGTTTCTGAAGAAGCTACTAAAGATCTTGACGAGAACGGTATGATCAGAATCGGTGCTGAAGTGAAGCCTGGAGATATCATGATTGGTAAAATCACTCCAAAAGGTGAATCTGACCCGACTCCTGAAGAAAAACTTCTTAGAGCGATTTTCGGTGACAAAGCTGGTGATGTAAAAGATGCTTCATTAAAAGCAGATTCTTCATTAAGAGGTGTTGTGATCGACAAGAAATTGTTCTCAAGAAACATTAAAGATAAAAAGAAAAGAACTGAAGAAAAACTTAAGCTTGAAGAAATTGAAAACACTTACAAAGCTAAGTTTGATGATTTGAGAAACACTTTAATTGAAAAATTAAATACACTCGTAAGCGGTAAAACTTCTCAAGGGGTTAAAAATGACCTTGATGAGGAAATCATCGGTAAAGGAGTGAAGTTTACTCACAAATTATTGACTTCAGTTGAAGATTATGTAAACGTTAGCGGTTCAGACTGGACGGTTGATAACGATAAAAATGAATTAATCAAACAATTAATTCACAACTACAAAATCAAGTACAACGATATTCAAGGGGTTAAAAACCGTGAGAAATTCGCAATTTCAATCGGAGATGAACTTCCTGCAGGTATCATGAAGTTGGCTAAAGTTTACATCGCTAAGAAACGTAAGCTGAACGTAGGAGATAAAATGGCAGGACGTCACGGTAACAAAGGTATCGTTTCAAGAATCGTTCGTGAAGAAGATATGCCATTCCTTGAAGACGGAACACCGGTAGATATCGTATTGAATCCACTTGGAGTACCTTCACGTATGAACATCGGTCAGATCTATGAAACCGTTCTTGGATGGGCTGGTCAGAAATTAGGATTGAAGTTCGCGACACCAATCTTCGACGGAGCAAGTCTTGATCAGATCACTGAATATACTGAGAAAGCAGGTCTTCCTAAATTTGGTCACACCTATCTTTATGATGGTGGTACCGGAGAAAGATTTACACAGGCAGCGACAGTGGGTGTGATCTACATGTTGAAATTAGGACACATGGTTGATGATAAGATGCACGCACGTTCGATCGGTCCATACTCATTGATTACTCAGCAGCCGTTAGGAGGTAAAGCTCAGTTCGGAGGTCAGAGATTCGGAGAGATGGAGGTTTGGGCTCTTGAAGCATTCGGAGCATCAAATATCCTGAGAGAGATCCTTACCGTGAAGTCGGATGACGTAATTGGTAGAGCGAAAACTTACGAAGCCATTGCTAAAGGTGAATCGATGCCTGAACCAGGTATTCCGGAATCATTCAATGTACTACTTCATGAGTTACAAGGTCTTGGATTAGACGTAAGACTAGAGGAATAATTTTAAATTTTAAATTATCAATGCTGAATGGAGACATTCTGAAATTAATCTAAAATCTAAAATCTAAAATTTAAAATCTAACAAATGTCAAATAAAAATAAATCAAGTAGATTTAATAAAATAACCATCGGTTTAGCTTCTCCGGAATCGATTCTTCAGGAATCGAGAGGGGAGGTTCTTAAGCCGGAAACCATTAACTACAGAACGCATAAGCCTGAAAGAGATGGTTTGTTCTGTGAAAAAATCTTCGGTCCCGTAAAAGATTACGAATGTGCTTGTGGTAAATACAAGAGAATTCGTTACAAAGGGATCGTTTGTGACCGTTGTGGAGTAGAGGTTACGGAGAAAAAAGTACGTAGAGAGAGAATCGGACATATCAATTTGGTAGTTCCAATTGCTCACATCTGGTATTTCCGTTCTTTACCGAACAAAATCGGTTACCTTTTAGGAATTCCTTCCAAGAAATTGGATATGATCATCTACTACGAAAGATATGTAGTGATTCAGCAGGGGATTGCTAAAAAATTAGACGGTTCCGATTTCGAGAATATGGAATTCTTGACAGAAGAAGAGTATCTTGATATCATGGAAACTCTTCCAATTGAGAATCAATATCTTGATGATTCCGATCCAAACAAATTCATCGCTAAAATGGGTGCTGAAGCTGTTGAGGAGTTATTAAAAAGAATCGATCTTGATGCATTGTCTTTCGATTTAAGACATAAAGCTCACAATGAAGGTTCAAAACAAAGAAGAACTGAGGCTTTAAAAAGATTGAACGTTGTAGAAGCATTAAGAGGTGCTAATACAAGAATGATCAACAAGCCTGAGTGGATGATTATGCGTGTGCTTCCAGTAATCCCGCCGGAATTAAGACCATTGGTTCCGTTGGATGGTGGACGTTTCGCAACTTCCGATTTGAATGACCTTTACAGAAGAGTTATTATTAGAAACAACCGTTTGAAGAGATTATTGGAGATCAAAGCTCCTGAAGTAATCTTGAGAAACGAGAAGCGTATGCTTCAGGAATCAGTAGATTCATTATTCGATAATACAAGAAAATCTTCAGCTGTAAAATCTGAATCTAACAGACCATTGAAATCACTTTCAGATTCATTGAAAGGTAAACAAGGTCGTTTCCGTCAGAACTTATTAGGGAAAAGGGTAGATTACTCTGCACGTTCGGTAATTGTCGTAGGTCCAAACTTACAGCTTCACGAATGTGGTATTCCTAAAGATATGGCTGCTGAACTTTACAAACCGTTCATTATCAGAAAACTGATTGAAAGGGGAATTGTAAAGACTGTAAAATCTGCAAAGAGAATCATCGACAGAAAAGAACCTGTTGTATATGATATCCTTGAAAACGTGATGAAAGGTCACCCGGTACTATTGAACAGGGCACCTACGCTTCACAGACTGGGTATTCAGGCATTCCAGCCTAAGATGATCGAAGGTAAGGCAATTCAGCTTCACCCATTGGTAACGACAGCATTCAACGCGGATTTCGACGGTGACCAGATGGCGGTACACTTACCGTTAGGCCCAGAAGCAATCCTTGAAGCTCAGTTATTGATGTTAGGTTCTCAGAACATCTTGAACCCAGCAAACGGTTCTCCAATTACGGTACCTTCTCAGGACATGGTTCTTGGTCTTTATTTCATGACCAAAGAATTGAGCTCTACAGAAGATATGAAAGTAAAAGGCGAAGGTCTTGCATTCTATTCTCCTGAAGAAGCGGAAATTGCTTATGCTGAAGGAAGAGTATCTTTAAATGCTAAAGTAAGATGTAGACTTCCGGTTAAAGAAGACGGTGAAATCGTTACAAGACTGATCGAAACTTCTGTAGGTAGAATTTTGTTTAACCAGATTGTACCGAAGCAGGTAGGATATATTAATGAGCTTTTAACGAAGAAATCATTAAGAAACGTTATCGGTAAGATCCTTGCTGATACGGATTTCCCTACCACTGTGAAGTTCCTTGATGCGATGAAAGACTTAGGTTACTCAAACGCATTCAAAGGAGGTCTTTCGTTCTCATTAGGAGACATCGTGGTTCCTGTTGAGAAAAAGCAGATGATTGCACAATCAATCGAAACTGTAGACGAAATTAGAGCCAACTATAACATGGGTCTAATTACCGATACAGAACGTTATAACCAGGTAATCGACGTTTGGACAAACACCAACGCAGGATTAACGGAGATGATCATGAGCAGAATGAAAGTTGATCAGGGTGGTTTCAACTCTGTATACATGATGCTTGACTCCGGGGCGAGGGGTTCTAAGGAACAGATCCGTCAGTTATCAGGGATGAGAGGTTTGATGGCAAAACCGCAGAAAGCCGGTTCTACCGGAGCGGAGATCATTGAAAACCCGATTCTTGCAAACTTTAAAGAAGGTCTTTCCATCCTAGAATACTTTATCTCTACCCACGGTGCCCGTAAAGGTCTTGCGGATACCGCTCTTAAGACGGCCGATGCCGGTTACTTAACGAGAAGATTGGTAGACGTTGCACAGGACGTTATCGTTACAGAAGAAGACTGTGGAACGTTAAGAGGAACAGAAGTTACTGCACTTAAGAAAAATGACGAGATCGTTGAAAAAATCTCCGAAAGAATCTTAGGTAGAGTTTCTTTACATAATATTTACGATCCTGAAAGTGATGAACTAATCGCTGAAGCTGACCAGGTAATCTCTGAAGCATTAGCTAAGAGAATCGAGGAAGCAGGATTAGAAGCTGTTGAAGTTCGTTCACCATTAACTTGTGAAGCTAAGAAAGGTATCTGTGCGAAATGTTACGGTAGAAACTTAGCAACAGGTAAAATGATTCACATGGGTGAAGCGGTAGGTGTAATTGCAGCACAATCCATCGGGGAACCGGGAACTCAGCTTACGTTGAGAACATTCCACCAAGGGGGTACTGCAGGAAACGTATCAGAAAACCCATCAATCGTTGCAAGAAGAGACGGTATCGTTGAAATGGATGAAGTAAGAACCATTACTTCTGAAGATGAAAACGGTAATACTGCTGAAGTGGTTGTTTCCCGTTCAACGGAATTCAGATTGGTTGCTGATAATGAGTCAAGAACACCATTAATGGTAGCCAACGTACCTTATGGTTCCATATTAGCAGTAAAACCTGGTGATAAAGTGAAAAAAGGAGATGTAATCTGTAGATGGGATCCGTATAACGCCGTTATTATTGCTGAAACAGCAGGTAAGGTAGAATACGAAGATATCATCCAGGGGGTTTCATTCCAATTGGAAATTGACGAACAGACAGGATTTGAAGAGAAAGTAATTTCTGAATCCAGAAATAAGAAAGCCGTACCAACATTAAAAGTGGTAGATTCTAAAGGAGTTGAGCAGAAAGCATACAACTTACCGGTAGGAGCCCACTTAATGGTAAACGATGGTGAAAAAATTAAGGCTGGTAAAGTCTTAATTAAAATCCCTAGAAAATCTGCAAAAGCAGGGGATATCACCGGAGGTCTTCCGAGAGTTACCGAATTATTCGAAGCAAGAAACCCTTCAAACCCAGCGGTGGTTACAGAAATCGACGGGGTAGTTTCTTACGGAAAAATCAAGAGAGGTAACCGTGAATTGATCGTTGAAGCTAAAACTGGGGAGAGAAAAATTTATTTGGTTAAACTATCCAACCAGATCCTTGTACAGGAGAATGACTTCGTAAGAGCTGGTTCGCCACTTTCTGACGGATCCATCACACCGGACGATATCTTGAGAATCAAAGGCCCAACAGCTGTTCAGGAATATTTGGTAAATGAAATTCAGGAAGTTTACCGTTTACAAGGGGTAAAAATTGACGACAAGCACTTCGAAATCATTGTAAGACAGATGATGACGAAAGTATCTATCGTTGACGGAGGTGATACTCAGTTCCTTGAAGGTGCTCTTGAACATAAATATGATTTCTTGGAAGAAAACAACAGAGTATTCGGTCTTAAAGTTGTAGTAGAGGCAGGAGATTCTAAAGTATTCAAGCCGGGTCAGATGATTACGGCAAGAGAATTAAGAGACGAAAACTCTAAATTGAAGCGTGAAGATCAGGCTTTAGTGGAAGTAAGAGAAGCTTTACCAGCTACGGCAACGCCAGTATTGCAGGGTATTACAAGAGCAGCTCTTCAGACTAAATCATTCATGTCTGCCGCATCGTTCCAGGAAACAACGAAAGTTCTTAATGAAGCAGCAGTTGCAGGTAAGGTTGATGATCTGCACGGTCTTAAAGAAAATGTAATTGTAGGACACAGAATTCCTGCAGGTACAGGTCTTAAAGAATACCAGAATGTAATCGTTGGTTCTAAGAAAGAATTCGAAGATCTTAACTAAAATTTATAATTTGAAATTTGAGGTTTGAAATTATTTTTATACTTTCACAATCTCAAATTTCGAATTTTTTAAAATATAATTTATAACAAATGGACAACAATCAAAACCCACAAGACGGAAACATCAACATCGAATTAAACGAAATGGTAGCGGCTGGTATCTATGCTAATTTAGCTTTGGTAAACCACTCTCCATCTGAGTTTGTAGTAGATTTCATCCAGTTAATGCCGGGTGTACAGCAAGCGAAAGTAAGATCAAGAGTTATCCTTGCTCCACTTCACGCAAAAAGAGTACTTTCTGCTCTTCAACAGAATATTGCTAACTATGAGCAACAATTCGGAGAAATCAAAGAAGTTGAACCTTTCGTATTAGGAGGAAACAACGTAAACGCTTAAGATTTACTCATAAACATACAGAAGTGCTCCATTTTTAATGGGGCATTTTTTTATGCTGATAGATTGCTGTTATATGATATAAATGCTTTATTTCATACGTTGCTACTAATTAGAATTGTATATTGTTTGTAATTTCCTATTATTTTATAATTCTTATTAATAGATTAAAAAAATATAAAATCCATGTCACAATTTTATATCTTTGCTTCAAGATATGGTATTAGGATATGGTAAATAATCAGTTTGTTCGTAATAAATTTGGTTTTTTAGGCGAACAATTTTTAGGTGAACTTAATAAAAATGCAGTCGTCACAGAAGTAAAGGCAAAGACTGAAATTATTCGTGAAGGTCAGAAAAACAAATTTGTACCCTTTCTCATTAAAGGGTCTGTAAGGGTTTTTACTTTAAATGACGGCCGTGAACTTATTTATTATTACATCAGAACTAATGATAGCTGTCTGATGACTTTTTCATCTATTTTTACAGACTATATCAGCAGGGTATATGCCGTAGCAGAAGAAGATTCTGAAATCATGCTTGTTCCGGTATCAATAATCCACGATTGGCTGATTGCATATCCGGAAATCAATCGTGTTTTTTACCATGAATATGACAAAAGATTTTCAGACGTCATGAGTATGGTAAACGATGCCGTTTTTCACAGACTTGATAAAAGAGTATTAAATTATATCCGGCAGCAGATTTCAATCACCGGCTGTAATCCTATAAAACTTACCCATCGCGAAATAGCAAGCAATCTGGGGACTTCCAGAGAAGTAGTAAGCCGTGTTTTGAAAAAAATTGAGAATGAAGGCGACATTTCACAAACCAAAGAAGGCATAAAATTACCTCTTAATGAAAATGTTATACAAGGCTAATAAATTATATTTAATTAATTTAACAATTTGATTGATAAAAACAATCCGGTCGGTGACTTTTATCACGCACTTTTGATAGCATAAGTATATAAGTTTGTCATACTAAACTTTAATAGAAATTGTATGACAAAAACCTTACTATTTTTGTCGGTATTGATCTCAGGTTTCACCTTTGCACAGGAGGATCTGCTGAAAGATATTGACACCATTCAAACAAAAAATACCGATACTTCCCAGCCTGCTTTTAAGGCATTGCAGATTGTAACCGGACAATCTACTAAATTACCCGCAAAAAAAGAGTGGTACATTGTTGTGGCACACCGTTTTGGTGATGTAAGCAAAGGCTTCAAAGATTTTTTCGGACTGGATGATGCCTCAACCAAACTTGGGGTTATTTATGGAGCTACAGACTGGCTATCATTAAATTTATCAAGAGAAACCAATCAGAAAACTTTTGAGGGCGGCGCAAAATACAGATTGGTGAAGCAAAATGATAATTTCCCGGTGGATATTGTAGGGTACAATGTATTGGCCGTAAATACAGATCTGAGCACGGATAATTATCCTCATTTAAAGTTCGCAGACAGACTTTCTTATCTTACTCAGGCTTTGATTTCCAGAAGATTTAATGATGATTTTTCACTGCAGCTAACTCCTTCTTATGTTCATAAAAATCTTTACGAACCGACAATTGAAGATAAAGATCAGTTTCTGGCAGGTATCGGGGGAAGATACAAGATTTCAAAAAGAATATCGATTAATGCAGAATATTTCGTGAATTTTGATAACCACAGTTTTTATAAAAATCCTCTGTCCGTAGGGATGGATATTGAAACGGGAGGCCACGTTTTTCAACTGTTGTTTACCAATTCGCAAATCAATTCAGATATTGGGTATCTCACCAATGCTACGGGAAAGTGGGAAAAAGGACAGATTTTCTTCGGATTTAATCTTTATAGAGTTTTTTAATATGAAAAAGTTTGTATATATCATTTCAACGGCAGCAGTATTTATTGCCTGTGAAAGCAGAACCTATGAAGAGATCTCGGATAATACGCCTATTGCTGAAAAAGTAACTTATAATAAAGATGTTAAAGCAATTATTGATGCCAACTGTGTGAGTTGCCATTCTCCCGGTGCTCAGGCTTTGACCAATTATAATCAGGTGAAAAATAATATCAATAATATTATAGACCGAATCAGCAGGCCCAATGGAGATCCTCTGAAAATGCCGCAGGGCGGAAGTTTGTCACCTGCACAAATCAATATCATCACCAAATGGAAAGCCGACGGCCTTTCCGAAAACTAAATATCTATTATGAAAAAGCTGATTATTTTCATCATGTTAATGATAACGGGCAACTTGTTTTTTGCCCAAAAATATATGTCTAAAACAGGAAAAGTGACCTTTGAAGCCTCAGTTCCTCTTTTTGAAGATGTATTTGCACAGGACGACAATAATATTGTTGTTCTCAACGCCGATAACGGAGATGTTGCCTCTGTTTCAGTGGTTAAAAACTTTCATTTTAAAACCAAACTCATGGAAGAGCATTTTAATGAAAGCTATGCAGAAACGGCTAAATTTCCAAAAACTACATTTACCGGTAAAATTGTGAATTTTGATAAGTCGAAACTTACGGCTTCACCTCAGAAATTTACGGTTCAGGGAACTCTTAATTTCCACGGAGTGGCAAAGGCTTACACCTCAACTGCAACAATATATGCCAAAGACGGAAAAATTTTTATGTCAGGAGGATTTACAGTAAAAGCTGCTGATCATAAAGTGACAATCCCTAAAATGGTAATGAAAAAAGTAGCGGAAACAGTGAATGTTGAATATAATTATATTTTGGTTAAACAATGAAAAAGATCATTATAATATTAAGTATATTCCTGGGACTTACTTTTACGTTTGCTCAGGACAACGCAAAATCAATTTTTGATGTCGCCCGTACCGGAACTGTTGAGGAAGTAAAAGAACTTATGAAAAAGGACCCGGATGTCATTAACCAAACCAATGAAAACGGATTCTCACCACTCATTCTTGCATGCTATAGAGGAAATGTTGAGGTGGCCAAATTTCTGATTGATCATGTAAAAGATGTAAATTATAAAAGCAGGGAAGGTACCGCTCTCGCCGGACTCGCCTTTAGATACAATAAAGAATTGGTAGAATATATTCTGAAGAAAAATGCGAATCCCAATATTGCTGACGCCACAGGAATAACTCCGTTATTTTGGGCAGTAAAGTCCGGTAATAAAGAATTAACTGAATTGTTACTAAAGTACAAGGCTGATAAAACCTTAAAAGATTCACAGGGAATGACTCCTTTCGAGTATGCCTTGCAGACCAATAATAAAGAAATCATTAATCTCTTAAAAAATTAACATATGAAAAAAGTTTTACTTACTTTATCAATGGCTCTGGCATCTTTGATCGGAGCACAGACTTTTTCGACAGGAACAGTAAGTCTGCCGACGACAGGTATGACAGTAAGAATCGTTACCAATCCTACTACAGTGACTCTGGTACTCACAGGAGACAGCAATTCCATGCTGGCCATAGGTTTTGGAACAAGTGGAATGGCCTCCGGAGCAGACGGATTTATTTATAATTCTTCTGCAAACAGGGATTACACATTTAGTGGAATAGGTGTAACTCCTTCTGCTGACTCTTCCCAGGATTGGACTGTAACATCGGACACGGTTTCCGGAAGCACAAGAACGGTTATAGCCACCAGAAGCCTAGCAGGAGGTGCAGGGGATTTCGCATTGTCCAATACGAATTCAAATATTGATATTTTCTATGCAAGAAGAGCTGGTGCGTTAGGCCTTGCTTATCATGGTTCTTTAAGAGACTATGCTACTCTTACCAGAGCTTCAGCGCTGGCAACCGGAGAAGTTATAGCGGAAAAACAGAAGATAATGCTGTATCCTAATCCTGCAAAAGAAACGGTAAGCTTCAAAAATGCTGATAAGATCAAATCGGCAGACATCTTTGATTCTGCAGGAAGAAAAATCAGAACCGTGAAAGTGGATGGGAAAGAAATCAATATTTCAGATCTGAAATCCGGAAATTATTATCTGGAAATCACTTTAAAAGACGGATCGACTACTTTTGAACAGCTTATTAAAGAATAATAACAAAACTCTTTACAAATAATTTCGGGGCGGCGGCTTTGCCGCCGCCCCGAAATTTATCCCATCATTACCCATACTTACTACAGTTTTTTTTTGATATTTTTATCAGTTTAATTTTTCAGACGTTATTTGTTTTTATGTAAATATAGCCGTCTTTAGCTTTGCAGCAATAGACGTTCAGGTAAATAATTATTATCGTCAAGGCACTTTCATTGCAAATTTTACTCAACCATCTTTTACATATATCGAAAAAGAAATATCTTTCCGGCATGAAAACTACTCAAATCACTACCGCCGGGAGAATAAAAGCTATTGTAGGCGGATCCATCGGAAATCTTGTTGAATGGTACGACTGGTATGCGTACGCCGCATTTGCCATTTACTTCTCAAACTCTTTCTTCCCCGATTCTGATATGACGGCACAACTGCTGAACACAGCGGGAATTTTTGCCGTTGGCTTTCTTATGCGCCCTGTTGGTGGTTGGCTTTTCGGAAGTATTGCAGATCGGATCGGACGGAAAAAAGCCATGACGTTTTCAGTATTGCTCATGTCTTTCGGATCGTTGCTGATTGCAGTAACACCAACGTATGATGCAATAGGAGTTTTGGCTCCGTTACTTTTATTAACAGCACGTCTTCTGCAAGGTCTCAGTGTGGGAGGAGAATATGGTGTATCTGCAACTTACCTCAGTGAAATGGCAACTTCCGACAGACGCGGATTTTATTCCAGTTTTCAGTATGTGACTTTGATTGGCGGACAGCTCATCGCACTCGGAATTCAACTGATTTTACAAAAAATATTACTTACGGAAAGCCAGCTTGAAAACTGGGGCTGGAGAATTCCTTTCGTCATCGGGGCACTGCTTTCCGTGATTGCGTTGTACCTGAGAGCAAATCTCCACGAAACGGAAGCTTTTGAAAGTAAAAAAAAGATAGAGGAAAATAAAAAAGGGACTATAAAAGAATTACTGAAACATCCTAAAGCACTACTGACAGTAGTAGGTCTCACTTTAGGCGGAACGCTTGCATTCTATACCTATACTACTTACATGCAGAAATTTCTGGTAAATACCGTTCATCTTACAAAAGAAGATTCTACATTGATCTCTTTTGTTTCGCTCTTTATTTTTGCCTGTCTGCAGCCTCTTTTCGGAGCCCTCTCGGATAGAATAGGAAGAAGGCCTTTGCTGCTGGGTTTCGGGATCTTGGGAACAGTATTCACTTATCCCCTGCTGGACGCTTTAAGTACTACCACTTCCATGTGGGGTGCTTTCTTCCTGATCATAGCTGCACTAATTATTGTAAGTGGTTATACATCTATCAATGCAGTCGTAAAGGCTGAGCTTTTCCCGTCTGAAGTAAGAGCTTTGGGAGTTGGGCTTCCATATGCATTGACGGTAGCGGTTTTCGGAGGAACGGCAGAATATCTGGCATTATGGTTTAAACAGCAGCATGTAGAGCATTATTTTTATTGGTATATTACCGGCTGTATTTTCTTTTCACTGATCGTTTACTCAAGAATGGGAGACACGAAGAAAACATCTTCTCTTGATAAAGATTAAAACAGAATATATAAAAGACCCGCGGCTCAGAGAATCTGAGCCGCGGGTTCTATTTAATGATAGGCTTGCTTAAATTTTTGGAGGATATTATCCAGATTATGTCTCTGAACATATACGCTCTTTACATCTTCATATCTCGGCGATTTGTAAAAAACTTCATGGAAATCCATACTGCCATTTCCAACTTTTACCACTTTCTGAACCTCAATATTCAACTTTCTCAATTCATCTTTAAAAACCTGAAATTCGTCTTGGATATTTTTCATCTATTTTTTGGATTTTAATTAAAACTATACTTTTATATCAAACACCCTACCAAAATTAAGGGGTGTAAATGAAAATCAGTATAAAGATAATGAATTTTTCTATATAAAAATAAGAAATGCTTATAATTTTAGCAATGAATTATTTGTTTTTAAATCATTTTAATAAATTTTTCATGAATTGAATAATGTTATTACCGAACAAAAAAATTAAACAAAAAATTTTATAATATGAAAAGTCCTTTAAAATAAGCTTTGTACCTGGCTAACCGATCAATTAATACACAAAATAAATATGAATTAAAACAAAAAAGGTTAAAATCACCTGAGATTCTAACCTTTTATTCTATATAGATTTCATTGTATTATTTTTTGCTATCCTCTTCTTCCAGTTCAATTTCATGTCTCAGCTGGGCCTTGTACAAGGTAGCATAATATCCGTTTTTATCCAGAAGTTCAAGATGCTTTCCTTCTTCCACAATTTTACCGTGCTCCATAACGATAATTTTGTCTGCCTTTTCAATAGTGGAAAGCCTGTGTGCAATGATAATGGACGTTCTGTTTTTTGTGATTTTTTCCGTGGCTCGCTGGATCAGCTTCTCACTTTCATGGTCAATAGATGAGGTCGCTTCATCGAGAATCAGGATTTTAGGATCTGAAAGATACGCTCTCAGGAATGATAAAAGCTGTCTCTGACCCAGGGAAATAGAAGAACCTCTTTCGCTCACTACATAATCATAACCTCCCGGAAGGCTTTCAATAAACTCGTCAACTTCAATTTCCTTTGCTCCGGCTTTGATCTGCTCAAGCGTAATGGAATTATCACCAAACGAAAGATTTTCAAAAATACTTCCGTGGAACAGGAAAACATCCTGTAGCACTACACCAATATGACTTCGGAGGCAATAGAGTTCATAATCTTTAAGATCCACATCGTCAATAATGATATTTCCTGAATTAATGTCATACAATCTGGTGATGAGGCTGATAATCGTGGATTTTCCCGCTCCGGTAGCGCCAACAATAGCGACAGTCTCGCCCGGATTTACTTTAAAATCAATTCCCTTTAATACTTCTTGTTTTTCATCATAAGCAAAATGTACATTTCTGAATTCAATTTTTCCTTCAAAATGATCTTTCTGTACGGCTCCTGTATTCGGCATCGAATTTTCCTCATCCATTAATCCCAATACTCTTTCAGCTCCTACGATACCCCGCTGGATATTGTTAAACCGGTCTGCAATCTGTCTTAAAGGACGGATCAGCATAGAAATATACTGGATAAATGCTATAACCACTCCGGCACTGATGGTGATATAGCCTCCATAAAAGAGGATAAATCCGATGAAAAGCGAAGAGATTAATTCAACCACCGGGAAGAATAAGGAGAAAATAAAGACCGTTCTCAGTAATGCGTCTTTCAGCGTGATATTGATTTCATCAAACTTTTTAAATTCAGATTCCTGCCTGTTGAACACCTGAATGATCGACATTCCGGCCAGTCTTTCCTGAACAAATGAGTTCTGGTTAGACGTCCAGTTTCTTTCATCCCCGAATGCTTTTTTAAGTCTTTTCTGAAAAAATCGAGTAATAACAACCATTAAAGGAAGAATAGCCAGCGTAATGTAGCTGAGATGAACATTGGTACTGAACATCATCACCAACACAAAAAGAATTCTCAGAACATCCCCGAAAACCATCAGGAAACCATCCGTATACACCGTGGCAATAGTTTCAACGTCTCCTACTGCTCTTGTCACCAGCTGCCCGATTGGTGTTTTATCGAAGAATGAAGTTTTAAAATAAATAAGTTTATTATAAAGTCTCTGTCTGATATCCCGGATCACATTCTGTGAAATATAATTGGAAAAATAAACCAGGAAAAAATTTAAAACAGTTTCTGTGAAAACCAGACCTACCAAAATGTAGATATGCTTCATCATTAAAGCCTTGTCTTTCAGCTTGGTGATGTCGTTATCTACCACTTCCATGGTGAGGTAAGGCCTGTAGGTAGAAACCATAGCCAGTATGATGGAGATGATCAGCGTAAGGATGAACCACGAACGGAATTTCATTCCGATAAAGAACAGCCTTTTGATAATTCCCCAGGTATCTTGTTTTTTCATTGTACGAATTGAAGAAAGAATTATATTGAAATTCTATGCAAAAATAAGATTTTAAAATTTGACAATCTTTACCAGCTATAGAAATAGTCATAGAAAATTTCAGATCGCTGTCATTTATGATATAGATTAATTATTCAAAATCATAGCCCACATCAACAAGATATAATCCGTGAGCCGGGGCAGAAGTACCCGCTGAGTTTCTGTTTTTGTTTTCAATGACTTTGCGGAGGTCTTCAGGCTGTAATTTTCCGGCACCTATGTCTACCATCGTTCCTACAATGGCTCTTACCATGTTTCTCAGAAAACGGTTCGCTGAAACAGTAAATTTTAGCTCACTCCCGTTTTGTTCCCATCTTGCCTTATAGATTTTACAGAGGTTGGTTTTATTATCGGTATGAAGTTTGGCAAAGCTGGTAAAGTCTTCATATTCAAATAAAATGCTACAGGCTTCATTCATTTTATTAATGTCAAGCGGTCTTCTCCAGTGCTGCCAGGCAGATTCTTCCGTGAACGGGTTTTTTTCCAGAGAGATATAATATTCGTAAGTTCTGTAGGTAGCATCAAATCTTGCATGAAAATCATCTTTCACCGGAAAAATTCTTTTCACCGAAATGTCCGCAGGAAGAAAACTGTTTAATTTTCTTGGCAGATCTTCGTCAAGAACTTTCTCGGTTTCAAAATGTGCGAAAATTTTCTTGGCATGCACGCCGGTGTCCGTCCTTCCTGCGCCGGTAGTTTTAATTTCTTCTCTTAATATTGTGGAAAGTGCCTTCTCCATTTCTTCCTGTACAGAAACAGCATTGGGCTGGATCTGATATCCGAAATAATTCTTGCCGTTGTAGGAAAATTCTATAAAATACCTCACTGTGATAAAATAAGTAAGCAAAATTACTTTAATTAATGATAATCATCAACACAATTTAGAAACCGCTTTCAACTTTTCCTGAAATTTTCAATAAAGAGGCAAGAAATTAAAATTAAAAAAGAAATGGTAAAGGTTGACAAGTAAAACAAGTGGTGCAGCGCCCTATAAAATATCAAAGATATTTCCTTAATTCTCTCAAAACCTTTTAAAATCTTAATGTTTAAATAATTGCAGTTTGAATTCAGATTGAATACTTTTAAATATTTATTTAAAATAAATCTCGAAAAGTAAGTACCATAGTAAGCTAAATCCATACGAAAATTCCTATTTTTGCAAGGTATGAAAAGATGGTACCTTTATCCCTTTTCCCTAGGTTATCGCATGGTAACGGGTATCCGAAACACAATGTATGATCTGGGAATTTTTAAGTCAACAAAATTCAGAACTCCGATCATTTGTGTCGGTAACCTTTCTGTAGGCGGAAGCGGAAAATCCCCTATGGTAATGTATCTTGCGCAGTTTTTGTCAAAACATTACAGAACGGGAGTCCTTTCCAGAGGCTATGGAAGGCTTACAAAAGGCTATGCTGTCACCAATTATGAAAGCAATTATAAAATGGTGGGTGATGAAGCCATGCAATTGTTCGAACGTTTTAAAAACCGCTTTGTTATTGCTGTTTCCGAAGAGAGAGTTCCCGGCGCCAAAAAGGTAATTGCCGATATGGACCTTGATGTTCTGGTATTGGATGATGCGATGCAGCATAGAGCCATAAAACCGGGATTCACCATTATGATGACCGATTTTAATGATCCTTATTTTAAAGATCATCTTCTTCCTGCAGGAGATTTGAGGGAGTCACGGGCGGGATCCGGAAGAGCAGACATTATCATGGTCAGCAAATGTCCGGATGAACTTACTGAAGAAACCAAGCAATATTATATTTCAAGAATAAGACCTTCCGGACGTCAGAAAATATTTTTTTCATCCATAGGTTACGATGAAAATGTCTACGGGAAAGAAAAAATGCTTCCGGATAACAACCTGAATTATTACGATATTCTTCTGATCACAGGAATTGCAAATCCGAAACCTTTACTGAACCATCTTGCTAAATTTTCGCAGAGAGTAAAACATTTGAAATTCAGAGATCATCACAACTTTACGGAAGCGGATATTAAAAATATCGTGGCAGAATATAAAAAGATGGGCGAATATAAGTTGATTTTAACCACTGAAAAAGATTATGTACGTCTTAAAACTTTTGATTACCTAAGAGATATCGTTTATTACTGGCCTATCAATGTAATAATAGATAAGAAGGAAGAATTTAACCAAATCATCCTGGATTATGTTAGAAAAAATTAAAAAAATAGCAGCCTTCATACAAGGCGTCATCAACGATACTCCTGATTTTGCCATCGTTCTGGGCTCTGGATTAGGAAAACTCCAGGATGAGGTAAAGACAATTCATACCCTGGAATATGCTGAAATCCCTGAGTTTCCTCAAACAACAGTTGCCGGCCACAGCGGAAAATTAATCTACGGAATGCTGGAAGGCAAAAAAGTATTAATGATGAGCGGCCGCCTTCATTATTATGAAGGCCATTCTATGGAAAATGTGGTGTTGCCGATCAGGGTTTTTCATCTGTTAGGCATAAAAAATCTGATCCTTTCCAATGCTTCCGGCGGCGTAAACTCTGAATATAAAATTGCAGATATTGCCATCATCAAAGATCATATCAACATGATGCCTGAACATCCGCTTCGTGGCAGGAATATTGATGCATTCGGTCCACGATTTGTGGATATGAGCGAAGCATACAGCAAAAAGATGATTTCAGTGGCAGAAAAGGTTGCCTCGGAAAATAATATCAACATTCACCAGGGAATCTATGTGGCACTGCAGGGACCTACTTTTGAAACCCCTGCGGAATACGGAATGATAAAAGCCATCGGTGGTGATATGGTAGGAATGAGTACTGTTCCGGAAGTTATTGTAGCCAGACACATGGGAATAAATGTTTTCGGAATCTCCGTAATTACTGATCTGGGTGGACCTGATATCGCGTTCTCCGTTTCTCATGAAGAAGTTCTGAATGCTGCCAATAAGGCAATGCCTAATGTAATTACGGTGGTAAAAGGTCTCGTTAAAAACTATCCGCAACCGTTATAGAATTTTTCAATAGTACAAATTTCCGGCTGAGGCTTTCTAATTATTTTTCATTGTTTAGATTTGCAGAAACGATTTTTAAAATGAAGAAACTGTTTTTATTATTAACGATAGGAATTTTCGGTTTGGGCTGTTCACAACAAGCTCCCGAAGTTCTTAAAACAAGTTTTTCCAAAGAAGCATTAATTCAGAAGGTTGAAAATGAAGAGGGTAAAACAGTCACCATACAGCAGATCCTGGATCAGCATAAAGGAAAAGTTTTAGTGCTTGATTTCTGGGCGGGCTGGTGCAGGGATTGTTTAAAAGCGCTTCCGAAAGCCAAAGAATTAGAAGACAGCAATAAAAATATCGATTTTGTGTTCCTTTCATTAGACCGTTCCAAAGAAGGTTTTGACAAAAGCCTGGAACGATTTGATATGAAAGACAAAGAAAATTACTGGTTCGCTTCCGGCTGGAAAAATGATTTCAACAACTATATCGATCTCAACTGGATCCCGAGATACATGGTGATTGATCAGAAGTCTGCCATTGCCAAATATTACGCCATCTCGCCGGAAGATCCGGATATTCAGGCAACCATTGATAAGCTTTTGAAATAAAATGACATAGGAAATGGAGACGTTAAGAAAATAAAAGCTCTGAACGTTAAAAAAATTCTACTGTTTGAGCGCGACAGATCAATTGAAACGAAGAACAGATTTTGATTCGCGCGAGTTTTAGAATTTTTAGAGAACAGAATTTATTTTTAGTCGGAGTTTCCAAGTCTTGAACTTTTGTTTCTTTTGTTTCAAGACAAAAGAAATTAGCTTGAAATGAAAACATAAAATGAATCCATATCTTTGCGGTATGGATTCTTCTTTTCTCCTTCGCAAAATTATTCATGTCGATATGGACGCATTCTATGCTTCTGTAGAACAGCATGATAATCCTGCATTAAAAGGGAAAGCTATTGCAGTGGGTGGAGAGCATCGGGGAGTTGTCGCAGCGGCAAGCTACGAAGCAAGAAAGTTCGGGGTACGGTCTGCGATGCCGAGTAAAACTGCGAAAGAAAAGTGTCCGCATCTTATTTTCGTCTCACCCAGATTTCAGCGGTACAAGGAGATTTCAAGGAAAATAAGGGAGATTTTTTATGAATACACCGATCTGGTAGAGCCTTTATCATTGGATGAAGCCTATCTTGATGTCACGGAAAACAAAAAGGGAATAGAGTCTGCTAATCAGATTGCCAGGGAGATTCGCCAGAAGATTTTCGAACAGACAGGATTAACGGCTTCTGCGGGAATTTCTATCAACAAATTTTTGGCTAAAGTAGCATCAGATATTAATAAACCGAATGGCCAAAAAACCATTCATCCGGATAAGGTAGAAAGCTTTCTTGAAGAATTACCGGTCGAAAAGTTTTACGGAGTGGGGAAGGTGACGGCGAATAAAATGTTTAGCTTAGGCATTTACAAGGGAAAAGATCTGAAAAAAAGATCTGTAGAAGACCTCACAAGGATGTTCGGAAAATCCGGAGCCTATTACTATAATGTCGTTCGGGGAATTCATCATTCTGAAGTAAAACCTCACCGGATCCAGAAAAGTGTAGCGGTAGAAAGAACCTTTTTTGAAGACCTTTTTGATGAACATCAGATCAACGAGAAATTACAAAGTCTCAGTGAAGAGCTCCAGAGCCGTCTTCAGAAAAATAATATTCTCGGACGTACGCTTACCCTGAAAATTAAATACAAAGATTTCTCCCTTTTTACAAGAAGCATCACCCGGGAAGAATATTTCTCTTCCGCAGAAGAATATTTTAATACCGGAAAACAGCTTTGGGAGCTACGCCCGTTCGACAAACCTGTTCGGTTACTCGGTTTATCCCTTTCCCAGCTCAATACTGAAGAAAAAAAACAGGTGTCGGTTCAACTAAAAATTCCGTTCAAAGAATTTGAAGACCAATAATCTCGAATATTTTCAGTAAATTGTAGTAACCAAATTTTACAATTTTATGAATGAAACGATGATTCAATACTTCCACTGGTACTCGGAAGGAGAAGGGAAACTATGGAAAGAAGCAGAAAATAACGCACCATATCTGGCTGAATTAGGAATTACATCAGTATGGTTTCCACCCGCTTACAAAGGAACGGGAGGTGGTTGTTCTACCGGATATGATGCCTATGATCTTTTTGATCTGGGAGAATTTGATCAGAAAGAAACTATTCCCACAAAATACGGAACAAAAGACGATTATATAAAAGCCATAAAGGCTTTAAAAGGACACAACATCAAGATTATTGTTGATATCGTTCTCGGCCACAAAGCCGGAGGGGACGAACTTGAAACATTCAAGGCCCTGAAAGTAGATGAAGAAAACCGGGATAAAATAATTTCCGGCGAAATCGAGATACAGTCATACACCAAATTTACTTTTCCCGGCCGCGGAAAAAAATATTCGGATTTTGAGTGGAATTATACGTGCTTCAGTGGCGTAGACTATGCAGAAGGCATGGATTCTCATATTTTTAAAATTAAAAATGAATATGGAACCGACTGGGAAGAGATGATTGATGATGAAAAAGGAAACTATGATTATCTCATGTTTAATGATGTGGAACACCGCAATCCTTTCGTAAGAGAAGAGCTCAACAACTGGGCAAAATGGTATTTTGATCAGACAGATTTTGACGGCGTAAGGCTGGATGCCCTGAAACATATTTCATTTGATTTTTATAAAGAGTGGCTTACGCTGCTGCGTTCCAACTCCGGCAAAAATATTTTTGCGGTAGGAGAATACTGGGCTCCGGGATATCTGGGTCTTCTTCAGAAATATATTGATGTAACGGAGGGTTGTATGAGCCTTTTCGATAGCTCATTACAGAATAATTTCCATACCGCTTCCAATGAAGGGGATTCTTATGATCTCCGCAGAATCTTTGATGAAACGCTTACCCAGTCCGATCCGCTGCATTCAGTGAGCCTGGTTGATAATCACGATACCCAGCCTTTACAGGATCTTGAAGCACCGGTAGAACAATGGTTTAAACCATTGGCGTATGCATTAATTTTACTTCGTCAGGACGGATATCCATGTGTATTTTATCCGGATTTGTACGGAGCGCATTACGTTGATAAAGACAGGGAAGGGAATGACCAGGAAATATTTCTGGATAAGGTAGACGGTATCGAGGAGTTGCTGAAAGCCAGAAAAGATCATGCGTACGGAGAGCAGCGGGATTATTTTGAAGACGCCAATTGCCTCGGATGGGTTCGTGAAGGAGATGATGAACATTCGGGATGTGCGGTTGTGCTCAGCAATAAAGAGGCCTATGAAAAGCCTATGGAAATGGGCGAAAGATACATCGGGAAAACCTTCTATGATGTATTGGGAAGATTTGAAGATAAAGTTACAATCGATGAAAATGGCTGGGGAAATTTCCCTGTTCCTGCAGGGAACGTAAGTGTCTGGATCGAAGAGTAGCCTTGTAACTGCAAGCCAACAATATTTATAATGATCATCCGTAAGTTTTGTCATGTACGGCAAGAGTATATAAGCTGTGTTGAATGACAAACCTTGCGGATATTTTTTAGGATGAATCCGTTTAATTCTTAACTTTTTTAAGCTTAAGGATTTCAGGCCTTTCTGAATCTTCTGAGATTGATCCGGATCTCGCAAATTCTGCCCAGAGCGCCCGAAGCTTTTTCCCGTTTTCCTGAATATATTCCCATGGAACATCTTTCAGCAGCTCTGCTGATTGCCAGGCTTCCTTGTTTTCAAATAACAGAGGCAGATCTACACAGTGCGATGCGCCGATGTTATTGCTCTTTAGGGTAGACCGAATAACAAACTGGTATACATTTCCGCCACCGGCTGCAAGATTTTCTGCAAACGCCTTGGCCGGTTTTTCATAGATTGACGCCGTAGTTTTTCTTACAATCTTATTCAGAATTCTTTGGGGCAGATAAGTATAAATGCCTGTTTGCGAGGTTTTCACGTAAAAAGCCGTTTCATCCTGATTGGAGCCTATTAAAACATCATACTTCTTTGCATTTTGTTTCCAGTTCGCCATGGTTTCTTCTTCCCGGCATAACGGAGGATGGCCATATTGCGTGCAGAATGGCATAGAGGTCTTCAATCCGTATTTTCTGAAAGAAGGTAAAAAAGTGCGATACCCTGCTACCATCTTAAGCGCATCCGGTTCATCTTTTAAAATATCCGTCTTGAGGAAAAACTCATGGGACATCTTTTGCCTGTTGACCCTGAATCCCAGCGGAGCACTATGGATAATCACACGGCGGAATAAATTTTCCGTTTCTTCCGAGATCATGAGATGTGCAATGGCATCACCTCCGGATGACTGTCCGAACAGGGTAATGTTTTCAGGATCTCCGCCAAAGTCGCGGATGTATTGTTTTATCCATTGGAGAGCGGCAATCATATCATACAATCCCAGGTTGGCCGGCCTCTCTTCACTACCTCCTAAAAATCCGAAAAGCCCGAGCCGGTACGATACCGAAACAACAATGATGTGCTGTTCTTTTACCCACACGGAAGGATCAGACGTGGGAAGATCACCGCATCCGATTTCGTAGGAGCCACCATGAATCCAGACGATAACGGGAAGCTTTTCGTTTTCATTAAAGTGTTCGGGGCATGTAATGGTAAGAAACTGCGGGGATTCATCCGGTTCAAACTGTTCCACATCTGTTTTCTGGATCAGCCTGTCCAGCAGAGGACTTACATTTTGTGGGCATACCGGGGTTTTATCAGGAATTTCATCATGCTCCGGATATGGTAAGGGTTCCGGCTTTTTAAATCTTTGAGAGCGGGCATAGCGAATACTTTTCGCCCTGATGACCCCATTTTCCTTTAATGCCGGAATGGTTCCGAAAGAAGTATGAAAGGTATGGAATTTCCTGTGTTGCTGTGTTGTCATCCAACAAAATTATGATTACCTTAAATGTAGTAATTAATCTTTTTTAAGCCAAAAAAATACTTAATATCTTATCCTACTGAGATAATTATTGCAACGCTTTGTATGCGGTAGGAGATACTCCTGTTTTACTTTTGAATAATCGGGTGAAATGCTGCGGATACCTGAAACCAAGGTCATAAGAAATTTCACTGATGGATCTTGAAGGATCGGTGATCTGCCGTTTTGCGGCATCAATAAGCTTATTATGAATAAATTCCTGTGCCGAAATGCCAAGCTCCTTTTTCATGACATCTCCGAAATAATTGGCTGAAAGGTTAAGCTGTTCGGCAAAATAATGAACCATAGGAAAACCGATGGTCCTGGGCTTTTCAGAGTTCAGATAGTCATCCAGCAGTGTTTCGAATTTTCCTATCACGCCGCGGTTGATATGGTCCCTCGTGATGAACTGGCGGTCATAAAAACGCATGCAGTAATTGAGGAAAAGTTCAATGTTATTAACGATCAGGGACTTGCTGTGCTTGTCAATAGCCTGTTCCAGCTCAAGCTGTATGTTTTTAAAGCAATCCAGGATGATTTCTCTTTCTTTTTCGGAAAGGTGGAGGGCTTCGTGAACTTCATATGAGAAGAAATTATAATCACCAATCGTAGTGCCCAGGCTGGTGCCTTTGATCAGGTCCGGATGGAACAGCAGTGCAAAACCTGCAGGCTGTATGGGATTTCCGTCATTTGTTATTCCGTACTCCTGTTCCGGGGCAATGAAGACCAGCGTTCCTTCCTGGTAATCGTAGTTATGTTTTCCGTAAAACAGATCTCCGCACAGGACATCCTTCAAAAAAACGGTATAAAAGCCGAAGGCTCTCCTGAACTGGCAGACAGGGCCGGATCTGGAAAAATCAATGATACTCACCAAAGGATGCAGCGTATCATGGTTTACCATTTTATTGTATTCGGAAATACTTTCGATAAAATTAACCTGATCTTTCATATATTTAATTCTTCAGAAACCAAAATTACCATATTTAAGGCGCAGATTTTGCGGTCACGGTAAAATTGGTATATCATTCTGTAATTTATATAAGCTTAATTCATCATAAACATACGATTTTTGCCATAACATTATTAATTTTAGTACAAACTTAAATACGATATGAATACATTCACAGTAAAAGCGTTCGGTGCAGAATCCAACACTGCGGACCTGGCCGAAATGAATATTGAAAGAAGAGAAGTAACCCCTAAAGATATTGAGATTGAAATCCTGTATTGCGGAGTATGCCATTCTGATCTTCATACGGCAAGAAACGACTGGGGAGGATCCATGTATCCCGTTGTTCCGGGGCATGAAATTGTAGGGAGAATTACCAATGTCGGTAGTGAAGTTTCCAAATTTAAAGTGGGGGATCTTGCGGCAGTAGGATGTATGGTGGATTCCTGCGGAGAATGCGAGAGCTGTAAACATGATCTGGAGCAATATTGCCAGAAGGGGTTTACAGGAACGTACAACGGAAAAGACAAACATCTGGGAGGCCAAACATTCGGAGGGTATTCCCAGAAAGTGGTGGTAGATGAAGGTTTCGTTCTCAGCGTTCCGGAAAACCTTGATCTTGCTGCAGTGGCACCGTTGCTTTGTGCAGGAATTACCACATGGTCTCCTCTACGACACTGGAACGTAGGTCCGGATTCTAAAGTCGCCGTAGTGGGATTAGGCGGGTTAGGACATATGGCCATTAAACTGGCTAAAGGATTGGGTGCTGAGGTTACCCTGTTTTCCCGTACACCCGGTAAATCCGAAGATGCCAGAACGTTGGGCGCGGATCATGTAGTGATTTCAACTGAACAGGAACAGATGGATGCGGTAAGGGGTAAGTTTGATGTAATTATTGATACCGTTCCCTATGAGCATGATATCAACCCTTATATGCAGACCGTGGCATTAAACGGTACTTTAGTTCTTGTAGGTTTTGTGGGAGAATTCCAGGAAACCGAACCCAGCACAAGACCGTTGATTTTCCAGCGCCGTTCCGTAGCAGGATCACTGATTGGCGGTATCGCTGAAACCCAGGAGTTGCTGGATTTCTGTGGCGAACACAATATCGTTTCAGACATTGAGCTTATCAAAATGAGCGAAATCAATGAGGCTTATGAAAGAATGCTGAAAAGCGATGTGAAATACCGTTTTGTAATTGATATGCAGTCTTTGTAATGATTGACAGGATATTTTAAAAGAACTCTCTCCGGAGAGTTTTTTTTATGCGGCATATCTGCGGAAGCTCTTTCTATCTGCCACAGGGTGAGTGTACGAAACTAAGGAGTTATAAAACAGATCATTGTAATTTCGTTGTTTCAATTATTTATCTATCTTTGTAAGAGAAAACAGTCAAATCCCGGGCTGTTTTTAAACACACAATGAAGACACCCGTGATGAATACAGTACAGTTTCCCTCGTTCCTGCGTTTCTGCGCAAGGATGATAGGGGTGCTGCTATTCTTTTCCGGGATTCCACAGTTCTTCCAGGCCTCTTCTCCGCCGGATTCCGTTATTTTTATTTCAGAAGGCAGCTTCCTGCATGGAGATTCAGCGGTATATGTGATGAAAGCGGAACGAAGAAACGTAGGCATAAGCCTTAGAAAGAAAGGCAAAACAGACCCATCTTTACAGGGCGTTTCTGCTTCCCTGGCCTCTCCTCAAAAATATCATGTGAATCAGCATGTTCCGGCAATGTACAGAAACAGCCCGGAAGGCAGATTGTTTTTTGGAAATGCAGATGGCTCTTCATCCATAGCTGTTCCGGTAGATCCTCCTTCTTTCAGGAAACATCATAAAACGGCAGTCTCTGTGGTTTGGAACGTTCTTCTGCCACTCTGCCTGAAAGACAATCTCATCCATATAGCAATATACCCTTTTCGGGTTTCAAAGACCATAGCCTGTCATCTCAGCAGACCTCCTCCTGTTCGGTATTCTTTTACCGGCTGTAATCATAAATAATTTGTAACCAATAAAAAAATAACAAACAAAAACATATTTTAAATAACACACGATGAAGAAACTTATCATACTCCCTGTTTTACTAGTAAGCTCAGCTTTTTTTGCGCAGGTTGGAATCAATACAATACGTCCTCAATCTACGTTGGATATCGTAGCCAAAACAACAGACGGAAGCAGACCGGAAGGTCTTATTGCTCCGAGGTTAACCGGTGATCAGCTGAAAGCCGGCGACGCACAATACGGATCTGCACAGAAAGGTGCCATTATTTATGTAACCACCGTACCCAGCGCTCCGGACGGCAAAACAGCAGATATTACCAAAGAAGGCTATTATTTTTTCAATGGAAGCAAATGGCAGGAAATAGGGAGTGGTGCAGGAGATACCACGAATGATGCCTGGATCAATGACACCGGCACCGGTATGGTAAAGCTGGGCAGCCAGGCGGATGGTACGGCAAGAGCCGCCGGAACAGAGGTCGTAATAAAGGATAATGGTGCTGTAGGTATCGGAACAGGTGCTCCTGATGCCAGCGCTGCGCTGGATATTGTCTCTGCCGGCAAAGGGGTACTCATCCCGAGAGTAGCATTATCAAGCGCCACGGATGTAGTGACGATACCATCTCCTGCAACAGGATTGCTGGCCTATAACACGGGTGCCGGTACGCTCACCTATAAAGGCTTTGTATTCTGGAATGGTAAGGAATGGAGGAAAATAGATAATACCACCACGGTAAATCCTGTTATTACAGGTTTAAACTGCAACACGGCATTTATTACTCCGGCCGCATTTGCTGCAGGTACCGCCTATTCCGGGACTTTAACGGTTTACTATTCCGGGGGAAACGGGGGAAGCTATTCCGGCGGGACAACCTTTACCCAGAACGGTCTTACGTTCACTTTAGATGAGGGTACGCTTAACAAAGGGAACGGGTATATTACCTATTCAGTGACGGGAACCCCCAACTTTAGCTCCCCAACAACCATAACGGTACCGGTAAACTTCCTGGGTTTCAGCTGTAATGCAACGATCGGACAAAATACCACGCCTTTCGTGATCGGTGAAATAAGATCCGCGATCATTACCGTACCGGTATCGAAATTTTTATCCAGGGGCGGTAGCAGGGGAGAAATGACCGGAAAAGCGGTGAACAATACCACCAGCATTAACCGAAGGTCTGCGTATGATGAAACAACGGCCGCTCAGAAGGCAGATTTTATCTTTATTAATGGATTAAGGATGGATTTTATCGAAAGCTGGTACAATACCGGAAATACAAGTCCGAAGTTGTACAATATTACTTCATCCCCTGTTAATTATAATGTATCTTCCCTCTCTAGCCATGATGCCTATACCGATGGGATTGATACTACCATTGCATCCGGGTATTACAGTTATGATATTGATGGCGATGATAATTTCAGTACCGCGATCGGGCAGGGGGAATATGTTAATGCAATGCTTACCTTTCCAAATAAAGAATGGTATAACTGTACCTGGCATGCCAGGAGGGATGGTACCAATTATTATTTCTATTTTACGGCACAGCGTTTAAAATAATCCGATGTCGAAGGATTATATACAGTAAGACAAAGCCTGCACAGGTGATGGAAACTGTAAAGTATTAATTAAATAAAAATTACGAGCCAAGCTCACGTAACAAACAAAACCAACAACAATGAAAAATATCATTACCCTGGCTGCATCTTTATTCAGCCTTACCATATTTGCACAAGTGGGGATCAATAATAATACCCCGAAGGCTACTTTAGACATTACGGCACAGACTACAAATGGCAGCAAGCCGGAGGGACTTCTTATCCCAAGATTAACCGGCGACCAGATCAAAGCCGGTGATGCGCAGTACGGTACCGCTCAGGCTGGTACAATTGTTTTTGCAACTTCTGCGGCTTCACCAACAACAACAAAAACTTCAAAAATTACGGAAGCAGGATTCTATTATTTCACGGGCTCTGTTTGGGAGAGGATAAGCAGTACGGCGAGCACCGTAAGTTATACGACCGTCGTTGATCCTAATATTTTAGGATATGTACCCAGCACTACTGCAACTGCTTCTGTAGATGCTCCGGCAACCTTAGCTGTTGGTGCTACCACTGCAACCAGAAGAAGTATCGGTACTTATGGTGGACATACGTATGCAGCATATTCAACCAGTGGTGCAGTTACATGGTACCAAGCATATAATGCTGCTAAAAACATGGGTGGCTATTTAGCGACTTTTGCATCAGATGCAGAGTGGCAATATGTTGAAACAAACTTACTTACTCCTTTTGCTATATTTAATACGAATGGTACCTGGATCGGGATGGCAAAATTTTCATGGTTTGCAGGTGCAGCAATGACACCTGATCCAGAGATTAAATGGATTACAGGAGAACAACCAGGACATGATTATTCTGCTGGTGGAACTACTGCTGTAAGAAAAAGCAACTGGTTCCCAGGTGTACAGCCAGATAATTTATCAAACACCGAAGGATTTGTTCAATGTGTGGCTAAGAATAATAATTACACTAAGACTTATAATAGCTATACTACTACCCATGGATGGAATGACAGCCCTGCCAATTATTTTGATGTTGCATTTACCGGAGGCTTCATCGTAGAATTTCAGCAATAAATGTTAGAAATAGATTAAGATTTATAGTACGATATCGCGGATTTTTAATCCGTGATCAACTACAAGCAAACTTTCAGGGTTTCAAAACCCTGAAGGTTTTATAAAAGCAATCAAAGAATTATTATCATACGATACAGTTCAATATTCAACAGCAGCGCATGCACGTGCGCTGCTTTCATCAACAATTTAATATTAACCCTTTAACAAATGAAAAACAAAGATGTTTAAAAAATTATTTCTTTTATTAACGTTTTCAGCAGCGTTTACCGCAAAAAGCCAGATCACAAATCCGGCACCCTATTGTGCATGCACCTATTTTTCCGGTTATAATATGTTCAAGGACATTACCATCGGCGGAGTAACCCTTTCGTTTGGGAGTTTAGGCACGTACGGAACAGCCAATACGTATAAATATTTTAATACAACCGTCTTCGGAGACCTTACCAAATCAGGGAACAATACCATTACCATTAATCCGTATACGACACCGGACTTTGAGCCTATTTATTTTGCACTGTGGATAGACTATGACCACAGCAATACTTTTGAAACCTCTGAGATTGTACTGCAGAACAGCAATACCATCAATGCTGCGCTTCCTGCATTTTCTGAGACCGCCGTTCCTCTTACAAGAACTTTTACCGTTCCCGGTACGGCACTTACAGGAACTACACGGGCAAGACTCGTAAGAACGCAGGCGAGCTATCCTTATAGCAGTTCCGTAGTTTTAAGCCCCTGTTCCAATGGAAGTTTTGGATCGTTCGGAAATCCATATGACTTTAATGTCAATATTGTAACGTCATTATCAACAGCGGAAGCTGCCGTAAAAAACAGCTTCAGAATTTATCCTAATCCTGCCCATGATTTTATCATGATCGATACCAGCAGAAAGATCAGCAAAGCCACGCTGTTCAGTGCCGAAGGAAAACTGGTAAAAAGCTATCCTGGTACAAACCGTCTTGATGTTTCTTCTCTACAGCCCGGCGAATATATACTGGAAGTCTATTATAAGGACGGTACTTCGGCTTCACAGAAAGTACTTGTTGCAAAATAAAAGGCAACAGAACTGTAAAGTTATCTGCCGGCACGGTATCACGCCCGGTCCGGTGGTTTACAACAATAAATATAGTAATCCCTAAAAATAACAATCGATGCTTAAAAAATTACTTCTTTTATTAACGCTTTCAGCAGCATTCACAGCAAAAAGCCAGATCACTCTGGTCAATCCACAGCCTGATTTTTCTTTTACGGCCGAGGCACCGCCTTTCTCAAACGCTTCACAAAATGATATCTTCCCGATTGATCTGAACAATGACGGCACCAATGAATACTCTTTCCGTTGGGATGCCTTTCACACGGTTGCATGGAATATCCATTTCTGCTCCAATCCGGGGAGTGATCCCACGAGGCAGTTTATTATGGAAAACAGTCAGGAGCTGAAAGCGCTGAGCTTCGGAGCGGCCATCAATTCTTCGGCCACGTTTTCGAATAGCTGGGATCCCTGGATTGATGATCCGGGGCAAACCAACTTCCGGAACCAGGGGAATAAATATATCGGCTTTAAAGCGACCATTTCCGGAACGGTGTATTACGGCTGGATCCTGGTAGAGCTGGTCAACAGAACGCTCACCATAAAGGAATACGCCTTTACCACAAACTCTGCCGGGCTTACCGCAGGGCAGGGAGGAACCTTATCGGTGACGGAAACGATGCAGCGTAATGAAGGATCCGCAACATTCGCTCCCAATCCTGCGGAGTCTTCCATAACCATAGACCACAGCAGACACACAGGGGCTGTCATAAAAATAACAGTGCATGATCTTTCCGGTAAGCTGATGATGAAACAGGAGGCACAATTTGGAAAGCCGGTGGATGTCAGCAGCCTGCAGAGTGGTACCTATATGCTCAGGATAGAGCATGAAGGGATTACTACCGTAAGAAAAATGATCAGGAAATAATGACCTGGAAAGCAGACCCATCCAAATGGATTTGCCATCCGTAAGTACATCAAGCTGTCTTAAAGACTTCACCCCGTGAGGGTTCAGATAAATCAGTAACTAACATTAAATTTTAAAACAATGCCTATTTTACACAAAATTAAAGCGTATCTCTACGACAATGTTTTAACCAAAGACAATCCCAATGATTATATCGCGAGAACCGTGAGCGAACGTCCTCTTACGGTACAGCAGATCTGCGAAGCCGCCGTCAACAGGGGCGGTGCCGATGTCTCCGCTTCCGCGATGGCCCATGCCACGGAGCTTTTCCTGAAAGAAATGGCCTATCAGCTTTGGGACGGGTATTCTGTCAATACGGGCTACTTTACCGCCAGCACTACCATCCGCGGGGTATTCGACAGCCCTTCGGAGACTTTTAATAAGGATAAGCACAGCATCATCTTCCAGTTCAACCAGGGAGAGAAGCTCAGGGCAGAGATCCCGAATATTGAAGTCAACATCCTGGGGATCGCTGATGCTTCTACGGTGATCCTCCAGGTGAAAGATGTGAAAAGCGGCTCGGTAAACGACCTCCTGACTCCAGGAAGGAACCTCAGGATTTCCGGAAGCAAGCTCAAGATCGCCGGAGACGATCCTGCAGTAGGAATATTCTTCACAGACACTGTTTCGCAGGCCAGCACTCAGGTAGAGGTCAGCGATATCGTCACCAATAATCCTTCCGAACTGATGGTGGTTATTCCGGCATTACCGGCAGGAACGTACCAGCTGAAGGTGGTAACGCAATTCTCGGGGAGCATGATGCTCAAAGAACCGCGTACCGCATTATTGGATAAGGTGCTGACGGTACAGTAGAGCAGAGGGTCTGCATCGGTGCATGCAGAGGGTCTGCACCGATGCATGCAGGAGGTCTGCATCGACCGATGCAGGGTGTCTGCACCGTACGATGCAGACCACCCAAAGTTCGGGAACCTATTCCTGAACGTAATTTTAAAATACTCATCATGTTTTTGATTGCTCCGGCATGGGGTAAAGCGTCCACTGATTTTAAGTGTTTTTTTTCAGTCCGCTTTGCAATCCCGGCCGGAGTTTTTTTGTGACAAAGAGTAGTGGTACTGGTGGTTTCTAGGGCTTCAGCCACCCGGGGACTGAGGCTCTCGAAGTCCCCGGCTGTTGTCGTCGTTGTCGTTGCGAGGTGATTATTATTTTCACATTTGTCATCCTGAAAGGATCTAAACACAGATTTACCTCACTGACTTTACGAATAATACCTAAAAATTCCCAAGGAATGACAAAGAGTAATGGGTACCGGGGACTGAGGCTCCCGAAGTCCACGGTTGTTGTGGTTGTTTTTGTGGACACCAGTTAATTATTATTTTCGCATTGTCATCCTGAAAGGATCTCAACGAAGATTTACCTCACTAGCTTTACAAATAATACCTAAAAATTCCCAAGGAACGACAAGGAGTGATGAGCACCGGGGACTGAGGCTCTCGAAGTCCCGTCAGTGCTGACTTGAATGAAGCCTGTTTTTTGTCTCCCGCGGATTACGCAGATTACGCAGATATCGCTGCAGCGTAGTATCATGTCACGATTCCCAGGGAATGACAAAGAGTGATGGGTACGGGGACTGAGGCTCTCGAAGTCACCGGTTGTCATTTCGATAGTCGCTTCGTCACTTCGAGTGTTTTTTCGCAACAAAGTGGAGAACAAATGTATCGAGAATGGAGCCTGTCTTCAAAATTATAAGCTTCTCGATACGCTTTTTCAAAGCTACTCGAAGTGACGAAAAGAATCAAATGCACAACGGGTTTATTTTATGATCTGTTTCAGTACTTTCAGCTTTCCGTCCACGGGCTGGCGGATCTTTAAGCCTAAAATATCTGCAACCACCGGATAAACGTTTACATTTTCAAATTCACCAACAGTCCTATGGCTTTTGAATTCCGGACCCCATGCCATAAAGGTAGCTTTCATTTCAGGAACCACTGCCGGATTATAGCCATGCTTTCCTGCGGAAGGCTTTTTGCCTTTTTCCAGGAATATCTTAGGAGCGTTGGGAACCAGGAGGATTTGTCCTATTCTGCCATAGTAATCATCTTTTGCGGAGAAATGCAGGTATCGGGGAAACTTTTTATCAAGATACACTTCATAATCTGAGGTTTTATGAACCTGTAATTCTTTGTAAACGCTTTTAACCTCAGCCGGATTTTTAACGTACACTCTTAATAAAGTCTGGGAATTGTAAATATCAAATCTGTTTTTATCCAGCAGCAGCTGCGGGATTTCCAGGGGATTGCTGCCGTCTACTTTGATCATTCCGTGGTCAGAGACAAAAATAAAATTGACATTCTTCAGACCCAGTTCGCCCACTTTCCGTACCAGTTCGCCTACGGCTGTATCCACCTGGTGAACGGCATCTTCGGTTTCTTTTGCGTCAGGCCCGAAATGATGTCCGCCTGCATCTACTTCGGGGAAATAAAGCGAAATAAAATGGGGTCTTTTGTCCATGGGAAGCTTCAGCCAGCTAATCACTTTGTCAACTTTCTCCTGCGGTGAAAATTTTTCGTGGTAGGGGTAATAATAGGTTGGCCGTGTTCCTCCGGCATCGCTTGCCGAGCCTACCCACATTAAAGATGCGGAAAGCATTCCCTGCTGCTCTGCCAGTCCCCAAAGGGGGAGGCCACCGTACCAGCTGCCGTCTTCGGCATTGGTTTTATCACTCATCGCATAGGGTGCCTTTCTTTTATAATCGTAGAAATAATTATCAATAAGCCCGTGGTGAGAGGGGTAAAGCCCGGTGATCAGGGTCCAGTGATTGGGGAAGGTAATGCTGGGATAACCGGGAATCATGGCTTCGGCCCGCACTCCTTCGCCGGATAAATTCAGAAGGTTCTCCGCATTGTATTTCTTTGCGTAGTCATAACGGAAGCCGTCTGCAGAGATCATAATGACATAGGGTTTTGCCCGGGCTTCAACAGTGTTGTACCGGTTGGGGATCACCACCTGTGTGGTGTCCGTGCTTCCATGCTGACTGAAAAGGGAGAGTGAAAAAAGCAGCGTTATTATTGCTAATCCTTGCTTCATTAGGTAAGTTTTGTACAAAGTTAGGGCCTCCGGTCATTACAGAAAAGTTTAGCAGGTTAAAAAAATATTAAACTCGGGGTAAGGAGGTGTTGTCATGTTTTTTTGTCTCCCGAGGATCTTTAGCCTACCAACTTATGAACACAAAGTGCACCGGGTTTTTATTATTAGAATATCTGTTTCACAAAGCCGTTACACTTAGAGAAGACCACAGAGGAATCTAGGATTGCTGCAGCGTAGTATCATGTCACGATTCCCACGTAATGACAAGGAGTGATGGGCACCGGGGACTGAGGCTCTCGAAGTCCACGGGTGTTGTCGTTGTTGTCGTTGCGAGGTGATTATTATTTTCGCATTTGTCATCCTGAAAGGATCTCCACGCAGATTTACCTCACTGACTTTACGAATAATACCTAAAAACTTCCACGGAATGACAAGGAGTGATGGGCACCGGGGACTGAGGCTCTCGAAGTCACCGGTTGTCGTTGGTGTGGACATTAGTTAATTATTATTTTCGCATTTGTCATCCTGAAAGGATCTCAACGAAGATTTACCTCACTGACTTTACGAATAATACCTAAAAACTTCCACGAAATGACAAGGAGTGATGGGCACCGGGGACTGAGGCTCTCGAAGTCCCGGCACTGGTAATAAAAAGAAAAAGCAGAAGTCTGACTTCTGCTGTAGGTTTCCATTCTGATATCATTTTTAAAACCGGTATCCGAGGGACAGTCCTGTTCTGAAACCGATCCAGGGGCCGTCTATAATCACGCGGGCTCCGTTGGTATTGGTTTCTACCGTATAATTGACGTAAGGAATATCAAGATCCTCGATCTGCCTTTTTAGTTCAGCCTGCATATCGGGAGTAAGAGGGATGTCACTGGTCATCGTAAAGTCTCCCTTTCCTGCTCCGTAGTGGGCCCCTGCAATCCAGAAATCAAGGACAAGGCTGCGGCTTGTGGTGAGGAAAAACTGGGCGCCTACCATTACACCGCCACTGTTTCCGTTGGCGTTTCCGAAACCTTTGAGAGGAATCTGAAAGGTCGTTCCGCTGAAGGTATAGTCGTAGTAGAAGTCAAAAGTATTGGAGGTAATTTTCGAATAGCGGTAATAGGGGGCCACATAGAATCCTTTTCCGTATCCTGCGCCAAGATAAAAACGCGGCTCTATGGTGAAGTTAAAAGATTTGGCTTCGAGGTTCTGAAATCTTTTTTCGTCTTCATCGTTTAAAAAGGAATTGATAAAAGGAACTTTTCCTTCCGGCATGGCGCCAAAACCCATATTCACTGAAAACCATCTGTTAATGACTCGTTCATAAGTAAGGTTTATATTTCGGAATGCGTATGCCGTAACATTTGTTTTAATGATGTTCATTTTTTCCGACGGCGGAGCGGGGATTTCCTGTGCGTTTGCTGTGGTCAGCATACAGCAGGGGATGATGAGTAAGAATTTTTTCATGATTTAATATGTTAAGATTTGAAGTATTGAGGTACAAGCAAAAAGCGGGCAAAATAATTTCGGTAATCCGTTTTGCTTCATGAATAAGATTCTGTTTACAAGCTGTTTACAGGCGTGTCCGCTGCATGCAAACTAAAAAGACGCATCTGCACCCTGCTTAAAAAGAAATCCGCTCAGAGTTTCTGGCGGATTTATATTGTTCGGGTTTATCTATTTTTTGATAAATTTTGAGGTTTCCGTCTTCTTGTCTTTTGTTGAAACTTCAATAAAATAAGAAGCAGAAGGCAGGTCTGAGACCTGTATTTTTCCGGAGGTAATACCGGAAGTTTTTACAAGCTTACCGTCCAGGGTATAGATGTTTGCCGTTGTATAGCTTTCTGCTGTTCCTTTCAATTCAATAAATTCCTGAGCAGGGTTGGGATATACTTTCAGCCTGTCTTTCTGAACATACAGGTCCTTTGTGGCCAGGTTTGCGGTATTCAGGGCCTGTGCCGAATTGGTGGTCTGGTTGTTGATTCCGGCCAACGGAACATTGACCACGGTCTGAATCGTGGTCAGCAAAGGAAATTTATAAGTGCTGTTATAATACGAATAGGAAGTATTTACAATAGAGCCAATCGGAAATAGAAAGAAAGTGTCTGATGCAGCATAGAGGTTGAAGCTTTGAACAGATTTTATCCTGAGAACATTTGTAAAATTAGAAGAACCTAAAATAAGGGTTCCTGAAGCATCTGCAGAAATGCTGACTGTTCCTTTACACAATCCGTTTGCAGCAGTTGAGCTGAATGTTCCCTGTGCCTGATCCGTCTCGGAATACCCAAACGCTGCAGGATAGGAAATAAAAGTTCCGTTGTTTGCGGCAAGATTCAGGGTAGCATCGGTGGTGACTAATCCTGTAATTTCCAGCTTGGAGGCAGATTGTTTGTAATATACCGTATTTCCGGGGCCTGCCATTTTTAAGGTAGAATTCGGGAAGGTGGTAATTTCTGTTGAGGTGGGTGTTGAATAGCTGGTAACAGCAGCCGGACCAAATCCCAGAGAAGCATTGTTGAAGGTTACATTAGAACCTGTTGCCGAGTTATCCGGTGTTCCCGTAACGGACAAATAATTTGCGGTTTCCCCGCTTACAGGATCGTTAAACGCTTTCGTAATCGTTGTCTGTGCTGAAATGACGCCTGAAGCCATCAGCAGAAGGAATAAATTTATTTTCATACTTAAATTTTTAACGAATATACTTAAAAAACAATTGCTCCGGAATTATTTTTTTAGGGATAACTTGTTTCCAATGAGAAATTTAAATCTTAAATAAACTCCTTTTTTCAGAATCGCTGCTGTATACAGTATAGCCGAATAATCAGCAGAGATAATGCTGCCCTCAATAGGTCATGTTGTTATGGTTATTGGTTGTGATGTAAAGGTTCATAGATCAGCTGTACGACTCCGGATCTGAAAATATTGGTTTTGATCAGCTTCAAATATAATCTTTCCTTCAATTCTTCAAATAAAGGTTTTCCGTCTCCTAAGGCAACCGGATGAACGGAGATTCTGTAAATGTCTATCAGGTTCAGATTAATACACGTTCTGATGAGTCCGGCACCGCCATACAGCCAGATGTCTTTTCCCGGCTGCTGTTTTATTTCCTGCACTGTTTTCTCAATATCATTGGTGAAAACGGCATTCTGATCTTCCCTTTGATGATGGGAGAATACTACTTTTTTCTTAGCATGTATTTTTTTCCAGAACTGTACTTCTTCTTCTCCGGCATCTTCTCCCGGATGATAATTTCCCCAGGAATCATAGCTTACTCTTCCGTAAAATATGGTATCGATGTTTTCAAGAAAGCCATCAAAATCCATATCATCATCCATGATACACCAGTCGATTTCTCCGTTTGGCCCTTCAATAAACCCGTCTAGTGTTACAGCAAGGTCTAAGATTATTTTTTTCATAGGACTAAAGAATTGTTGTGATGATTAATTGATAATTTCCGCACCTGGATTTTCCCTTAGTTTTGCGATTCTTTCCTTCCAGTTTTGGATTTCTTCATCGGTAAGCCTGATCCATTCGGTTACTTCGCCCACAATTTTAAGAGGAGCCGTGCTGCGATAGGAGCGGGTAGGGTTTCCGGGGAATTTTTTATCGGTTACGTTCGGGTCATTTTCAAATGCTCCGGTAGGTTCCACGATGTAGACACGTTCCTTTCCATCACCTTTTGCCAGTGCCGCTGCAAGTCCGGCCCCGTTTTGTAAAGCTGTGAAATAGATGTGGTTCATCATAATCTCCGGATAATAATTGGATTCAAATCCGGCGGTAAGCAGGTCCCCGATTTTCAGGTCAGCTTTTGTCCCGTGATAGAATGGACCATGATCAGAAATGTGTTGCTCTTTGTTTTCCATTGTGATTTGTTTTGAATTTTGAGTAACCTGTAAACTTAAGAATTTGTTTTTACATGGAAAAATAAGCTGAGATCAGAATCATATGAACATTGCTATCTTTTTTAAAGATTAAATTTTAAATGTTTTCTGAGCAGTTCCAGAAGGATCAGATAAAGTTTAAATTAAAGATTCCCCGTTCAGATCCGTAGTAAGCACTCCGCTCATGTAGTCAAAGAAAGGGCGCATGGCGAGGAAAGTGAGTAATGCTTCTTTCAGAAACCCTTCCGATGCAACTTCCTGATCGGTAAATTTTCTCATCACCACATATTGCTTTTTCCGGATCAGCTCAATCGAAGGGTGGTTTTTATCAAAACCCCTGGGTGCTGTTTTCACCGCATCACCCTGAATTTCTTTAAAATACCTGATGAACGTTTTGTCTGAAGTAATTTTTTCAATTTCAGAGGTGCTGATTTCAAATTCTTTCCGGATGCGGAGCAGATCTTTGGCATCCGGTCCCCAGAATCCGCCGCCTACAAAGCTGTTACCGGGCTCCAGGTGAATATAATATCCGCCTCTCAGCATTGGTTTAACACGGGAGTACCCGGCTCCGAAATTGGTTTTGTACGGTACCTGATCCTTTGAAAACCGGACATCTCTGTATATCCTGAAAATATGAATTCCTTTTATATTGTCGTATTTCTGAAGTTCAGCATGCACCTTATTGAAAAGCACTTTGTTTTCTCTGACTGCTGATTCATATTCTTCTTTGTGCGATGCAAACCATTCGCGATTATTGTTTTTCTCAAGTTGTTTCAGGAATTCAAAGGTTTTTTTCATGATGTCTATTTTAAACAAAATTACAATATTGTTCCTGTTAAAAGTATTATTAATAATGATTGCTGTATGAGGCACCAGCGCCGACGGTGAGTATGGTGATAAACATTAAGGGCTTAAGGTACAAAACTTTACCAGAAGCACAAAAGCTGAAGTACAAACTTCAGCCCTGCATTTAAAATAGTTATGCTTAATGGATTATACGATTTTCAAAGACCGGATCAATCCATCTTCAAATTCATAATAATAGGTAAGGATCGCCGGACTTCCCGGAAAATTGCCTGCAACTTCCGCTTTTAAGGTATGTTCCGCTTCCGAATAGTCTAACAGTTTCATCGTTGCCTGGTATTCTTTATTGGCTTTGTCGATCCAGTCTTTTATTTCGGTTCTTCCGTTGTGTGTCTTTCCTTCATCAAATACTACGGCTGTTTCGGTAAAACAGTTGGCGTATGCTGCGCTGTCGAAATTGTTCTGCGCTTTTACTAATTCGGTTACTACGTTTGGTAAATTCATTGTATTAAAATTTTAAGTTGATTAAATGGTTGGTATGGTTCCGCCGTCGATGACAAAATTGGTTCCTGTTAAATAAGCGGCTCTCGGCGAAACAAGAAAGCCCACTAATTCCGCTACTTCTTCCGGTTCGGCAGGTCTTCCGTAAGGGATTCCGCCTAATGCATCCATGACACCCTGCTGCGCTTCTTCTACAGTAGTATTTGCATTTCTTGCGATCTCGCCCAGCCATGCTACCGATGCCTGTGTATTGATCCATCCCGGAGAAACCGTCAGCACACGAACCCCTTTTGGCGTTACTTCATTGGATAAGCTTTTACTGTAATTGATTAATCCCGCTTTGGCAGCGGCATAAGGCAAAGTAGAATCATACAGCGGCAGTTTACCCTGAATAGAAGCAATGTGGATAATAACACCGCTTTTCTGACCGATCATTTGGGGTAAGAATCCTCTGTCCAGACGAACGGGAGCAAGCAGGTTGGCCTGAAGCGTTGATTCCCAGTTTTCATCCGTTAATACGGCAAAACCTCCCGCGGGTGTTTCGGAAGAACCGAGGTTGTTTACCAGGATATCGAGCCTTCCATAGGTTGTCAGCACTTCGCTGACTACTTTTTGTGAACCTTCTGATTTGCTTAAATCCGCTGCAATAAAATGCAGGTTTCCATTTTCCTCTTCGGGAGTGTTTCTTGCGGTAATGATGACTGTTGCACCGGCCTGTAAAAGCCTTTCTGCAATTGCTTTTCCGGCTCCTTTTGTGCCTCCGGTTACCAATGCGATTTTGCCTGACAGTTCATTGTTGAAATTAAATTGCTGTTCCATTTTGATTGTTTTGTTTATGGCAAAGTTGAGACTTATGTACGCGCCTCACAAGTACGGAATTACGATTCGGATAGGGAACAATTTTTCCCCTATTGCACAATTTGGAACATAGGTTTACATTTGCTTTATGTATGAACGGAAAATTTTACCCAACCTGAATTGCGGTTTGGATCTGATAGGCGAAGTGCTGTACGGCAAATGGAAAATCCGTTTGCTGTGGTTTATTCATCAGGGAAGTCTGCGACCGAGTGAGCTGCAGCGGAAAATCCCGGATGCCACCAGACGCGTATTGAATATTCAGCTGAAAGAACTGGAAGATCATGAATTGATTACCAAAAAAATCTATCCGGTAGTCCCGCCCAAAGTAGAGTACAGCCTAACGGATTTCGGAAAAACATTGATTCCCGTCATTGCGGCGTTGGGAAATTGGGGCGATACCCATGAAGAACATTTGCGGACGGTTATTCTGAAGCGCCTGAATGGTGAGAATGAATAGTTTTAGTTGTAGGCACGAGTGAGACATTCGCGCCAGCGGTTGGTAGGTACGATCGGGACGCTTATGTCTGCGGAAATCAGTTTTTCTTTATCAATTTTTTCAAAGTATTTAAAATTCCTTTAGGTTTTTGGTTTTCGTCATGCTTTTTTTTCCAATTAATATCAAACCTTCCATCAACTTCTATTTTTAAATTGTCCGGAGGTATTGCAACTTGTATGTGAAATGGTGGAACTCCCGGATGCATCAATTCGGTTTCATCTCTAAGCCGTCTGCTACAAAGTAAATCTATTACGGTTATATCTGGTCTTGCTTCATCTATTGTCATATTAATCCAGACAGGTACTTTATTATCATGGTAAAGAAGATCAATTATCTGCTCGGCTGTTAAAAGTTTACCTTCATATTGATTCCATGTTTTTAAGATAACAATTTCTTTTTCATTTAAGTGCTCATCAACTGTCCGTGAGTTTGGAGTTATTATGTATCTACAGTCGTCTTTAAGATTATTATAGCAAAGTGTCTTTGTTAATTCAAATAAAAGCTTTGTTGCTTCATTGAGATGATGTCTGAATTTTACTTTATTCATAACTCAAAATTCTGTTTTCTCAAATATCTGCGCTTCCAGTTTTGTGGGTACCCAGTTTCCTTTTTTCCCTTCTGTTTCCTTTAGCTTGTTAAAAATATTTTTTGAACCCGAAACCGTCATGGTGTACTGGTCTCTGTTTTTCATATTAAATTCTGTCAGGACATAGCCAATGCTAAATTTTTCATCTTTGGCTATTTTCTCTATTTTGGGTCTTAAATATTCATCAATAGCTTTTGGATGAAGAAATGTTTCATTTTTAGGGAATTGTATCTCGAAAGATCCCTCATAGACAAAGTCCGGTTTGTAAATAAATAATGTATTCTTATCCTTTATTTTATTTCTGTAAAACTTTTCGAACTCTGCTCTGTTTTTGAATTCCTGCTTATACCAGTTGTATTTGAATGGAAATTTTTCGGCAAGCCTGGCCAATGTTGAAATATCAAATTTGTGAGACTTTCCTTTTATATTAATATTTTCAAATTTGGGACTTACAGACCATCGATCAAGAATTTGATTATTCTTGGTTACAATAATTGAAAAATTGTTTTGTTCAGATATATTTTGCGTTAATTCATTATAGTAAGTATTATCAATGAGAGAATCGATGGTTTTTTTATCGGTTATGTAAAAATTATATTTCTCATATGTTTTGTTTTGATCCCAGTTATAATACATTCCGATTATTTTCAGTGAATCTGAATTTTCATTTTTGATACTTTCAAAAAGTTTTGTTTGCGAAAATATCTGAGAAAAAAACAATAGAAGAATGGCAAAAGTTAATCTGAATTTCATGGTTAGCGAATGTTATTTAAATTATGTGTGACACAGAAGTATGTGCAACGAGCCTTCAAAGAATTTGAATAAAAAAGAAGGAATGAAGCCATATTTCTATAGCACAAACTTAAACCAAAATTTTGAAGTGAAGAATAGAAAAAGCAAAACAGCTGCACGTTTTTAATCTTGCCTATGATACCCTATTTTGTAAAACAAAAAACCATTCTGAAAAATCAGAACGGTTAGCAGTATGAAGCTGTTTCAGTGATACGCCGTTATGCTTCTGTTTTCTTTGCCAGCATACTGATTGCATTTTTTTCTTCCGTATTCATTTTTTCGATGGCTGCATCGATTTGCTCAAAAGCTTCTTTCTTTTTTAAAAGCAGTTCATCTCTGATCGCAATAAGGTTGATATCTTCACCCTGATCACCCTTTATGGATTCAGGATTTAAGCCATTAGCTCTTAACTGAGCAATACTGTTTTCAATTTCTGAAACAGAGGTTGAAAATTCACTTTCCAGATTTGTTCTGGAAACAATCAAATCTGTTCGCTGACATTCAAAACTTTTATGGATGGCCTGTGCAAATTCTTCGTTTTGAGATTCCTGAAGCTTTTCACTTTCCACAGAAATACCTTTTGCACGGTCTTCTATTTTTTTTACTTCTGCTGATATCTTTTTTACCGTTACCGATGGCAAATTGAGAGACATGTCCTTTTTTACCATTTTTATTTCAGGGATGGCGGTTATAATGTCGGTAGTTTCTACTTTTACTTCGGGTATTTTTGTTTTAATTTCCTGTTCTTCCATGGTCACTACCGGCACTGAAGTTAATATATCTTTCCATTTTACAGTCCATCCTTTGAACACCGGATATTGTCCCGTTTTCTTTAGTACCATCTTGGTTACAGGTTTTTTAAATTTTATGGATTTCAGTTTCATGGTAACCTGTGGTGTGTCGAATGATAGTTTTTTGTCCTTCATCGTTATCTGCGGTATGCTGCATGAAAAGTCTTTACGGACCATTTTAAAATCAAAGTCCATATTTATTGCAGCTCCTACAGCATTGGGATTCGGCGCTTCGTCTGCAATGTCCTGCGATCTTTTTTCTAATGTAGTAAAGTCATTTTGATACTTTGCAGCAATACCGTCAAATGCGGTCTGGTCAAAATTGCATTGAGAATAGGCAATGCAGCTTGTGCATAATGTAATGGCGATCAATAAGTTTTTCATAGCTCTAATTTTTAGTTGTGGCTTACTCTGTTCCCGGTTTTTAGCATCCCCGTTTTTATTTGTAAAATTAGAGCCGGAACAAAAGTGAATCAATAACCCATTAGGGTACTATTTGCAGGAGATTACCAACAGATGTGTTTATGATGAAATGCAGCTGCAGGAAGTCTCCCACAGCTTGCAGGAAACCAAATGCAATTGCAGGAGGTTACCAACAAGTATGTTTATAACTAAATGCAGTTGCAGGAAGTCTCCCACAACTTGCAGGAAACCAAATGCAGTGTACGGAGGTTACAAACACTCTTGTTTTACACTTCCGGAGATGTACGGAAGTCTTGCGCAAGTTGTGGGAAACCTCCGGAGGACTACGGAAGTCTTACGCAAGTTGTGGGAAACCAACGGAGATGTACGAAAGTCTCGCGCAAGTTGATTGAAAAGCTTGAGAACGGAAAAGTAAATCCTACGCTTTATACTTTGCTGGAATTGGCGAATGCTTTGGAAATTTCTTTGGGGGAGCTGGTGGATTTGAAATGATTTTTGCTTTGAGAGTGAAATGACAAGTTTAGAAACTTTTGCCAAGAGGTATTTACATTAGTTTCACAATGCATTATGCCAATGTAATGCTAGCTACATTTTATTTTTCTGATTAAATATTTATCAATTTCTGCGTATATTTTTTTAAAATCTTTGTTCAATCCTTTCTTTTTAGAATTCCAAATGATTTGATTACTAGCTGAAAATGAATATAAATATTGTTTTCCATTAATTACCATATGTTTTCTATATATAAGATAACCTTCTCCGTTTTCATAATCACCTTTTTTGTAGTTTTCTATATCATCTTCAAATATTTGTAGTTTCTCTTTAATTTCTTCAAGTGTGTTTTTTATATTCTGTTTAAAAAAACCTTCATCCAATATAAATATATACGATTCATAAATTTTCAAGAATATTTTTAAACAACACAATATGATTAAATAAGAATTTTGAAATGCTTTATACTCAAATCCATATGTTCCCATAATATCAAATTTATGAATAGAATAAATATTTAAATTTAATTTGTGTGAATGAGTTGATCGATTTAATAGATTGTAAAATTTATCTATTTCTAATAAAGTACTTTTCATATCGGAATTGACCTGATTTTTTAATTTTCCAGTCATTTTGAATATTTTTTCTATACCTCTTTTCCCATATTTCCAGTTAGAAGTCTCTTCAATGTTATGAGTAAAATAAAGTTGCATTGTGCATAATTCCAATATATTTCGAACTACTTGTAAGGATTGTTTAAAATATGCTGTTTTTAGTAAATCAAGTGAACAAAAAAAATCTTCAAGAATTTCATTGAAAATAATTTTAACATTATAGTGATTAGAATCTGAAAGATTTATTTTTAAAATTCCATCTTCCATTATACCTTCAGATTTTGTCAGTGAGATTGAAGACATTTCTAAATCAAATTCAATTTTTGCGAAAGTCTCTAAGATTTTATAAATGAAATCAATTCTATCTTGATAAAAATAACTAATCTTTTCTATGACATTATTTCTCATAACTTACATTTCGTATCTAAATTTACATATTTATTAATCATTAAATTAATATACTATTTTCGTACTACCTTACGAATCTTTTTATGTGGTTACTTATAAATTAAACAATAGCTACAGTTTTTTCTTTATTCTTTCAATTCCTAATTTGATGTTATTTTTTATTCTTTGTATATATTCATCTTGATATGTATAATCTGAAAACATACCAACATCAATCAATGAATATAGTGAATAATCTAAATGTGGTTCAAGTCCTTTATGACATGTATGACATAATGTTATAAGATTCTTTTCTTCTGTTAAACCACAGTGAGAATGGGGAGTTATATGATGTAAATGTAATTCTACGTGCTCATTATTTTGAGGAGAAGCTCCACAAACTTTACATCTTAAGTTATCTCTCTTAAGAATTCTCATCCTTAATTTGGGGTTGGCTGCTCTGTTGAATTTAGTTTTTGGAATCGACTCTATGTTGTGATAACCTCCATAATAGGTCTTTACATTTTTTTTGGGTTTAATTAATTCTGATAGATATAATTCACATAGTTTTTTTGTAATTAGTCCATTACCGCCAAATAAATTCATAAAATATCCCAAATCAGTTTTGTTATTAATAACTAACAATGGTTCTTTAACATCTTTAAAAAGTTGAATTGCAATATCTGGCATAATTAGAGAGGGCTCTCTTATTTCAATCAATGGATTATTTTCATCATTTCCACACCAATTTGTCATAATGGTGTAATTGAATTTGTTATTTTCCTCAGAATATACTGAAAGTTGATAATAATCAGTGTTTTCTAAAGGTTTTTGAGAAATCAGTCTCTTTAATTCTATACCTAAATTTTTCTTTTTTTCCATAGTATTGTTGTGAAATTGCAACGAATATATAAATTTACATATTACTCTAATATATAATTGCTATAGTATTTTTTTTGTTTTAGCTATTTACTTGTAGATCTTTAGACATAAATATATTATTTCCTTTGCAAAATAATAATTTAAACAAAAAACCGCTCTGAAAATCAGAACGGTTAGTATATAAATTGTCTTGGCGACACGCCATTACATCATTCCTGGCATTCCTCCGCCCATTGGCATGGCCGGTTCGTCTTTTTTCACTTCAGTGATCACACATTCAGTGGTTAATAACATTCCGGATACGGAAGCTGCGTTTTCAAGAGCTACTCTTGTTACTTTCGTAGGGTCGATGATTCCTGCTTCAAGCATGTTTACATACTCGTCGGTTTTTGCGTTGTACCCGAAGTCACCTTGTCCTTCTGCTACTTTCGCAACGATTACAGAACCTTCACCCCCTGCGTTGGCAACGATTTGTCTCAATGGCTCTTCGATCGCTCTTTTTACGATTTTGATCCCTGTACTTTCGTCAGAATTGATTCCTGTAAGATTTTCCAAAGCAGCAATCGCTCTTACCAAAGCTACACCACCTCCTGCAACGATACCTTCTTCAACGGCCGCTCTTGTTGCGTGAAGCGCATCATCCACTCTGTCTTTTTTCTCTTTCATTTCTACTTCAGAAGCAGCACCTACGTAAAGAACAGCAACACCACCCGCTAACTTAGCCAATCTTTCCTGAAGTTTTTCTCTGTCGTAATCAGAAGTAGTCGTTTCCATCTGCGCTTTGATCTGGTTTACTCTACCTTTGATCTTGCTGTCTTCACCACCACCGTTTACAATGGTTGTGTTGTCTTTATCGATAGAAACTTTTTCAGCAGTTCCCAGCATATCTAAAGAGATGTTTTCCATAGTGAAACCTTGCTCTTCAGAAATTACCTGTCCGCCAGTTAAGATTGCGATATCTTCCAACATTGCTTTTCTTCTGTCCCCGAATCCAGGTGCTTTAACGGCAGCAATTTTAAGAGAACCTCTTAATTTGTTTACCACTAAAGTTGCTAAAGCTTCACCTTCTACTTCTTCAGAGATGATTAATAGAGATTTACCTCCCTGAGCAATCGGCTCAAGAACAGGAAGCAATTCTTTCATCGAAGAGATTTTTTTCTCAACTAAAAGGATATATGGATTCTCCAATTCAGCAAGCATTTTCTCAGGGTTGGTCACGAAATACGGTGACTGGTATCCTCTGTCGAACTGCATTCCTTCTACAACGTCTACCGTTGTATCGATTCCTTTTGCTTCTTCTACGGTGATTACCCCTTCTTTACCTACTTTTCCGAAAGCTTCAGCGATCAAAGCACCGATTGTTTCGTCGTTGTTAGCAGATACAGAAGCAACCTGTTTTACCATTTCCGTAGAATCACCCACAGTTTTAGACTGGGATTTAAGGTTTTCAACAACAGCGGTTACCGCTTTGTCGATTCCTCTTTTCAAATCCATTGGGTTAGCTCCTGCAGCTACGTTTTTAAGACCTTCTCTTACGATAGCCTGTGCCAAAACGGTAGCGGTAGTCGTACCGTCACCCGCGATGTCATTGGTTTTGGAAGCCACTTCCTTCACCATCTGAGCACCCATATTTTCAACTTTGTCTTCAAGTTCGATTTCTTTTGCAACAGAAACCCCGTCTTTGGTTACGTGAGGAGCACCGAAAGATTTTTCGATCACCACGTTTCTTCCTTTTGGACCTAACGTTACTTTTACTGCATTAGCCAATGCATCTACCCCTCTTTTTAAAGCGTCTCTTGATTCAATATCGAATTTTATTTCTTTTGCCATTGTTTTAAGCTTTTGGCGATTTGCTTTTAGCTTTTGGCTTCAGCAATTCGCGGTTTATTTTTATAATTTGATTTTTTAATTTCCGTTTAGCCTGTTCCAAAGTGTTGCAAGCTTCTTTTTTAAGGTTGTTAATCCGGATAAAAGATTTTGATAATCATTTTCCTCAATGTAATCCAAATCTTTAGCAAGAATTAACTGGTTTTCGGCTTCGTTGGACGATCCTAATGCAATATTGATGAAATTAGCAAATTCTTTATCAGAATTTCTTCCACTTCCTTCTGAAATATTAAATCCGATTGAAGCAAAATGATCTTCTGATCTGAGAGTTTAATCCAAAAATTTCTTCTTTAGAAAGTTTTTTTTGGTTGCAGTATAAATTTTTAAAGTTAATTGATAACTCAATTGCCAAACTTCAAACTTTTTAAAATCTCTTATTTTGCTAGTTTCAATGCTGGAAAGCCATTAGCCAAAAGCCATCAGCTATTAGCCGATTATTCCTAAAAGATCTCCTTCTTTTACAATTAAATAATCTTTTCCTTCCAGTTTTAATTCAGAACCTGAATATTTTCCATAAAGAACTTTGTCACCTACTTTAACAGTTGTAGGCTCATCTTTTTTTCCAGGGCCTACTGCCACCACAGTACCTTCCTGCGGCTTTTCTTTTGCGGTGTCCGGAATAATAATACCTGAAGCTGTTTTAGTTTCTGCAGCGATCGGCTCGATCAAAACTCTGTCTGCTAATGGTTTAAAGTTTACTGACATAATATATTTAATTTTTTAATTATTTCTGTCTTCTAATTCGCTAATTGTATGCCAACCATTTTTGAGTGGCTGAAATGGCAGATTTTTATTTTTAATGTGAAATTTTGACACTTTTTATTTTTAATTTAAACAAATTTGTACATTTGGGGTTCAAAAAAATATAAAATGATGAAAAACAAAGTCTTATTACTTTTGTTTTGCCCCCTGCTATTCAGTGCTCAGGTGGGTATAAACACTACAACACCTAAAGGTATTTTTCATATTGACGGAGGTAAGGATAATGCTGCCATTTCTACGGCTACCCAGGAACTCAATGATTTTATCGTAAAATCGGATGGAAAAGTTGGCATTGGTACTGCTGATCCTATAGATCTGTTGTCTATAGCCGGCCAGGGCGATGCTGATATCAATGTCGGGCTGTTTTCGGGTTCCAGTACTTCGCAGTCTATCGCGTATCACAATGTGATGACGGGTGGAACACCTGCTTCACCTACGGTTGTGGGAAATGGAAGATCTATTGCTGCATTTGAAGGATATGCTTATAATGTTGCTGCTGCTGCGCCCAATTTATTAGGCTCTTTGGTATTGAGAACAGGCCGTAACGGAGGTGGCGAAGTCTGGTTCGGAACATCGCCTACCAATTCAAGCAATTATGTCAACCACTATAACAGCTCTATAGATAAAGACGGTAATTTCGGCATCGGAGTAGACCCAACGGTAAGAACGGCCAATACCAAGCTGGAAGTAAATGGCGTGATCAGTTCCACACCGCAGACATTAACTGCAAACGGAAGCAACATCACAAGCACAGTGGTAAGCGTAAATCCTGCCGTTAATGACGATGATTTTTTCCTTCCGAATCCCGTTTCAGCACCCGGAGCAATTATTTTTGTGAGGAATATTTCAAATTCCAACACGGCTGAAATAAAGACTTCTACAGGAACTATTATTAATGCATCGAATGTAGGCGGGGCAAGCAATTTTTTCATGGTCGGACTGGATAATAATGCCGCTAAAACAAAAACGGTTATGTTTGTCAGTGATGGTGTAAACTGGACTGCTTTTAAACCAAGTAATTAATAACAAACAATCCCTCACAAAATTTGTGAGGGATTATTTTATCAGAATATATTTTTTATTTTGTATTAACTGAAGCTTATCACTGTTTTTTTCCTGAAGCCTGCATCGGATTTACTTTTCCGTTGGAAGCTCCTCTGGTATTTCCGCCTTCTTTTTGTTTGAATAATTCAAATTTGGAAACCTGGGCATTTCCGCCATCGCTGCTCCAGAAATTATTGGATGTATCAATATCGGCTGTTTCTCTCATCGGGTCAAGCTGAATTGATTTTAATTTTTTGTCGAAATAATACGTCCTGGAAACTTTCTGTTCATTCAGTCTCCAGATCTGTGCTGAAGATTTATCGGTAAGTTTTGTTCCGTCTTCGAAAGTAAATTCAAGAATAATCGGCATTACGAGGCCTCCTTTATTTACAAAATCAATCTGGTATGCGGTAAGATTTTTAAACTTATCTTTTTCCTTCTGCGTTAAAGGTTCGGTCCCTTCTATTTTGAAGGTGTATTCTTTATTGTTGTCAACTTTTTCCTGGCCTCTGTCGTAACGGTAATAGAAATCCTGAGCTTCCTTGTCTTTCTCCACATAGAACGTAATATTTTTATCTTCTCTGTTTCTGATTTTTGAAATATCTTCAAAATCATTTACAGCAGGCTTATCAACTTTATATTTTGTCTCTTTGGCTTGTCTGGCAGGCGTTTCAAGATCCGGAGTTGCAATGGTTACCTTATCGATGGCAATATCTACAGGATCTGTTCCGTAGAACCATCCTCTCCAGAACCAATCCAGGTCTTCACCGCTTGCATCTTCCATTGTTCTGAAGAAATCTGCAGGTTCAGGATGTCTGAAAGCCCATCTTTTAGCATAGGTTTTAAAAGCTTTATCAAAAAGCTCTCTTCCCATGATGGTTTCACGAAGGATGTTCAATCCTGTTGCCGGTTTTGAATAGGCATTCGGACCAAACTGAATGATGTTTTCAGAATTTGACATGATGGGTTCCAGCTGATCTTTAGGAAGTTTCATGTAATCCACAATAGTCCATGCCGGTCCTCTTTTTGACGGGAATTTATTGTCCCATCTTTCTTCGGTAAGATATTCCACAAAAGTATTCAGTCCTTCATCCATCCAGCTCCACTGTCTTTCGTCCGAGTTAATGATCATCGGGAAGAAGTTGTGGCCTACTTCGTGAATCACTACGCCCAGCATTCCGTTTTTAATTCCCTCAGAATACGTTCCGTCTTTTTCTGTTCTTCCGTAGTTGAAGCAGATCATAGGATATTCCATCCCGTTTGCCGCTTCCACAGATTGTGCTACAGGATAAGGATAAGGGATTGTAAACTCCGAATATGTTTTGATGGTATGCGCTATCGCTTTGGTTGAGTATTTTCTGTATAAATTATATGCCTCTTTGGGATAAAAGCTCATTGCCATTACCTTGTTGTTATTCTCGGGAATAAGGACGCCCATTCCATCCCAAACGAATTTTCTTGAAGAAGTCCATGCAAAATCTCTTACGTCATTGGCTTCAAACGTCCACGTTTTTCTCTGTTTTGAATGGTTTTTCTCTGCTTTTTTCGCTTCATCCAGGGTTACGATTTCAACAGGTTCTGCTGAAGTTTTGGACTTGTTATATCTTGCTAACTGTTCTGAAGTTAAGACCTGATCATAGTTTTTACATTCTCCCGTTCCGCCTACGACATGATCTGCAGGAACATTCATCGAAACTTTAAAATTTCCGAAAACGAGGGCGAATTCACCTCTTCCCGTAAACTGGTGATTCTGCCAACCGTGGAAATCGCTGTATACGCACATTCTGGGATACCATTGGGTCATGGTATAAAGATCGTTTCCATCTTCCGGGAAATTTTCGTAACCACCACGGCCACCCATTTTTATTCTGTTCGGGATGTTGTAATTCCAGTCTATTTTGAAAACAAGCTTTTCTCCTTTTTTTAATACTTTAGGTAAATCAATACGCATCATGGTTTTGTTTACCGTGTACTTTAAAGGATTTCCGGAAGCGTCCGTTACTTTTTCAAGGTTCACGCCGTATCCGTTATCCGAAACAGGAAGTTCTGTAGGACGCAACTGCTGATCGTTTGAAGCTTTCGGAAGGGTAGATGAATACGGGAAGTCTGCTTTTTTTACGCTTGACTGTTGATTTTCATCTAACTGAAGCCATATATAATCAAGGTCATCCGGAGAATTATTATAGTAGGTGATGGTCTCGGAACCTTTCAGATTTCTTTTATCTTCGTCAAGATAGGCGGTAATGTTATAATCGGCTTTGTTTTGCCAGTATCCGTGACCGGGCGCTCCGGAAGCGGTTCTGTAAATATTAGGAGTGGGAAGAATAGTCCCAAGCTGTTCGAATTTATTTCCGTGATTGCTTCCGGGATTATTCTGAATATTTTGTGCGGTGAAACCCGTATATGCAAATACAGAAAGGGAAAGTATGACAACTTTTAGTTTCATAACCGAAATTGTTTTAAAGATTTTCAAATATAATAATAAGTAGCTGAAAAATTGAAAATGTTTCAGGCTTAAAATGGAATTCTTTCTAAAGTCATTTTTAAGGATAAGGCAAAGACTCCTGAAGACACGAAAAGAACCCAATCTTTCTGATTGACTTTAAAAACTTTTAACAAAATGAACAGAATCATTAAAATTCCGAAGACAATTGCAATTTGCCCCAGCTCCAGCCCGATATTAAAACCCAACAGCGGAACAGCAATACTCTGGCTTTTGGCAATCATGACCCGCGCCGTATTGGCAAATCCCATCCCGTGGATAAGGCCGAAAATTAATGCTAAATAATAATTGGCGTTATTTTGAGATTTCTTTTTATTTCGGATGAAAATATTATTCAGAGAAGTTAAAACAATGGTAAGCGGAATGAGAAATTCTACCCAAGCAGAATTGATTCTTATAATATCAAAAGTACTTAATGCTAACGTTATTGAGTGACCGATAGTGAATGCCGTAACAAGAATTAAAATTTTCTTCAGATCATTAAACGAATATACCGCGATCAATGCCAATACAAAAAGCTGATGATCGAGAGCGTCCAAAGAAATAATGTGTTCCCAACCGAGATTCAGATAGAATAAAAAATCCTGCATTTCCAATATTATTTTTGAAATGCGATGATACAAAATTTATTTTAACTTTGTGTAAAATTGAATTGATGAACCTTACAATAGAAATAGATAACAAAGAAGATTATTTTTTCGTCAAACAACTTTTAGGAAGATTGAAAGGGGTAAGAATTGTTAAGAATGATTATGAAACGCTTGAAGGTCTGCCCTCTCATGTCTTTGAAGAGATCGAAAAGTATGGAGAATCGCTGAAGAATGATGATATGATTTCAAAAAAAGATTTCTTTAAATTTATTGATGAAGAAATATGCAGGTTGAATTCTCAGAAATAGCTAAAAAGACTTTAGCCGAAAATATAGAATTTCTCAAGAAAGTATGGACTAATCGTGAAATTGTAATTTTCTTAGAGGATGTAAAAAAAATAACAGATGATCTTGAAAATGGAAAATATTCTCAGTTCCAGAGTTCCTTTCAAAAAACAAGAAGTGTATTAATCGGCAAAAAGCATGTAAGAATGTTTTTCCGTAAAGAAAATGATTCTCAAATCAAAGTTCTTCTGTTTTTCGATATGCGGCAAGATCCTCAAAAAATACTTGGTTTATTACAATGAAAAATCTCTTTTTTTTCTTTTCCGTTCTCATTCTATTTTTCTCTTTCACGGAGTTGAAACATCCTTATCATGTTGGTTCTGTAGAAATTAATTACAATCAGAAATCAAAAACATTTGAAATGACCGGCCGTTTTTTTCTGGATGATCTGGAGAATGGATTAAATAACAAATATGGAAAATCACTGCATTTCAATGATCCGAAATTTAAACCACAGCTTAATGAAGCATTGAAAAATTATTCTGCAGAATATTTTAAGCTAAAAGCAAATAATAAATTACTGAACGTAAAGTTTATTGGTTACGAAGAAGACCAAGAATCCATAAATATTTACCTCGAATCTGAGAAAATAGAAAATCCTAAGAAGGTAGAAGCGGCAGTGAGTTTTTTATATAATTTATTTGATGATCAGATCAATATTGTACACATTATCGTCAACGGAAACAGGAAAAGCGAGAAAGTGACCTACCCGAATCGCTACTTATTTCAACAGTTTTAAATTAATTTTCCAGCTGTAAAAGAGCGTTAATACCTTTTGCATGTTCCATAAGATCGGGAAAAAAATCATCGTAACATTCCTGAAGGAAATTTTTATTCTTTAAAAAAGCTTCGTGAACAGCAATATCTGTGTCTAAATATTTTGCTTTGTTCAGAACATTTCTCATGCTGTAACCGATATTTTTTTCAAAACGGTAATTATACAGCCAGTCGCCTTCTTCCATTTTTACAAGCATGCTTTTGAAATTTTCCGGAAGGAAGTCATAATTTTCATTTAATACGCGATAAACCTTTTGGGAATGATTTTTCCAGCCTTCCAAAGAATTAAGGCTTAAATCATTCGCTACAAAATAATCCATTGCCACATCTACAAAGGCTCCGGCGTATAATCTTACCAAAGGTGCAAAAACTTTTTTTGCCTCATGAATGGCGGGATGTGCATCTGTAAAAGTATCAATTGCGCGGTGCAAAGTAATACCATCCTGAATATCTTTCGGGAAAGAAAAACGGTCTTTATTGCGGATAAAATCTTCCAGAAACTGCCCGACAATCTGTCCGTCGGTGAAAGTAAGGAAAGAATGGGCCAGGTAATTCATAGCGTGAAGATAAGAAATTTTCCGCTGAAAAAGCTGGGTGCAGGGAAGGCTGTTAGAGCTTAAAGCTCTAACAGCCTTTTGAACTTTCCAGCAAAGCTTTAATTGCGTCCAAAGATACCGATAGATCATTAATTCCATTTTTAATACTAAATAACGACGAATAGCGATAATTTTCTGCATTCATGTTTATTCCGTGTTTTACCGGATTGTTATGGATGTAAAGGATGGTATTGGTCAACTGCTCATGAGAGTCAATGAGCTTTCTCCTGAATGGCAGTTCAAACAATTTTCCTGTTCTTCCGTAATGCTTATTGATAGCCTGGGTATAGCTGTTAAACATATTGGAAAATTGCTGACTTATGATCTTGGAAACTTCAATTGTATCTTTGTGAGGGAATATTAATCGGATTTCCTTTTCTGATTTAATCTTAACAAGAATGTGAAAATGATTTTGTAGCAAGCAATATGCATAGATATTGACAACTGAAGATAGTTTAGATTCCATTAGTTTGATAAAATAATGATAATTTCTATCATTAAAAAATATCTTTTGACTATTAATTCCTCTGTTGAAAATATGATAGAAGCATTCTGCCTCTAAAGGGTAAATATTTTTTTTCATGCGTGTGTTTTTTAGTTTGGCAAAGGGCAAGACTGTTAGAGCTCTAAGCTCTAACAGTCTTAGAAAAGGCGTTCATGGAAATCTTCAATTTTACTCACTTCTTCGATCTTGATTCCGAATTTTCTTTTTGGAAGTTTATTGAGATTGGAAATAAAAATTTTCTCATAGCCTAATTTTTCAGCTTCTGTAATCCGCTGTTCCGCCTGTGCAATCGGACGAATTTCCCCGCTTAAGCCAATTTCTCCTGCAAAACAATAATGTTCGGAAATCGCAATATCTTCATTAGAGGAAAGAATAGAGGCGACAACGGCTAGATCCAGTGCCGGATCATCTGTTTTTATTCCTCCTGTGATATTTAAGAAAACATCTTTTGCACCCAGCTGGAAACCTGCTCTTTTTTCCAGAACAGCAAGAAGCATATTCAGTCTTTTGGCATCAAAACCCGTGGAACTTCTTTGTGGGGTTCCATAAACGGCCGTACTTACCAATGCCTGAATTTCCAACAGCATCGGGCGGTTTCCTTCCAATGTCACGGCTACAGAGTTTCCGGAAAGTTCTTCAAATTTTTTGGTAATCAGGATTTCGGAAGGATTTTTAATTTCTTTTAATCCCTGGGAAACCATTTCATAAATTCCAATTTCCGAAGTGGATCCGAAACGGTTTTTGTTGGCTCTTAATAATCGGAAGAGATGATTTCTGTCGCCGTCAAAATTTAAAACGACATCAACCATGTGTTCCAGCACCTTTGGGCCGGCAATCTGCCCGTCTTTGGTAATGTGACCCACTAAAAATACGGGAACATTGTTTTCTTTAGCATATTTAATAATTTCGTTTGAACATTCCCGGATTTGAGAAACCGTTCCGGGTGAGCTTTCAATCAATTGAGACTGCAGCGTCTGAATGGAATCGATAATAACGAAATCAGGGTCCAGTTTTTTGGCTTCATGAAGAATTTTTTCAAGACTGGTTTCTGTGAACAAAAAACAGTTGGGATTCTGAATATCCGTTAATCTGTCGGCTCTCATCTTGATCTGGGATGCACTTTCTTCCCCGGAAACATAGAAGATTTTTTTCTTCATTTTTAAAGCCAGCTGAAGAAGCAGGGTAGATTTGCCAATACCGGGCTCTCCGCCAATAAGGGTTACGGATCCTAAAACAATTCCGCCACCCAAAACGCGGTTGAGTTCTTCGGAAGGGGTTTTTATTCTTGGTTCTTCGCTGGTTTCAACCTCAATGATGTTGATCACGTGCTGTTTTGATTTTGAAAACGGAGGTGTTTTTGATGAGGTTTTTTCTACTACTTCTTCCACCAGGGTATTCCATTGCCCACAGTTTTTGCATTGCCCCATCCATTGGGAAAATTGTGTTCCGCAGTTCTGACAGAAATATGCTGTTTTAAGTTTTGCCATACTGCGAAGTTCAAAATTTTTTTTGAATTTTTCTTTCGAATTTTAGTTAATTTTCGGGCATGAAAAATATTTTTTTGAGTTTGATGGTTTTTGTGGTGATGTCACTTTTGCATGCGCAGTTAACAGATTGTATTGTGAAATACCTCAGTCTTCCCGGAGGAGATTATGGTATGTACTCAATATTTATTCTTATTTTTTGTTCTGTTATTACTGCAATTGGTTTGCTAACGGTGATTATTTTCCGAAAACATTATTATTCAATTCTTCGGATTGCAATGTTGTTTGAAATTATTTATTTGTTGTTTTTAGTAATTTCAGGAAATAATCCTTTTATTTATTTTTCAGACTCCACTAGTGAAAATCTCCTGAAAATTTTCATGTATGTAATTTCATTTATCGTTCTATTTATTATGTATTTGGTTCATCTAATTTATTCTAAAATAATTTTATCCAAATCAAAAAACTAACATAGATCAATGCTAAATTACAAGAACGGACTTACTTTTGTATCATAATTTTAATCTAAAAAATAAATCCAATGAAAAAGGTATTTTTAACTTTTGTATTTGCGCTTTTAAGCATGGTAGGCTTTGCGCAGACAGGGTGGCAGGTAGATCCGATGCATTCTTCTGTTAATTTTAATATTAAGCATATGGGAATCAGCTTTGTGCAGGGGAGGTTTGATAAGTTTGACGGTAAGGCAGTTACTAAAGGAAATACCCTTGATAATGCGGAATTGAGCTTCAATGTAAATGTAAGCTCAATCAACACCGGCGTGGAGATGAGAGATAACCACCTGAAAAGTGCGGATTTCTTTGATGCAGAAAAATTTCCTGCCATGACTTTTGTAACAAGTTCAGTTGTTAAAGAAAAAAACAATTCTTATGTGGTTAAAGGAAAATTAACGATAAAAGATGTTACCAAAGAAATAAGCGTTCCTGTTACTTTCGGTGGGGTTACCAAAAACCAGCAGGGTAAAGAAGTGATGGGTTTCCAGGCTTCATTTAAAGTAAACCGTCTGGATTACAACATCAAATATGATCCTACGGGAGCCGGTGTTGCAAAAGACGTTGACGTGAACTTATATTTTGAAATGGTGAAGCAATAATTTTCATATATAAATTTGATTTAGAAAAAGGTTTTCAGTTTCTGGAAACCTTTTTTATTTATTTCCTGCGAGCAGATCAAGATAAGTGCTCTCTAAATCGATGTATTCATTTTTCCAGTCCTGAGCAGTTTTCTCCATTTTTTCAAACTTAACATTTGAAACTTCAATTTCTTCGAGATGGTCTACCATATTTCTATCTTCAATATGGTCAAAATATTCAGCATACCAAACATTAAGAAGCTGATTTGAAATTTCGATGTACAGTTGTTCCCCAATCAGGCTTTTAAAAATCATATGATAGTTTAGGACATTTTCTTTAAAATGAATAGATATACATTCGTAATAATCATGATGACGCTCTGTAAAATAAATATTAAACCGATTATTTTTCCAAAATGGCAAATTGTCGAATTTTAGTAACAACCCATTTTCATTTACCAGTTCAATATATTTCAGATAAACTAATTGATTGATAATTTCCATTGTAAATTTTATCTTCTCTAAAATACACAATCAAATTTTAATACAAAATTGCTTTGTATTTCTTTTTCCCATAACTTTGCACAAACCTAATCTAATGAGTAAAAAGAATACAAAGTACATCTTTGTGACAGGAGGTGTAACTTCATCTTTGGGAAAGGGAATCGTTTCTGCTTCTCTGGGACTTCTGCTAAAATCACGTGGCTTCAACGTAACCATTCAAAAGCTTGATCCTTATATCAATATCGACCCGGGAACATTGAATCCTTATGAACATGGAGAATGTTATGTAACCGAAGATGGTGCGGAGACGGATCTGGATTTAGGTCATTACGAGCGTTATCTTGATGCTCCTACTTCTCAAAACAACAATGTTACTACCGGCAAAATTTATCAGACAGTCATTGAAAAGGAAAGAAAAGGAGATTTTCTTGGAAAAACAGTTCAGGTAATCCCTCATATCACCAACGAAATTAAGCGAAGAATTAAAATTTTATCCAAACAGAACTACGATATCATCATTACAGAAATCGGAGGAACTGTGGGAGATATAGAATCTTTACCTTATATTGAAACGGTTCGTCAGCTAAAATGGGAGCTTGGTGAGAATAATTCAATGGTAATTCATTTAACATTGTTACCATATCTTGCTTCCAGCGGAGAATTAAAAACAAAACCTTCGCAGCATTCTGTTCGTCAGTTAATGGAAAGCGGAATTATGGCAGATGTTCTGGTTTGCCGTACCGAACATAAAATCCCGAAAGACCAGAGAGCAAAACTGGCTCAGTTCTGTAATGTCCCTTTGGATAATGTAATTGAGTGTAAAGATCTGGAAACAATCTATGAAGTTCCGATGTATCTTCAGAAACAGAATTTTGACGATGTAGTTCTCAAAGAACTGGATCTTAAAAGTGATAAAGAAGCGGACCTGAAAGATTGGAAATCGTTCCTGAAAAAATTCCAGAACCCTAAAAAATCAGTGGAAATTGCTTTGGTTGGAAAATATGTATCTCTTCAGGATTCCTATATTTCCATTGCGGAAGCTTTTAAACACGCAGGGGCAGATCTTGAAACGGAAGTTAAAATAAGATGGGTATACAGCGGAGATTTAACAGCCGAAAATATTAAAGAAACGCTAGCCGGTGTTTCCGGGATTCTTATTGCGCCGGGCTTCGGTGACAGGGGAATCGAAGGAAAGGTTCTTACCGCTCAGTATGCACGAGAAAATAAAGTTCCGATGCTGGGGATATGTCTGGGAATGCAGATTATGACCGTTGAATTTGCCAGAAATGTTTTAGGTTATACAAAAGCCAACTCCATGGAGTTCGATACTTCTACCGAACATCCTGTGATTTCATTAATGGAGGAACAGAAAAATGTAGTAGATAAAGGTGGAACTATGCGTCTAGGGGCATGGAAATGTTCTTTAAAAAACGGTTCTAAGTTAAATGACATCTACGGAGCTAAAAACATTACGGAAAGACACCGTCACCGATATGAATTCAACAGTGACTATATCGGTGAATTTGAAAAGAACGGCTTCCTGGCTACAGGTACAAATCCTGAAACGGGATTGGTTGAGGCGCTTGAAATGCCGGGCCATCCTTTCTATGTAGGCGTACAGTATCACCCGGAATATAAGAGTACGGTTGCAACACCGCACCCATTATTCAGGGCTTTCATTAAAGCTTGTACATCGAAATAATTAAGATATGAGAAACCTTCAAGATTTTGAAAACCTTGAAGGTTTATAGTTTTATAAAGTAATTTATTACTGAAAACGTCTTTATAATAAACTCAGACTGATTATTCTCAGCCTGAGTTTATTATATAGTAACACAGTATTGTATAGAGGTTTGATAAAAAAACAGTATTTTTGTCGACTCGAAAAAATGTAAATCAGTTTGATATACATTTAAATTTAAACAGGTAAAAATTTAATTAAAATAAAATGCAACAGAACAACGGACTCGATAAAAGTCAGATTATCAGTTTTGCGGTTTTATGTTTGGTGCTTTTCGGATTTATGTTTTATTTTCAGAATAAACAATCCAAGGAAGAACAGATAAAGGCTGAACAACAAAAAACCGAGCAGGTAAAAAATGCCGTAAAACCATCTCAGGCAAACAATATCAATCCTAATGTAACTCCGAATGCTATTCAGACAGCCAATCTTTCCAACAAAGAACTGAAGGTAGAATTCAACAGTCTTGGAGGACAGGTTTCGAAAGTGGAGCTTGCAGAGTATAAAGCATACGATCATAAAACAGATAAGGCAGATCTTCCGCTTTATTTAATCACAAAAAATAATTCGAATTACGGTTTTCAGTTTAAAGATAAAACAGGAAAAGTAATCAATACAAAAGATCTTGTATTTTCTCCTACAGTTAATGGAAATGCGGTAACGATGACGGCAAATTATAATGGTGCTGTTATTCAGTTTATTTATACTTTACTTCCGAAATATACGCTTGATTTTAAAGTAAGAACACAGGGGCTTGCAAAAATTACTTCGGATAACAAAGCTGATTTTATCTGGGATTACAATGTAAGAAACCTTGAAAAGGGTAGAGCTCAGGAACAGTCTCACTCGGAATTCTCCTACGCCTTTAATAATTATAAAAATTATGATTATGACGGAAGGACGACGATGGAAGAAGATAAGGAAACCCTGAACTGGATCGGGGTAAAACAGCAGTTCTTTGCTTCTGTAATTGAATCTAAAACAGGATTTACCCAAAGTAAGGGAAACCAGGAAACGATTGAAGAAGGAGAATATCTGAAAAAACTGAATTATGAAGGTTTTGTACAGATGACGGGAAGTGAGCTGAACCAGGATTTCACATGGTATTTTATGCCGCTGGATTTACCTTTATTGAAATCTTACGATAAAAATTTTGACGAAATTCTTCCTCTAGGCTGGTCTTTCATCGGTGCAATGAACCGTTATTTCTTTATTCCGATGTACAATATCATTGCCGACTGGGGGATCACAGCCGGATGGGTAATCTTCCTGATGACGATTATTGTTAAACTGATCTTGTCTCCAATCATGTACAAACAGCACAAGCTGAGTGCCATGATGAGAGTAATTCGTCCTGAAATCGATGAGGTGAATGCAAAACTGAAAGATGCCGACCCAATGAAAAAACAGCAGGCCACAATGGAAGTTTACCGTAAAGCCGGAGTTAACCAGATGGCGGGATGTTTGCCGGCCTTGGTGCAGATTCCTATTTTCTACGCGTTATTCCGTTTCTTCCCGAATTTTATTGATTTGAGAGGACAGGGGTTCTGGTTCGCAAAAGATTTAACGGCGTATGATGATTTGATTAAATTGCCGTTTAAAGTTCCTTTCCTGGGAGATCACCTGAGTATTTTTGCGATTGCATGTACCATTGTGATTTTAATTTATACCATTATGACTTCAGGAAATATGCAGCAGCCTCAACAGGAAGGAATGCCGAATATGAAAGTATTAATGTATATTTTCCCGGTTACATTCTTATTCTTCCTGAACACTTCTGCATCCGGTCTTTCATGGTATTATTTTGTATCAAATGCCATTAATATCTTAATTATCCTTGTGATTAAATATGTCATCCTGGATGAGAAAAAAATTCATGCGCAGATTCAGGCTAATAAAGAAAAGCCAAAAACTGAAGGAAAGTTTCAGAAACGAATGAGAGAAATGATGGAAAAGGCTCAGGAACAGCAAAAATATCAGGAGCAGCAAAAAAATAAAAAGAAATAATTCAATAAAACTAAAAAGAGAAGCATTTGCTTCTCTTTTTTTATTAATAACTTAAATCAAGACACTCATCTTGAATGCTGTAATCCAAACGAAATGATCTTCTGTGATACTTTGTTGGTCCAAATTCTACTAATGCCTGCTGATGTTTTTTCGTTGCATAGCCGAAATTTGTATTCCATCCATATTCAGGATGCTCATCATGAAGTTCAATCATTAATTTATCTCTGTAATTTTTCGCTAAAATAGAAGCCGCGGCAATAGATAAAACCTTCGAATCGCCTTTTACAATACATTGATGGGGAATAAAATTGTATGGGTGGAACCGGTTTCCGTCTACCAGAATAAGTTCGGGGCGTATACTAAGCTTATCCAAAGCCTGATGCATCGCATGGATGCTTGCATTAAGAATGTTATGTTCATCTATAAATCCGGCAGGAAGTTCAGCAATCGCATAATCTTTCACATTGTCTTTTATATACTGATCGAGATCCATTCTTGTCTTAAAATTCAGTTTCTTGGAATCATTCACCATGTTTTGGTTAAAATTTTCATCCAAAATAACTGCTGCTGCTACCACCGGACCACTTAAACAGCCCCGGCCTACCTCATCGCATCCTGCTTCAACGTAAAAAACCGACCATTTTTTAAGTAAATCCATATTATTTATAGAACTAAAATCATAAAACTAAGCAAATTTAAATATTTTTAACAAAACACTTGGCTGCCTTTAGAAAGTTTTTCATATTTGCACGAACAAAAAAGAATAATCAAATTAAATATGAAGAAATTAACTACGAGTGTTTTAGCTGTAGTTCTTACATCGTCGTTTGCGATGCTGAGTGCTCAGGATTCTCTAAAAACTCAGGATATTCGTGAGGTTGTTGTTACAGGAGCTTTAGGTCTGAAAAAAAGACAAGATGCAATTACTTCTACCAATCAGGTGGTAAATAATGCTGAAATTACGCAGGCTAATAACCCTAACGCTGTTCAGTCTTTAGCAGGTAAGGTTTCCGGGTTACAAATTAACACCACGAATAATTCAGTAAATTCCTCTACGAGAGTAGTCTTGAGAGGTCCAAGATCCATTTCCGGAAACAATCAGGCGTTGGTTGTTATTGACGGAGTAATATCTACGCTTGACATTCTACAAAATATACCGCCTGAAATTATTGATAACATGAACATTATCAAAGGAATGCAGGGAGCTGCGTTATATGGTGAAAGAGGAAGTAACGGTGTTATTGTAGTAACAACGAAAAGAGGAACCAAATCTGAAAAATTACAATTTAATCTTACCAGTTCCATAGACTTTTCAAGTGTTTTTAAACTGCCGATCAGACAAAAAATTTATGGACAGGGATATCCTGGCGACACTTTTGATACCACGGATTATGGCGGCGCCAACTGGACGCCTTATGAAAATACAAACTGGGGGCCGTCTTATTCAACTGTTTTAGGCGGGCAGTCATTGCTTGTAGGTATGCCTCAGGCTGACAATTCATGGTTTAGAGAAACATTTGATTATAAAAAAGACGGAATATCCAATTTTTTTAAAACGGGAGTTTTAATACAAAACGGATTGTCTGTAACAGCAGGCGGATCAGACTCTTATGTTTTCTTGTCTGTAAACAGAGCTGAAAATGATTTCGTTGTAGATAGAGATAATCTGAAAAGAAATAACTTTATCTTTAAAGCAGGAAAGCAATTAGGTAAATTTAGAATTGACGGAAACGTGAATTATTTGGACAGAAGAATTTCTAATACTAATTCCAGCTTATACGGACAATTACTACAGACTCCTACAAATGTTGATATAAGACAATTCAGATATTCTCTTCCGGATGCCAGTTACAGTATTTATACTGTTAATCCTTATTGGACTATCGATAATGATAGAAGCGATATTAAAGACAGAACGTTTACCGGATTGATCAATCTGGAGTATAAGCTGAATGATCATATCTCATTTACATATTCCGGAACGGCTGTTTCAGGATCAAGTGTTGAGGAGAGTCATTTGAATGCTTTTGCTTTCGACAGAGTATATGATGGTACAAACACTCCTATTGACGGAACCTCACCTGTAGATTACGGGCTAGATCCAATTGTATCCAATTATTATAAAACCGTTGCTTCAAGCTTTAGATACTACGGTGACTTAATGGCGAATTTTGATTATCGTTTAACGGATGATCTAGGTTTGAAATTCAATGTAGGACACAATATTCAGGATGCTTCAAGTTCAACTGCTCAGGTTGGTGGTGAGAACTTAAAAATTCCGGGATGGTATCATATCAATAACGTATTGCAGCCGGATCAGTTTTATAATCTTAATAATAACGAGACCAGACAAAGATCATTTGCGTGGTTTGCCAATTTAGATTTGGATTATAAAGATTTCTTATTTTTCAACTCTACATTCAGATATGAAAAAAGTTCTTTGACGAGTGTAAACCCTGTAACTGTTGAGGGGGTTCAGCTGCCATTCAGTAATAAAGGGTATCCGTATTATTCTTTCGGAGCTTCATTTGTTCCTACCAAAGCATTTGCAAGTATTAAAGGCGATGTGCTTAATTATGCGAAAGTAAGTTTAAACTACAGTAGAGTAGGTAACAGTTCTACAATTAGTTTATATGGGTTAGACAGAGTGGGAGCATTTCCTGTAGGATATCCGTTTGGCTCGCTTTCATCTTATTTGCCGACAACTACAATTTTTGCACAGGATATTGAACCGGAATTCTATTATTCAAAAGAGGCATCTTTACAGTTAGGATTCTTCAGAGACAGAATTACCGTTGATGCTTCTGTATTCAGAAATGATAACAAGAACTTTATTACAACTATTACTACTTCTTCAGCTTCTGGTATTACCAATTTCCAGGATAATATCGGGAATAGCAGAAACCAGGGATATGAAATAGATCTTGGCTTTACTCCGTTTAAAACCAAAGATTTTGAATGGAAAGTAAGAGGTTCTTATTCAACATATGATACGGAAATCTTATCATTAGCAGATGGTGCGGATGAAGTAGCTTTGTATAATTCTACGACTACCAATGTTGGGATATTTGCTGTTAAAGGTGAAAACTTTCCTGTAATTAAGGGAACCAGATATCAGAGAGATCCTAATGGAAATATCATCGTAAATGCAAACGGAAATCCTTTGTCTACAACAAATTTTGAAGTTTTGGGTAAAGTAAATCCGGATTATATCTTAGGATTTAATACATCATTTAAATTCAAAGGAATTACTTTGAGCGCAACTGCGGATTACAGAACAGGAAACAGTTTTGTATCACTCGCAAAAACAAGTTTAGGTACTACGGGTTCATTGGAAAAAACTGCTGATTTTGACAGGTCTCAGGGGTATGTAATTCCAAATTCCGTACAGTTGGTAAACGGGCAATATGTTGCCAATACTACGCCGGTAGGAAATGATCCAAGCTACTTCGGAGTAATGAATTATTTTACAACTGCTGCTTATACATCTGTCGGTGAAGAATTTGTAGTAGATGGTACTGCTTTAAAAGTAAGAGAAATCGCTTTAAGCTATGATTTGCCGAAATCTATTTTACGAAACAGTTTTGTTAATTCATTAACGATAGGGGTGTATGCGAGAAACCCATTTTTCATCTATGCTAAGGATAACAGAAACTTTAACGATCCGGAAACGGCTAATACTACAGGTAATGCTGCAGGGATTGCTGTTACTGGCCAGTATCCTAGCATGAGAACTTTTGGTTTTAACTTTAATGTAACTTTTTAATTGACAAAAATGAAAAACAATAAATTCTTAATAACAATTTTAGCTGCAACTTTAAGCTTAAGTGCTGTATCTTGTAGTAATGAGTATTTGGATGTGAATGACAATCCAAATGCAATACAGGCAGAAGAAATCACTCCGGAGCTGATGCTTCCGGGGGCAATTACTACAGCTTACAGAACACAGGCCGGGACTATGATGCAGTTTGGTAATCTTATGATGAACAGCTGGGCTGGGAATTCATATACAATTGCAGGCCCTTATTCTAGAGAATTCAGTTTATCCAGTGTAGACAATACTTTTTACAGAGGAATTTGGGAAGGGTTATATCCCAGAATTGCCAACTTCGATCAGATGGAAAGGTTTAAGAATTCAAATCATGAGCAGGATTATTATATTGCCATTGCTAAAATTATGAAAGCATATTATATGCAGTATATTGTTGACCTGTATGGAGATGCTCCTTACAGTGAAGCTTTCTTGGGCCAGCAGAATACTACTCCTAAATATGATAATGACACAGATATCTATAAAAGCTTAATATCTAAATTGGAAGAAGCCAATACTTTAATTGATAACGCTCAAAGCTCAACGGATTTTCATCCTTTAGAACCATCTTCTGATGTTGTCTTTAGTGGTGATATGGATAAGTGGAAAGCACTTTCAAATACAATTAAGCTGAGACTGTTGATTAGAATGTCTAAAGTTACCGGTGATCTGGCAACGTATAGAAATACAAAACTGCAGAGTTTATCCAATGCTACATTCATAGATGAGGAAGTAACGGTTAATCCGGGATATTCTTCAGCAAGTGATGACAAAATGAATCCTTTTATCTTAAACTGGGCTAGAAACGCTTCAGGTCAGCAAGTATCAAATTATGCCGTGGTAGTTGTTTCTGAGCATATGGCTAATTCATTAGAAGGAAATGTAATATTAAACGACAGCAATTATAGTAAGTTTACAGGACTTAAGGATCCCAGAAGATCAAGATTGTTTACCAATGTGACTTCTGTTGATGCAGGTGGTAATCCATTCACAGGATTAAAAGGTGTAAGACAAGGAAACGTTCCTGGTCAGCCTGGAGTACCTGTTAACAATGTGAATACTTCAAAATTAGGCACAGGTAATTTTTCTGGTGCAACTGCCATTTCGACTTGGGGTGATGTAATTGCAGCTAACAATGCAAGAGGTGGCGTTCTTTTTTCCAGAGCTGAAAGTAATTTACTACAGGCAGAGGCGGCATTGAGATGGCCCGCAATTTTTAGTACAATTAATGCATCTGCCAAATTTGCTACAGCTATAACTGCAAATGGTGCCTGGTTGGGAGCTAATGCTACACAGATTTCCAGCTATGTTACTGCTGCTAATGCACGGCCAGGACTGGGATGGACAGGCTCAGACACACAAAAGGTTGAAGCTATCATGACACAGAAGTGGATTGCATTGACGAATATTAACCCAACAGAAATGTTTATTGAATACAATCGTACAGGTTATCCGTTTACGCCAATGGCTACAACAGCACAGTTTCCTAATAAACCTTACAGATTGGTTTATCCAAACTCTGAATATGCGGCAAATTCAGCGAATGTTCCAAATATTTCAAGTGCACAGGTTTTTGTGAAAAATCAGTTTACTCCTTTCTGGAATCAAAACTAAATCCGTTTATTTGTTAACCTTAAAAGCCGCTGTTCACAGCGGCTTTTTTTTGGCTCAAAATGTTAAAATTCAGAAAATTTATAAAATAATTTATATGCGATACATTGTATTTAATTATTCTTCCATTCTCTTAATGGTGATATATTTACTTGTAACCTGTTGTTTATCACTTGTTATGGATATTTTTTTTACAATAAATCGATATAGAAAATAACAATTACAAAAAATTGGTATTTATATAAATTTTACTTCAATGATTTAATTAGTTTTTGTTAAAAATGGATCAATTAACAAATATTTATGAATGATTAAACTATATTATTTTCTTTTTTTGAAAAAGTGTTAATTTTTGACTATTTTCTTTTGCCATTTTAAGAAAGTTTTTAAACTTTGTTTAGCAAAATTTAATTAGATATGAAGAAACTAACAATGGGTGTACTTGCATCCGTACTGTCATCGTCTTTCGCTATAGCACAGGTACAGCCAAAGAGTGATACAGTTAAAACGCAAGACATCGAAGGTGTGGTGGTAACCGCACTGGGAATCAAAAGAGAAAAAAAATCTTTGGGTTACGCTACCCAGGAAGTCAAAGGTGACGATGTCAACAAAAATCCAACCCCCAATTTTTTAAATAACTTATCTGGCCAGGTTGCTGGTATGGATATCAAACAAAGTACCAACTTTGGAGGTTCCATTAACGTAGTTTTAAGAGGTTTTAAATCTTTTTCAGGAACCAACCAGCCGCTTTTTGTTGTTGACGGTGTTCCGATCATCAATAACAATATCAATACATCAAGCCAGACTACCGGCCGATATGGTGTCGATTACGGAAATGCAGCGTCAGATATTAACCCGAATGATATAGAAACCATTAACGTGCTGAAAGGAGCAGCAGCAGCAGCTCTGTATGGCTCACGGGCAGCAAACGGAGCGATTATCATCACCACTAAAAAAGGTAAGAAAAATCAAAAAGGAATTGGCGTAGAATATTCAAGCTCTATTACCATTTCTTCTATTGATAAGAAAACTTTCCCGGAATATCAGACTGAATACGGACAAGGATATTTTGGAGAAGACGAATGGGGAAGCTATAATGGTGGCCTGCTTGCAGGGTTTGGTAGTGATGCATCTTACGGACCAAAATATGATCCCAATCTGTTAGTATATCAGTATGATTCATTCATCCCGGGTTCTCCTAACTATGGAAAAGCCACACCTTGGACGATGGCCAAAAATGGTCCGCTGTCTTTCTTTAAAAACGGTACGAACTTTACAAACAGTGTTTCCTTAAGCGGGGCAAACGATGTATCAACGTACAGAATCAACTATACCAATCTTGATGCTACGGACATACTGCCAAACAGTTCATTAATAAAAAATAGTTTCGGAGGTAATGCTTCTTACAAAATTTCAGATAAATTAACGGCTTCATTATACGCCAATTATATTACACAGAGAACAAAAGGTAGAAATGATACCGGGTACAATGGGAACGTAATGAGCGGTTTCAGACAATGGTGGCCTACTAATGTTGATATTAAACAGCAGCAGGATTTATACAATATTGCAGAGCAGAACTATACCTGGAATATTACGAGTCCTACCAATCTTGCACCTCAATACTGGGATAACCTTTACTTCCAGCGTTACAAAAATTATCAGACTGATAACAGGGATAGATTCAGCGGAAATGTTTCTTTAAGCTATGACGTCTCAGATGAGCTGAACTTCTTAGTAAGATTAAGCAATGATAGCTATAGTATGACTACGGAAGAAAGAAAATCTAATGGTTCCGTACCTAATATTTTCGGACTTAACATTAATACGGCACAGCCTTCCGGATATAACTTAGGAAACTACAGATTTTCAGAAAGAAACTACGATTTCATCGGAACATATAAAAAAGATCTTACGGATGATTTAAATCTAAATGGAGTTGTAGGTACAAACATCCGCTATAATGCGGCGTACTCTGACGTACATACCACCGTTGGAGGACTGAGTGTGCCGAATTACTTTGATATATCGAATTCAAAAGAAAGACCGCTCAATCAAACCAGTGATACAAGTAAGCAGGTGGTAGGAATATTTGCACAAGCGAGTTTAGGCTTTAAAAATACATATTATATTGAAGGAACCGTAAGAAGAGATCAGACAACAGCTTTGTCAAAAGGCAATAATGTATACTGGTATCCATCTGTTTCGGGAAGTGTGGTGCTTTCAAATTTAATTAAAGCGCCATGGCTTAGCTTTGCGAAAGCTCGTGCCAACTATGCCATCGTTGGAAATGATACAGATGCCAATCAGTTAATTGATACTTACCTGGCAGGATCACCTTTCGGAAGTCAGCCTATTTATCAGTTTAACGGCGTTTTGAAAAATCCGGATTTGGTAGCGGAAAAGTTAAAGAGTATGGAGTTCGGTCTTGAAACTTCCTTCCTGAAAAACAGGATCGGATTTGATGCCACCTGGTATAAAAATGACTCTGAAAATCTGATTTCCAATGTGCTTGTTTCTTATGCATCCGGAACGACATTGCAGAAACAGAATATCGGTAATTTAAGAACTGAAGCTTTCGAGCTTTCATTGCGTGTGACACCAATCAAATCTCAGGATTTCTCATGGAATTTGGTTGCAAACTGGTCTAATCCGAAAACTACTGTTACAGAATTGAAAAATGGTGTGGATAATCTGGCATTGCAGACCAATACTTCACAAGGGGGAGTTACCCTGAACGCACCTCTGGGAGGACTATATGGAACAATTTACGGCTCGGATTTTATCTATGCTCCGGATGGCCAGAAAATAATTGATCCTGATACCGGTGCTTACCTGAAAACAACTACTACCAATAATGATCTGGGAAGCTATCAGGCAAAATGGTTCGGAGGATTGAGAAATACACTTAATTACAAAAATCTTTCTTTAAGCTTCCTGATTGATGTAAAAGAAGGTGGAAATGTATTTTCACTTGACCAGTCTTACGGATATGGAACAGGTTTGTATCCTGATTCAGTAGGGATGAATGATTTGGGAAATCCTGTAAGAAATACATTGGCCAATGGTGGAGGTGTAATCCTGGCAGGAGTTATTCCGGATCCTAATAATCCCGGACAGTACATCGCGAATAATGTAAGATTAGATAAGTCTTTATCAAGCCAGGTTTTGAATACAGATCCTCCGGCTGCAGCATTTGTGTACGATGCAAGTTATGTGAAGCTGAGAGAAGCATCCATCACTTATAATTTATCAAAAGAAGCGTTAGGCTCTAAATTTATACAGGGAATGTCATTTAGTATTATAGGAAGTAATCTTTGGATTATCCATAAAAACTTACCGTATGCTGATCCGGAAGCGGGATTGTCTTCAGGTAATCTTCAGGGATATCAGTCCGGAGTTATGCCTACAACAAGAAACTTCTCATTCAATGTAAAAATCAATTTCTAAAAATGTAAAAATGAAAAAAATCATAATATCTTTATTATTAGGTACACTATTCATCAGTTGCGAGTCTGATGATATAAATTTAGATCCTCACTCGGCATATACTACTATTCCCTCGAGTTTAGTAACAAATGCCCAAAAAGAATTGAGTGACTACGTGAACACGCCAAGTGTTAATGAAAATAATTTTAGGCTTACCATGCAGTACTGGCAGGAAACAACCTATGTGGAAGAAAGCAATTATAACTTCACCAACAGAAATGTTTCGAATCAGATTTACATTGATAATTATGTGAATGTACAGAATAGTTTAGTACAGGCAAAAAAATTAATAAATGACTATCAACCGGTACCTGCTGAAGCCCTTACCTGGCCTACGACCAAAAAAAACCAGCTGGCGATTATAGATATTTTACAGGTATATAGTTACCAGTTATTAGCAGATACATTTGGTAATATTCCTTATTCACAGGCAAATCAGCTGGGTTCAAATGTAGCTCCGGTGTATGACGACGGAGCAGGAGTTTATGCTAATTTAATATCAAGACTTCAGCAGGATATAGCAAATCTTGATGTTACGGGAGGATTAGATTCGGAATCGGATAGTTTTTCTTCAGCAGATATTTATTATTCAGGAAATCTTGCAGCCTGGGAAAAGTTCGGTAATTCACTTCTGCTTAAATTAGGAATTGGCATTGCAGACGCAAATCCTACACTTGCTCAGCAAACAGCTACTACGGCTATTAACAACGGAGTTATGACCTCATCTGCAGACAATTGTTTACTGCAGTATTTAAGCGGATCACCAAATTATAGCCCGATTTACGAAAATGTAAAGGCAAATAACAGAAATGACTTCGTTGGCGGTAAAACATTGGTTGATTATATGAATTCCAATACCGATGCGAGAATAACAAAATATTTTAAACCTGTAGGGTCTACAGGTAATTATATCGGACAGGCAATTGGTCTTCCAGCATCATTTGCGAACTTCTCTGCTCCTGGAGATTTTGCTTATACTCCTACAACGCCGGGAATCCTTATGAGCTATACGGAAGTAGCATTCTACTTGGCAGAGGCCAGTGCACGCTGGGGTATCGGAGGAAGTGCCGCAACCAATTATGCCAATGCGATTACTTCATCCTTTACGGATTGGGGGGTAACATCAAGTGCAGCAGCTTACCTTGCAGCGCACCCGTATAATTCTTCAAACTGGAAGAAATCTATCGGAGAACAGGCTTGGGTAGCCATGTATAATCAGCCTTTAGTTTCCTGGAATACATGGAGAAGACTTGATTTTCCTGCTCTTCAGCCGGCTGCAGCAGCAACAATCAGCAGTGTCCCTTTACGTATGACCTATCCGGCTAGTGAATATCAGACAAACGGTGGCAATGTAAGCGCGGCAGCTTCAGCTATCGGTGGAGATTTATTAACCACTAAAGTTTTCTGGGACAAGTTTTAATTTTAAGCACATTAGTTAACATTCATATTTAATCCGCCTCCGGGCGGTTTTTTTATTTCCGTATATTTGCATTTGAGAATAAGAACGACAGGTTTTTAAATAACAGATAATGAATATTAAAAATATAATAGAAGAAAAACTTCTGGAAATAATCCTCAATGTCTATCAACTGAAAGGAATTATGCTGGAAGTTCAGGAAAATAAAACAGAGTTTGAGGGCGATTTTACCATCGTCACTTTTCCTTTGGTAAAACAACTGAAAAAAAATCCGGAAACCATCGGTACTGAACTGGGACAGGCTTTAACGGAACAAACCGAACTTCTGGAAAGTTTTAATGTTGTGAAAGGATTTCTGAATGTTAAAGTTAAAAATCAATTCTTTATTGATAATTTCAGCGCTTTAGCGGAAAACTTTGACACTGTAGAAAAAAAGGATTCAACAGTAATGGTGGAATATTCATCACCAAATACCAATAAACCGCTTCACCTGGGGCATATCAGAAATAATTTATTAGGCTTTTCTGTTTCTCAGATCCTTGAAGAGGCAGGATATGAAGTGATCAAAACACAGATCATCAATGACAGAGGAATTCATATCTGCAAATCAATGCTGGCATGGGAAAAATTCGGAAACGGTGAAACGCCGGATTCTACCGGCATAAAGGGTGATAAATTCGTAGGAAATTATTACGTTAAATTTGATCAGGAATATAAATTGCAAATTGCAGAGCTTCTGGCTCAGGGAATGTCTGAAGATCAGGCTAAAAAAGAGGCTCCTTTGATGAAAGAAGCTCAACAGATGCTTCTCGATTGGGAGAACGGCAATGAGCATGTAAGAAACCTTTGGAATGAAATGAATTCATGGGTATATAAAGGATTTGCCGATACCTATAAAAGACTGGGAGTAGATTTTGATCAGGTTCAGTACGAAAGCAATACCTATATTTTAGGAAAAGATCTTATTCAGGAAGGATTGGATAAAGGAGTGCTCTATCAGAAAGAGGATGGTTCCGTTTGGTGTGACCTTACGGATGAAGGTCTTGATCAGAAATTATTATTACGTTCAGACGGTACTTCCGTGTATATGACCCAGGATTTGGGTACTGCAGTAGAGCGTTTTAAGCAAAATGATATTCAGAAATTAATTTACACCGTTGGAAACGAGCAGGATTATCATTTCCAGGTATTGTTTAAAATCTTAGGAAAACTGGGATATTCATGGGCAGACCAGCTGTACCATTTGTCTTACGGAATGGTTGAGCTTCCGAACGGAAAAATGAAATCCCGTGAAGGAACCGTTGTAGATGCAGATGATCTGATGCAGGAAATGCACAATATCGCAAAAACCGCTGCGGAAGAACTTGGGAAGCTGGAAAACTTAACGGCAGAGGAAAAAGCTGAAAACTACGAAAATGTAGGAATGGGTGCCTTAAAATATTTCATGCTCAAAGTGGATCCGAAGAAAAAAATGCTCTTCAATCCGGAAGAAAGTATTGATTTTAATGGAAATACCGGACCTTTCATTCAGTATACGTACGCCCGTATTCAGTCTTTGCTGGCTAAAGCAAATTTTGAGTATAAAGAAGTTCGGAATGTTTCATTGAACGAATATGAAAAGGCATTGGTCATGCAGCTGGCCAATTATAAAGTTGTCGTTCAAAAAGCGGCAGAGGTATTAAGCCCTGCACTGATCGCCAATTATGTGTATGATCTGGTAAAGACCTACAACTCTTTTTATCAGAGCAATCCTATTATGATTCAGGAAGATGGAAATATAAAGCAGATCAGATTAAATCTGTCTGATCTTACCGCGAAAACAATAAGAAAATCCTTACGCTTGCTGGGAATAGAAACGGTAAACAGAATGTAAATTAATGTAATTTTCAACTAGTAATTTGGATTAAAATAGTTTAGCAGATTCTATTTTTGTACTTAGATAAGAATAAAATTAAAAATAGACCGTTTCACAACTGGTGAAACGGTCTATTTTGTTGTGTAGGACAATTTTTTAACTGTTAAAAATTTGTGAAAATATCTTGAGTCACCCAAATTATACAATAATTTCATGTTAAAGCTTGTTCATTACAAACTCTCCTCTGGGCATCTCATTGAAAGGAGCACATTGTGAATCGTCTGTTACAATTGTTTGGTTTGTAATATACTTCCAGTACAATTGTGTTTTTTCATCATTAGTAAAATGAATTAAGATATCTCCTTCTATGCATTTATCTGTAAATGAAAGCCAAAGCTTTGTTTTATAATCCATAAAGGCAATACTAGAAATTTTAGTTTTATTGCCTGCCAAATTATATGTAGAATATAATTCATTTCCACCCGAATCTAACATTTTGTATTTCCCTATTACTGTGTCCTTGTAATAATTACCTAGCGAATTAAATCTTTTAATCTTACTAAATGTAATAATAAATGTTTTTCCCTGAAAGATTCCTTGCCAAGTTCCTAAAAAAGGATCAAGTTCATGATGTAAATCTTTATAATATGCACCTTCAATTCTTTCTCCTTTAGTTTCTAATGGTAGAATTTGTTCTTGTGCCTTAGGATAGGAACAAGAAATGCACAGTATAAATAGTAATAGTAAGCTTTTCATATTAAAGTTTGTTCATTACAAACTCTCCTCTGGGCATCTCATTGAAAGGAGCACATTGCGAATCGTCTGTTACAATTGTTTGGTTGGTAATATATTTCCAATACAATTGTGTCTTTTCATAATTAGTAAAATGAATTAAGATATCTCCTTCTATACATTTATCTGTAAAAATCAAATATAGCTTTGTTTTATAATCAATAAAGCTTATACTTTTAACTTTCGATCTAGTAGGTGATAAATTGTAGGTAGAATATAATTCGTTACCATTACCGTCTAATAATTTATATCTTCCAACGATCATGTCTGAATAATAATTGCTTATTGTAAAATGATATTTAATTTTAGTAAAATTAATAACAAAGGTTTTTCCTTGAAAAGTTCCTTGCCAAGTACCTACAAATGGGTCAAGTTCATGATCTAAGTCTTTATAATACATGTTTTCTTCTGACCATCCTTTAGTTCCTAAAGGAACAATTTGTTCCTGTGCTTTAGGGTAGGAACAAGAAATACATAGTATAAATAATAATAGTAAGTTTTTCATAATATATTTTTTTGAATTTATGCACATGTTTCTTCTTTTGGGTCTCCATCTTCGTCCAGCGTTATCTTTTTTCTTATGCCATTTTTAATTTTAAAAAGAGCGCAATCTTTTAAATTTATTTTTTTTATAAAGTGAAAAAATAATTTTTGCAAATTATAATGGCTAATTGCAACATCATCTGTTACCATCTCTTGTGCCTTTCTTATATATTCTGTTCTAAATTCTTCCTTTTGTTCCTCTGTTAACTCTGGAGGCAAATCTGTCCCGTCACCATTGTATTGCAGCTGGTAGATAAAAAATTCTGTTCCGCTTCCATTATATTCTTCAGCCAGCAAGCCCCCAAAAATATTACCAAGAGAAGTATTATTTTGTTTGGCATTATGAAGATAAGCCAAGAAGGTATTAATATCTGCCGGAGAAAATATTTTTACAGCCAATTTTGGCTGTGCCTTTTCGATGTGGGTATGTACATAACCGAAGCTGGAAGGCTGCAGAAGTATTCTCATTCTATCCGGACTTACTGTATCCGGGTTTAGAGGTTCTGTTTGAGTGGTTGTGATACCGTTAGCAGAAATTACTTTAAAGCCATATCCGGTCTCTTGTGCATCCCTTGTATGGCTTTTCAATAATTCGTACCGAGATTTTACAGCGGTATTATTATAGATTGTCTTTGCCTTATCACAATCAGAGTCGTTTTGCAACATCGGAGGTAAGTTCATATCAAAACCGTCATTTCCGTTTTCTGCACTTCCGCCTCCGCCCCCGATTTCCCCGTTTGTGGGATGATCCGGGCCCCCACTGTACTGTCATCACACCAGATGGAAGTGGTATTCCAGTGCCAGCAATCTCCGCAGTCTCCGTCATTAGGATCGGTATGCCCTGCGTAGCAATGGAAGGCCGGGGTGGCAGAAAAACCGCAGATGTATGCCCTTGCTTGAGCGCCCGAAGGGTAAATTCGGGTAATATTCCCGTTAAAAGGGGCATTAGGCATTGCCTTTAGAGAAGAGAGCCATCCTTCGGAAACAGTATACTGGTAGATTTCTTTTTGCCAGGTACCGTCTTTCTTTACAAAAGCCATATTGTAGAAGGTTTCTTTCCCGTCTTCTGTTTCTACTATGCCTTCTTTTTTGGGATGCACGCGGAAGGAGAAGGCAGTAACATTCTGGTTCCTTATGGTTTGCCTTATCGCCGTAGTATCGATTTCAAAATCTTCTGAAGACGCCCTTCCATGTGCAGATGAGGTGTTGAAAACCTCTTTTTTGCTTACCCTCGTTATGGTAAGGAATTTCTGTAGGGAAACATAATATTGCGGATTGTGCTTTCCCGGGGAATCTTTGGTGGTTTCCATTTCATTCCTACAGGAAAAAAGCGTGAGGAATACTGTCAATAAAAACAGCCATGAAATTTTCTTTCTCATCATTTGCATTTGTTGTGTACTAAATTAATTCTTACCTATAGATGCATGTTTTATCCGTAAGGTTGGAAAGAGATAAAAACCAATCTATAGTTGTGCGGCAAATCTAAAGAAAAAAAAATTCTGAGATCATTAATATTTTAATATTTTTTATTAAAATATTAATATGATGAGTTTAGGAACTAAGGTGAGACAATACAGGGAAGCCAAAAGATTATCCCAGGACGATCTGGCACTGCGTTTAGACGTTACCCAAAGTACAATTTCTAATATAGAATCGGATAAAAGTATTCCTAATTCAATGTTATTAAAAAAAATTGCTGATGAGCTGGAAGTAGATATTAATGATCTTTTAAATGATTCAGTAAACAACATTATGAGTAATAATGACTTTAGTGATCATGCCGTTGCTGCTGTAAATCAATATAATCCTGTATTCAATATGCAGTCGCTGGAACTCATCGAAAGCATCCTGAAAACCAGGAACAGATAGCTTATCTTATCGAATCACAAAACAAGCTCATAGAGAAGCTTTTGAAGAAATAAAAGGGAGCTTTTATAGACACCCCAAAACAACTATATAAAAAGATACGGACGTTTTATTTAAAACGTCCGTATCTTTTGAGCAAAACGTGCGTATCTTTTTATTAAAACGTCCGGGCGTTTTTTATTATATCAAAAAGCAACTTCTTAACAATATACCTTTAGTCGCAAAAGCATTTAACACTTAAGCCACATTAGATTAAGTATAAAGTGCTGCGAATATTTTAGAGCATATAAGTTTTTAAACATCTTTGATTTTTTTCTGATGTGTTCTGAAATGTTTTCAAGGTTTATCAAAAATTCTTCTGTGACTAATGTGTTAATTTCTCTTTGAAGATCTGTAAGAAATCGGCTAAATCAGAACTTCAAGACTTGTGTTAAAATAAGCATAGTGATTAATAACAAATATTCAAAATTTTCTTAATTTAGTTTTGCTATTAAAATATTGTTTAACACAAATAATTAAAAAAAATGCCTATAACATTCAATGTTGTTCCTAAAAAGAACCCTCAGCAGCCCAACAATCCTCCAAAGTATTATGCCAATATCATTGGCGACGGGAAAACTACTCTTGCAGATCTTGCGAAGCACGCTGCCTCAGTTTCTACGGTATCAAAAGCCGATATTCTCGCCGTTCTCGAAAGCACGTTTTCTAAAATTGCAGACGATGTAGCCGATGGTAAGATTGTCTATGTTGGTGAATATTTTACGCTGCAGGCAGGTGGTTCCAGCGAAGGGAGAAATACAGCGGAAGAAGTAAATGCTTCCAGTATCAAAACGGTAAAAACCATTTTCCGACCGGGTAAAATGATTAAAGATGCCCTGAAGCTGGCTGAGTTCAAAAAGAAAGCGTAAGCCAATAAAAAATCCTCCTGAATTCGGAGGATTTTGTTTATGGATTATTTTGAATGCTTTCTTCATACAATTTAGCATCACTCCATTTTGCATGTTTGGAAGGAATGATCTTGAAGCCTCTTTTCAGGGCGTATATTTTGGTAAATTCTGCCCCGAAGAAAATCAGCATGCAGGAATAATTGATCCACATCATAATCAGGATTACCGTCCCCGCCGCACCGAATGCCGAGGTTGGTTTTGCCGTTCCGAAATAAAGGCTCAGCAGGAATTTTCCTAATGTAAATAAAACAGTGGTAAGAAAAGCGCCTCTCCATACAGGTTTCCAGCTGATTTCTACATCCGGAAGAACCTTAAACATTAAAGCAAAAAGGATCATTGTGACAACAAACCCGATAATGTAATTGATAAGTTCTACGAGTACATATGTTTCTACACCGAAATAATTGGTAATCCAGTTATTAAGAAGGCTGATCAAAGAAGAAAGAACCATTGTGATCATCAGCAAAAAGCCTAAAATAAGGATCATTCCCAATGAATTGGCCCTGTCCAGAAGAAATTTCACGAATGCTTTTTTGGGAGCGGGCTGCACATCCCAAAGGCTGTTCAGCGAGCGCTGAAGCTGGAAAAATAAGGTAGTGGAACCGAATACCAGAGAGCCGATTCCTATAATTTTCATAAAAATATTTTCCTTATCCACCAGAGCTCCCGCAATCATATCCTGAACACTTTTAGCAGCGTCCTGTCCCATAATACCGCTGATCTGACTTGTGATCTGCCCGCGTATCGCTTCTTCACCAAAGAAATTACCGGCGATCCAGATAATGATGATGAGCAGACCCGGAATAGAGAAAATAGCATAATACGCCAGGCTTGCAGAGTCATTGGATGCTGAAGATTCGTTCCATTTTTTAAATGTTTCGCGCAGTGCTTCCCAGAAAAATTTTATTCTTTTTATCATGTATAAAAATTTAGAAAGGATACCCGATTGCAATGTTCAGGATAAGATTATCTCTTCTCCAGTTGGAATCGCCGAAATTAATCTTATCAAAAGTCCAGCGGTCGCCCCTTTCATAATAAGGTACTCTCAATGGCATTGCGAGGTCGAGTCTCAGAATTAAAATAGAGAAATCAAGTCTCAGACCAACTCCGGCTCCTACGGCAATTTCACTTAAAAATTCCTTGGAAAACTTGGCACCCGGTCTTTGGGGATCATCATTGATTAGCCATATATTTCCCGCATCAGCAAAAACGGCAACATTCAGAAATTTGTATAGATTCGCACGGTATTCAGCATTTAATTCCAGTTTCACATCACCGGACTGATCAAAGTAGAATCCCTCAGGAATGGTTCTGGGATCAAAACTTCCCGGACCCAATGTTCTCGCCCGGAATGCTCTTACACTGTTGCTTCCTCCGGAAAAGAACTGCCTTGAAAAAGGAATGTATTCTGAATTTCCATAAGGATAGGCAACTCCTGCAATAGCACGGGTCGCAAGAGATGTTTTATCATTGAATTTATGGTAAAACCTGAAGTCATTCTCAATTTTGGCGTACTGACTGAATGGGACTCCAAAAATACTTTTCTCTTTATCTTTTTTAACATTCGCCCCTGTCAGAAGGCCTGTAATATTTCCTGCCAGATCAAGGGTTCCTTTATAATAAATCGTATTGGCCTTCGGCAACATGGTGTTGGTATAAGTGTAGGAATAAGTAGGCCCGAAAATCAGCTGTTTTTCAACAACTCTTTGCATTGCATCATTACCTGCTGAGCGCTCTCTATATAAAGGCGTAACATTGGCCGGAGAAACATAGGTAATGTCCAGGATTTTCAGGTCATGTTCCTTTCTTGCATTTTCTTTCCATACGTAGCCGAAGGAACCGCTGAAGGTATTGAGCGTGTAATATTCCGTACGGTTCTGGAATTCATAACCCAGCGTGATATTCGTTCTCGGGACAAATGCACTGGAAGAATTAAATCTGAATGGCGCCACAATTCTCGGGATGGAAAGCTGCACATTGGTTCCGGCCCTGAAAATATTTTTGGCATTTTCCGGTCCGCCAATCTGCACATCAAATGCACCATACACAGATGCCTTGAACTGTTCCGCACCTCTGAAAAAGTTCCTGTGGGTCCAGTTCAGATTGAGCTCACTTCCCGCATAGTTGGCGGAATTGGTTCTTCCTAATGCTTCCAGGCGGAGCGACTGCAGTTCGCGCGGAGTTAATAAATAATAGGCATCAAATTTATGCTGCAAAGAATCTGAAACAACAAATTCATTTTTTACAAATTTAAATACCCCTAAACTGATCAGTCTGTTCAACGTAAGATTATGATTGGTACGGTTGTAAAGGTCTCCTCTTTTAAAATACAGAGCCCTGTCAAAAATTTTGGGTTTGAATTTATGTTCAGGATCGATCACATAGATGTCTTCATGAGCGTACTTCTGAAGGGAATCCGGATTCATAGGGACGCTGTATTTCCCTTCTTTCACGTCCCGGATATTATAATTCGGGAAAACAACTACTTTGTCTATACTGAACTGTTGGGTGGAAAGATCCGGAGTGTTGTCTTTCAGTTTTACATTCAGTTCCACCTTGTGGTTTTTACTTACCGTACTGTCTGCCTGAACAATAATATTGTCGGGATGAAAATAATAAAAACCGCGTTCCTTCAGACCGTTGTCAATGCGTTCCCTTTCGGATTTGATAACGTCAAGATCAAAAGGCTGTCCTTTTTTCAGTAACGTTTTACCGGTAAGATTCTGAATTTCCTGATTAACCAGTGTTGAATCCTGCTGAAATTTCACATCGCTGATAAGATATCTTGCTCCCGGCCGTAAAGTGTAAATTACTTTTGCTTTCCTGTTATGGGACACCGTATCATAAGTAGCTTTAGCATTAAAATATCCTTGGTTTTCAGAATAATTTTCGATGATGTCTTTATTGAATTCACGGTCTACATCACCAAGCAGTACAGGTTTTTCACCCACTTTATATTTCAGCCAGTAATTGAATCCTTTTTCTTTTTTAGGCTCTTTGGCAATATTATAAAAGAAAAGTTTTGGCCTTAATCCTAAAAAACTGGAATTGGGTTTGGGAGTAAGATTGGCTTCCAGGGCAGATTTAAGATCTTTTTTCTCTTTTTTGGAAACCGTATCATTTTCAATGTTGATTTCTGCTCCCGTATAAAGCATTTCGCCATCCTTCAGGTATCTCGTATTGCAGGAAACCGCAACAGAAGCCATTCCGAATGTGATGATATATTTGAAATAGGTCTGATAATTTTTTTTCATTTATTTAAATTCTACAACTTGGTTTTGGTTATTTTTTCTCGTTACCTTCTGCTTTTTATCCTTTCCCGATCTTTTGAAAATATCCCGGAATTTGTCATAATCCAGCGTAATGATAAACCCTAATCCTGTTTCCACAATCTGTCCCTGAAGTGCTACCTGATATTCGTTCTTACGATATGCCCGAAGCATATATCTTCCGTCTTTGGATAAACTGTAATCTACCGTAACATCTCCTGCGATGTTGGTCATGTTTTCATTCTGGCGCGCTTCCCCTTCCAGCCCGAAATTACTGCCTACGGAAACCTTCAGGCGGTCATTCAGGAGTTTTTTACTGATGTCTACGTTCAGGTCGGTTCTGGTGTTCTGGGTTCCTGTGGAATAATCTTCTGAGGATTCCAGGTCGAAATTAAGATCAACTCCTTTGATAAGATCAGAAGCAAGATTATTCAGCTGCTGGGAAAGAATTTTACTCACACTTTGTCTTGCCATCATTTCTCCGGAAAGTCCGGCTCCGGATTCAAAAGGATTTTCACCAATAAACCTGTTCAATAACAATAAAGCAAAAACCTGCTTATTCATTTCAGATTCCTGGGTTCTCAGCTGTGCCAGCTTCTGGTCTACGATATCGGTGACATTGAAAGAAACAGCGTTGTTTTTCTCATCGGTAGTAATATCGAATGTAATAACAGGTTTCAGCAATTCACCCTGCATTTTCAATAAGGTATTGAAAGGGATTCTTTGCTTAAACTGATTCAGTGTTGATGCTTCTTCGCCGCTGATTTGCTGTTCTACAAGATCAATAGGGGCAGCTTCCGTTTTATAGACGGCTGTAATATCAAGAGTGGCAGTGGTCGGTTCCCCGGTCCAGGTAATGGTACTTCCTTTCTGGATATCGAATTTTCTCTTTAAGACACTTACAGACATTTCATAACTTCCGGATTCCACTTCATAAACGCCTACTAAAGTTGTTTTCCCTGAAGGATCAATTCCGCCCGTAAGCTCTGCTTCCCCCTGAAGTTTTACGAAATCTCCGTTTGCTTTATCAATCAGCAATGAAAGTTTCGCTTCTTTGCTCAGCTCAATATTGACGTTTACATCCATTCCTTTAATTCTGCTTTGGGAATCTAAAGAATCTGCCTTGATGGTTTTATTTAGAGCAACCTGATCCTGATCAATGAATTCAACAATGCCTTCTCTTTCCTGTAAAGTGGGAGATGACTGCGGAAGGACAAAAGTGAAATCAGTATTGTCTGCAACGGCTAATCTTCCGTCAACTTTCGGCAGATCCAGATTTCCGCGAACCTGCAATGCAGCGTCTATGGAAAGAACGCCGTACATTATCGCTTCATTGGATTTTTCTGAATTCACCACCTTGAAATCTTTGGCATTCAGATCAAGATTGAAGGCAAAATCTCTGTACGTCTGGGTAAGAACCTGTCCGTCAATATTCATAGAATTTCCGTCTCTGTCCTTAATTTTGAAATTGTTGAATTCAATTCCTCGGCTCGTAAAATCAATTTCATCATCAAGATTCCTGAAGTCACTTCCTGTTTTCGCAATTTCGAGTCCTGCATCGTTGAATTTTACTTTACCTAAAATATTCGGTTGAGCAGTTGTTCCGGTGATTTTCAGATTTCCTGAAATATAACCTTCCGTATTGGTGATGGCGTTCATCGAAAAGCCCTGTACAGATTTCATCTGAAGCTGGTTGATGGCCATATTAAGGTCAAACGTGCTTGAAGAAGTGTTATAATCTCCGACAATTTTTACGTCATTATTATTTCCGGAAAGGGCAATATCCGCATTAAGAATCTTTGGTGAGGTATTATTAACTTTTACGGCAAGATTTCCTACAGGGTTTTCGTAAACAATAAGATCTGAGATATTTAAATCTGAAGTGAACGTCATGTTTTTGGTAAGATTCCGTAATTGGGCAGTTCCGTTGATATTTCCTCTTGCCAGTAAGGTGTCTTTTTTAATAAGTTCGGTTATGGTTTCGATCTTAAAATCCTTCAGTGAAACATTCAGCGGTGCGTTCGGAGACTGCGTTTCGGATTGTAAGAGAATCTCACTGCCTCCATTAGAGAGCCTGAAATTATCCGCGAGAATACCGGCATTGCTGATCTGGATTTTATTGCCTTCGGCTACCGTCCAGTTGGTATAGTTGAGTTTTAATCCATCCGGATTGAGGGAAATTTCTGTGATATCGTTCATGGATTTTGCGTTACCGGCAATCTGGAACTGTGTTTCATCTTTCGCATCTTTGGTGGTGATATTGTAATTGATGATATTATCGGCAATATTTCCTCCGATGTTCACTTTGTTCAAAGCAAAGCTGGAACTTTTTAATGCGGCGACATTAAGATTATATTGTAAAGCCTGATTTTCATTCGTAACCTGCAATCTTGCATTTTCAATAGAATTTTCACCGTATAAAACCTGCGGAATCTGTCCGTCAATTTCTATTTTTTGGGAATCAGCATCGTAATTTCCTGTAATATTAATGGTTTCAAAACTTTTCAGCTCCGGTACAAATTTTCTGATGAGATCATCATTTTTAATTTTAGCATTAAAAGTAAAAAACTGTCCTGCTTCAATTTTTTCATTTTTCGCCGGTTTCTGAAACTGGTAATATTGGTTGATTGTCTGGCTTAGAGCTCCGAATATTTGGGTAAGCCGGTATTTTCCTCTCAGTTCTACATCCGCAATCTGTGAATTGAAAATGATGTTGGTAGAATCAGCAGTTGATGATGCTTTTAAGTTGATTTCCTGAACAGGATAAATTTCTTTGGTGTCCGAGAAAGCAAAATCTTTTAAATTCAGATATCCGTTTAGGTGGTCCGGATCTAAATTGGTGAAATCTCCGTCTATTTTCCCTGCGAGAATCATCTGGTCTTTATAGAATCCCAGTTTATTAAGATCGAGTTTCAATATATTTCCGTTTACCTTTACCGTAGGATTTTTTTCGTTATACACTCCGGATGCCGTAAGCTGCATGTTGGCATTAGGATCTTTGGAATTTAAAACAATATTGTAAGCGCCACGTCGTATTTTTCCGGTCAGATTCATATTCTGATAGCGGTAACCTTTGTACACTGCAGATGCAACATGTCCTCTCAGGTCTGCATTGGCATTTTTGAAATCGAAGCTTTCTCCTTTCGCATAAATCTGTGCAGAGACAGAACCGATGTCCTTGTTTTTAATAATTCTTCCGATCTGTAATCCCTGAAGATTGGCTTTTACATCATACAGTTCGCGGTTTTTCCTGCGCATATCCACTTTGGCTACAACGGATGCATTTCCTGAAGTAGAGTAGAGGTTAAAGTTGGCATCTACAATTTTAGTTGTGCCTTTTGCCGTTCCTTTAATACTCATATTGGAAGGCAGGGCAATATTGGAAGGTATCGTGTTTTTTGGAACCAGATTGTAAATCGTTCTCGCTGAAGAAGACAATTCTGCAATTCTCAGATCGTAATATAAATTGTCGGGATTGGTAGCGTTTTTAATTCTTCCTGATGCTGCTACTCTCAGCTGATCAATACCTGATACTTTAAGATTGTTGATCAGAAGGTCATTTACATTTCCTTTTACGTAGGCATTAACATTTAACACAGCATTTGGGTATCTGTTAAATGGTGCGGTATTTCTGAGGTTCGGCGCAAGGTTCAGGATATCTGCAAAACCTACTTTTGAATCTTTGATATTTGCTGAAATTTTAACAGCTCCAAGATTTGAAGAGAGCTGTTCGATAGAATTATAATTTAAAACCACCTCATCACGCAAAATTGTTCTTGACGTTTCCAGGTAAAGATCTTTTAAATAAGCTTCTTTTTCATTGTAGACAAAATCGGTATTGAATTCCCGGATATCTAATCCTCTTGCTTCCTGAATTTCGGCAGAATTTACCGATCCGGCAAACGTATTGTTCTGCATTTTGAATTTTCTCACCTCCACATTAAGCTTTGAAAAATTCAGGTGGTTAAAATCCATGCCCTGTCTTGTAGGAGCGATTGCAGTATTGTTATAAGCTACTTTTACGTCATTAACAACAAGTTTTCCCAACAAAAGACTAAGTGCTTTCTGCTGTTCGGACGTTTTAGGATCTTTAGATTCATCATTTTTGGGATTGGCATTATTAGCCGGAAGATAAAGATTGGCATTGATGTTGGCTCCGGAAAGAAATACATTGTCAACATCATAAGCGTTATTTTCAAGATCAAGTTTGTTTACTCTTGTGCTGAGCTCTTTAAATAAAACTTTAGCGAAAGTTCTGGTATTGTCGTCCCCGTAATCAATATCGAAATTGGTGAGTTTTATACCTTTCAATCCAAGCTGCATCGGTTTTTTATTGTTGAGAGAATCTACTTTTTTTTCAACTTTTTTGGAAACTTCTTCTACGAGATCTTGCTTGAGTTTAAGTTTCAGGCCGTCCAGATTAATATCATTAACGGCATAAGAATTATTCTGAAGATCAAAAGTTTTCACCCTCGTATCAAAAGATTTGAAATAAACTTTGATATCATTACGCGACTGCTGATCATTAAACGTAACACCGATATCTTTAAGTTTGATTTTATCTAATGAAATAATAAAAGGTTTTGAAGGACTTTCTTCTTTGTCTGTTGTAGCAAAGGCATCGAGGATATAATCGAAATTGAATGTTCCGTCCGGTTTTCTCACGACATTCGCGCGGGCTCCTTCGAGGTCAACGGATGTAATGTCTGCAGTAGAACTGATCAGTTTGATCATATTCAGCCCTACGTCAAGCTTTTTTACTGCCAGAAGAGTATCGATATTCTGACCTTTTAAATAAAGGTTTTCCATCACAAGACTGTTAGGAAATCCTATGTATACTCTTTCCAGGCTTACTTTGGTTTTGATTTTCTTTTCTAGGTAAACAACCAGTTTGTCTTTAACAAAGTTCTGAACGGCGGGAAGTCTTAAGCTAAGGATTAGTAACACAATGAATACCAAAATGGATATAATGGTAATAACAAAACGCCGAAAGAGTTTTCTTTTGTTGATTTTCAGTTTCAAGAGTGATTGGGTTTAAAACAAATATAGCAATACTTATCGTACTGCTCATCTGTTGTGGTACCCTTTGCGTATGCAAAAATCCTGCCTTGACTGCCAATCTAATGGAATTTAGTTTAGTTGAGTGTCAAGTGAATAGTTGATGCTGACAGTCAAAGCCTGGATTTTGTGTTTATAAAAAGCCCCTTTTTTTCATTTTCTTTACTGAAAAGGTTTAGCAAAAATGAATTTATAAATGTTAGTTTAGTTATTCAAAAAGGGGCTTGGCATGGTTTAAGATAATATGTTGAGATTAAAAGTTTTTAATCATTTCCGTTTTCCCATTGTACTTCCTGGCCCTGAGGAGCTGCACCTCCCTGCGCTGGTGTGATGGAAGCGGTCTCCTGGTTGATGTGATAAATGTACGCTGCTATTTTTTCGGCATCTCTTCCGGTGATGGTTCCTTCTTTGATTAAAGGCCGCATCGTAGGATTATTTGGTGATCCATTTTCAAGCATCCAGAACACATTTTTAAACAGGCTTTTTTCTTTCACGTTGATCCAGTATTTATCAGTAAGGTTCGGACCAATACCTCCTTTTGCCCCTTCTCCGTGGCAGGTTGCACAGTTGGTTTTAAAGAGTTCCTGGCCTTCGGTTACATTATCTGCACTGTATTTTGCGGACTCAAGGTTAATTTGCGGAGCTGTTTTTTCATATTCAGCAATGGACGCAAGCATGGTTTTAGTTTCATGATTTAATTCTGCTTCGGGGTGCGCATATTCGGTGAACGAAAACGCTGTAAGATACACGGCACAGAAAATACATCCGAACCAGAAAAGCCCGATCCACCATTTTGGGAGCGCGTTGTCAAGTTCTGTAATCCCATCAAATCCATGATCGATAAGAATATCTTTCTCCTCTGTAGCAGACTGTTTTTTGAAAGCCGAATTCCATAGTTTCTGAAAATAGGGTGTGCTTTTTTCTTTGATATATAAAGCCTTTTCTTCATCCGAAAGTCTGCTGAAATTCTGATTTTCGATGAGGTCGCCGATAGAATTCATAATCAGCAGCAGGATAATGGCAATCAGCATCAGCCCCCAGAAAAAAGGAGAAGAAAAATATCCTGAATCATGAGCGAACATTTCGAATGCCATGATTGTCAAACCTATGGTTACAATAATGTATACTGAAATTGGAGTTCTTGTTTTCATTGCTAATCAATTTTAATTATCTGCACTTGCGGTTTGGATCTGAGTGGTTTTAATATCTGTTCCGAGTCTCTGCAGATAGGCAATCATGGCTACGATTTCCCTTTCTTCAAGCGGAACGAAAGAAGATCCTTTTGCCATTCTGTCTTTTTCTACCTGCTGCTTCACATCAGCTGCCTCGGAATAAATTCTTTTAACGATACCTTTTGCCTGGTTATCTGCCCACTGATTGGCGGAATCTATTTCAGCTTTTGTATAAGGAACATCGAAATAATTTTTCATCAGCTTCATTTTATCTACCATCTGTTTTTTATCCAATTTGTTGGTAATCAGCCATGGGAAACGCGGCATAATAGAACCTGCTGAAGTAATTCTTGGGTTGTACATATGTTTAAAGTGCCATGAATCAGGGTTTCTTCCGCCTTCTCTGTGAAGATCCGGTCCGGTTCGTTTTGATCCCCAAAGGAATGGTCTGTCGTATACAAACTCTCCCGCTTTGGAATATTGTCCATTTTTACCTTCAAATCGTACGATTTCATCACGGAACGGTCTGATCATCTGGGAATGGCAGGCGTTACACCCTTCTCGAATATATAAATCTCTTCCTTCCAGTTCCAGCGGAGAATAAGGTTTTACGGCAGTAATGGTTGGTACACTTTGTTTTAATGTTAATGTAGGAATGATTTCCACCAGGCCACCGATTGCAACGGTAATAAATGCCAGTATGGCCATAATTCTCGGGGTTCTTTCTATCCAAAGGTGTAGTCCTTCGCCTTCTTTTCTTGCGCTTCCTATATTTGCTAAAGCTGGTGCTTCTGCAGGAACATCTTTCTGGAATGAACCGGCTTTGATCGTTTTGATTACGTTGACAACCATTAAGATGGCCCCTGAGATATAAAACAAACCTCCTAAAAACCTCATTTTATAATAAGGAATAATTGCCGTTACGGTATCCAGCCAGTTTTTCCATACCAAGGTTCCGTCCGGGTTGAACTGCTTCCACATTAATCCTTGAGTAAATCCGGAGATATACATTGGTACTGCATAGAAAATAATTCCTAAAGTTCCCAGCCAGAAGTGCAAGTTGGCCAGTTTTTTAGACCAAAGCGGAGTTCTCCACATCACCGGAATCAGGTAATAGACAATTCCGAATGCCATGAAACCGTTCCATCCCAAAGCCCCGATATGTACGTGACCGATTACCCAGTCGGTGTAGTGTCCTATTTTATTTAAAGATTTTGTAGCTAATAATGGTCCCTCAAACGTTGCCATACCGTAGCAGGTTACTGCAACAACGAAGAATTTAAGAATAGGATTTTCTCTTACTTTATCCCAGGCTCCTCTCAAAGTTAGTAATCCGTTCAGCATACCTCCCCAGGATGGTGCGATAAGCATAATAGAAAAACCTGTTCCCACCGCTTGTGCCCAAGCCGGTAAAGCGGTATATTGAAGGTGGTGAGGGCCTGCCCAAAGATAAACGAAGATCAATGACCAGAAGTGAATAATTGATAATTTATAGGAGAATACCGGTCTGTCCGCCGCTTTAGGTAAGAAATAATACATTAAACCTAAAACAGGCGTCGTTAGTACAAATGCAACCGCATTGTGACCATACCACCACTGTACCAAGGCATCTTTAGCTCCTGCATAAATAGAATATGATTTCCATGAAGTAAATGATAATGGTACTTCAAGATTATTGAAAATGTGCAGCATGGCTACGGCAATCCAAGTCCCCAGATAAAACCAGATGGCTACGTAAAGGTGTCTTACCCTTCTTTTGGCGATGGTTCCGAACATATTAATTCCGAAAATTACCCATGAGATGGTAATTAAAATATCAATAGGCCATTCGTGTTCTGCATATTCTTTGGAAGTATTGATCCCCATCAGGAAAGTAATAACTACTGAAACAATCATGATCTGCCATGTCCAGAAGTGCAGCCAGGACAGGGTGTCACTGTACATTCTTGTTTTCAGCAAACGCTGCATGCTGTAATATGCTCCACAGAAAAAAGAGTTACATACAAAAGCAAAAATAACAGCGCTTGTATGCAGCATTCTGATTCTTCCGAAGCCCAAGGCTCCCTGTGTATTTATTAATCCCTGAATATTTCCTGAAGCCAGACTTTTAATGGTGCTGTCATCTGTTCCAAATAAAAACTCCGGAAGCTCGGGGTAAAAAAGCATAAGTGCAGCGGTAAGACCAAGTAAAAAACCTACCAGACCGAATGCAATTGTAGCATAGAGAAATGCTCTGACAATATTATTGTCATAATTAAATTTTTGCGTCTCCATAATTCCTAAGGTGTTGTCCTGAAGTGATAATCTTTATTTTAAAACAAAAGTTTTACTGTAAATTTTTAACCTAAGTCTTAATAAATAAAAATATCATGTAGCGTAATAATGTTTTGCCAAAGGTATTCACTAACTTTGTCTAAGGCTAATAGATATCCTTCTAAAATATACCGAAAACTACTAAAACGGCATGGCATGAAAATATGTGGTCAAAACATAAGGAAAATCCGCAGGAGTAAGGATTTAACACAAGAATATATGGCTTTTGAGATGGGAATATCGCAGAAAGCGTATTCTGATATTGAAAATTCAAAAGTAAAAATCAATCTGGAAATTCTTACGAAAATATCCGACATTTTAGGCATAAAACCTTCCGAGATTTGCAGTATTTCCGATAAGTGCGGAACCAATGATTACGAAAAAAAATATAACGGACTTTTGGAATACATGAAGAAAAAGGGAATATCTATTCCGGAAGATCTTTGATAAACTATAACTAATTAATTTTAAAATGAATTTAAGAAGAGCGGGAGTTGTTCTGTTAGGTGCTTTGGCAATATCAATTGTAATATTTTTTATTGATATCAATTTTTATAATGATTATGATTTTACCAAAGATAATGTAAACGAAATTCTATTTTGGTCGTTTGTAAGAGGATTGGTAATCTCTGTTGCTGTTAATATTGGAAATTATTACCGGTCGGTTCAGAAAAAATAATATTTGATTTTTGTAAATATACAAATCAGTTTAATTCTTTAATTGAACCATTATAACGATAAAACAAAAACAGGAAAAATGATAAACATTTCTCCTGTTATGTAGACTCACAGGGATTCGAACCCCAGATGACTGAACCAAAATCAGTAGTGTTACCGCTACACCATGAGTCTTTCTCTGTTTGAGTGGTGCAAATTTACAGCTTTTTTCATTATTTGCAAGAACTTTTTCAAGTTTTTTTTAAATTTACACTTCCTTTATTTACGATCATTATGATGATAGACTTCAAAAATCTCAATCTGAGTCATTTACCTTCCGAAACCGAATTTGAAAAGAAAGTTAATGCTTTTTTAGAAGAATGGTTTTCTGATAAAAAAACCGTGTCGGTACAGACTTCCGGATCTACGGGGACTCCTAAGATTTTTGAAATTGAGAAAAGAAAAATGATGGCCTCCGCAGAAATGACCTGTAATTTTTTAGGATTAAAATTTGGAGATAAAGCTTTACTATGTCTACCGGTTGAATACATCTCCGGGAAAATGATGATTGTTCGGTCTGCCGTCAAAAATTTAATACTTAAGGTTACAGCACCTTCTGTACAACCTTTGCAGAATATCAATGAAAAAATAGATTTCTGTGCCATGACACCGCTGCAGGTTGAAAATTCATTGGAGCATCTGTATTGGATAAAGAATGTAATTATTGGTGGAGCGGCTGTGTCGGAAGGTTTAAAAGATAAAATTTTCAAAACACTCGGATCAAAAAGTACTCAACGGGTTTTTGAAACTTACGGAATGTCAGAAACACTTTCCCATATCGCTCTGAAACAGATTTATCCGGTTTCAGAATCTTTTTTCACTGCTTTTGAAAATGTTGATATTTCCACGGATGAAAGAGGATGTTTAAGAATTTTTGCACCACATCTTACTACAGAAGTATTGCAAACTAACGATTTAGTCGAAATTAAAAATAATAACCAGTTCAGGTTTTTAGGAAGAATTGACAATGTAATTAATTCAGGAGGCGCTAAAATTTTTCCGGAACAGCTGGAAGTTTTAGTAAAGAAAGAAATCCCGAATGAAGCAGTTTTTATAGGAAGGGAAGATGAGAGTTTAGGACAAAAATTGATACTCATTATCGAAGGACAAAAATCTAAGGAAATTATTGATAAAATTTCAAAAATACCTTTTGAAAAAAGTTATCACAGGCCAAAAGAAATTATTTTTACAGTAAAAATTCCGAGAACGCCAAATGGGAAGGTTAACAGGATAGAATTAAAAAACATACTGTAGCCGATTAACGCATACGATAAATTATGAAAGATTTTTCAAAAGAACTTGTTTTTAAAACTTCCCGCAGCAGCGGGGCAGGAGGGCAAAACGTTAATAAAGTGGAAACCTCTGTAACGGTTCTCTGGAAAGTTTCCGATTCGGGATTTTTTAATGACGAACAGAAAGATCGCATTCATCATAAACTGAACAACAGAATCAATGCCGAAGGTTTTCTGTTTTTAACGGTATCTGAAACCAGAACCCAGCTGATGAATAAAACCAGAGCCATCGAAAAAATTCTCGAGCTTGTAAACCAAGCGCTGATTATTCCAAAAAAACGGCTCGCTACAAAACCTTCAAAATCACAAAAACAAAAACGGCTGGACACCAAAAAGAAACTGTCTGATAAAAAAGAGAACCGGAAATCCAGGTATTAACTCAACTGCTGTTATAGTTTGACTGCGAAGGGTGTTAAATTTTTCTTTTCTATGGGATAATTCACCTTAATACTATATTTTTGCGCCCAAAATAGTAAACTAATGATCAGAAAACTTTTTGCAGCCGCATTCATTTCTATATCGGTGCTTTCATCTGCACAGAAATTTTCAATTATTCCATCGGTAGGATATGCCTGGAGAACAGCTAAAACGGTTTCGGGACTTTCCAGAGAGGAAGAAGAATACGTAAAAGGATTAAAAAGCGGAATGAATTTCGATATTTCTGCATACTATCAGGTAAATCCTATTGTATCTGTCGGGTTAAAATATTCCAACTTCAGCGCTTCGAGTGACGGATATATTTTAGGATATGTGAATAATATGCCTGTCTCGCTTCCCGTAACGACAAAAGATCAGATCAATTTTTTCGGTCCTGCTGTTATGATTTCCAATTTTACTGAGCAGACCAGGCATAAAATGTTCGTTGATGTAGGTTTGGGTGTAATTTCGTACAGCACTAAAACGGCAAATGTGAAAGGAAAAGGATCTAATTTAGGAGCCGAACTTAATTTTGCTTACCAGTACCAGATCACAAAAAATATTCTGATTGGGCCAAAACTCGGACTTACAGCAGGAACGCTTAATAAAATGAAAATTAACGGTGTTACCTATGATTTTGGCGAAGACCAAAAAGAAGGTTTACACAGAGTTTCTTTGAGTGCAGCTGCTACATTCCGTTTTTAAGTTTTATCTTTGCAAAAAATAATTAAATGAGCAAACCGATTACTGAATTCATAGAAAAGTATTATCTGCACTTTAATGCAGCGGCATTGGTGGATGCTTCAAAAGGATATGTGGCGCATCTTAAGGATGGCGGGAAAATGATGATTACACTGGCAGGAGCAATGTCTACGGCAGAATTAGGAAAAATTCTTGCAGAAATGATCCGTCAGGACAAGGTAGATTTTATCTCTTGTACAGGAGCAAATCTTGAAGAAGATCTGATGAATCTTGTAGCGCACTCTCACTACGAAAGAGTTCCTCATTACAGAGATCTTACGCCGCAGGAAGAATGGGGTCTGTTGGAAAGAGGGCTGAACAGGGTAACAGATACCTGTATTCCTGAAGAGGAAGCTTTCAGAAGACTGCAGAAACACATTTATGAAATCTGGAAAGATGCCGACAACAAAGGAGAAAGATATTTTCCTCACGAATATATGTACAAAATGATCCTTTCAGGAGTTCTGGAGCAGTATTACGAAATTCCTAGAGAAAACTCATGGATGATCGCTGCAGCAGAGAAAAACCTGCCGATTGTTGTTCCGGGATGGGAAGATTCTACCATGGGAAATATTTTTGCATCCTACTGTATTAAAGGAGAACTTAAATTTTCTACCATGAAATCAGGGATTGAGTATATGGCATATCTTGCAGACTGGTATACAAAGAACTCTTCAGGAAAAGGAGTAGGCTTCTTCCAGATTGGTGGAGGTATTGCCGGTGATTTCCCGATTTGTGTTGTGCCGATGCTGTATCAGGATATGGAAATGCATGATATTCCGTTCTGGTCATATTTCTGTCAGATCTCAGATTCTACCACTTCTTACGGTTCTTATTCCGGAGCGGTTCCGAATGAGAAAATTACTTGGGGTAAGCTTGATATTACCACACCGAAATTTATCGTTGAAAGTGATGCTACCATCTGTGCACCTTTAATGTTCTCTTACATTTTAGAAAATTCATAAGCTGGAACTCGAAGTTCAAGCTTAGACTTATACAAACGTTCCAATTTTTGGGACGTTTTTTTATTTAAAAATCTTAATCTGCAAATCAGTGAGAGTCATTCAAATAATGGCGTGCCCTTCTCCAGACCAATCCAAAGGCTCAGGTCGGGCTTCTCCGGGCTCCACTTCGTTCCGGTCTCAGGAGACTGCTCGCCTCGCTCGCACCCTTCATATCCCTCACGCAAATCAGTCCAGGGAATTCACCAGTACAAAATACCGGTAGGCTAAGATTCCTTTTTGGATCTTTGTCAGCTTATTGGGATCTTTGTTGCTCAATTTCGGAAGTACCGCTTTATTGACTTTATTCAGCCAACGGAAAAATGCTTTTTTCATAACCGATATTTTGATAGTAACATTCAAAAATTATGCAATGCTGATATAGATAAAGCAAATAAAAATTGCCGGCATTCCTGCAGGCAATCTTAACACTTCATCACACTATGTACGGGTTTCCGTATATTTTTTTAATTCACTTTGATTATGTACTAAATTTACAAATTACAAACAAATTGAATCTTGATCTATGGTAAGTAATTACCTGAAGTTGTACAATTTTCTTATTTTTGATTGATGATCCTTTATTATGAATGAAGTTTTTAAACAACAGGTCTGGGAAATTTCAAAACTAGTTCCCAAAGGAAGAGTAACAAGTTACGGAGCTATAGCGAAAGCTGTAGGTTTTCCCAATCATTCACGGCATGTGGGCAAAGCCATGGGAGGATGTCCACCGGATGTTCCTGCCCATCGTGTGATTTCAAGTTCAGGAACTTTGTCGGTCCCTGAATTTCAGCAAAGACTCGAAGCGGAAGGAATTGTTGTCGAAAATTTCAGGATTAAAGATTTTAAAAAATTGTTCTGGGACCCGATGAAGGAATTGTAAGATAGAAATTTCGTTAAAAAGTTTCGGCGGAGCCTTTGGCTCCGCCGAAACTTTTGTATTTCCGGGGCGACTTTGTCGCCCCGGAACCAGTATAAATCATTGTATTATTTTTCCAGCTGCTTATAGCTTCTTTGAATAAAATCTGTCAGTTCTTTTCCTTTTAATAAATTCTGAGAAAGTTTGGCCAGATCCAAAGCATGCTGAATCAGTCCGCTTTTTTCTTCTGTATTTTCTGCTTTCAGAATTTGATCCGCGAATTCACTATTGGAGTTCACTACCAGATTGTACATTTCCGGGAAGCCGCCCATGCCGAACATACCGCCGCCGCCCGTTGCCTGCATATCCTTCATCCTTCTCATGAATTCCGGCTGTGTTATCGTAAATGGCGCATCTGTGCTGTCCAAATCTTCAAGCTGAACAGTGAATTTTTTATCATTGATCGATTCTTCAACATATTTCTTTAATGATTCTTTTTCAGTTTCATTCAATTTAGAAATAACAGGCTCATCTTTTTTGATTAAATTATTAATATGATCTGCGTCAACCCTCGCAAATGAAATCTTCTCTTTTGACGTTTCAAGCTTCTGGATCACATGCGGAATGATCGGAGAGTCTAAAAGAAGGACTTCATATCCTTTATCTTTTGCTGCCTGAATATAGCTGTGCTGTTCATCTGCATTAGAAGCGTAAAGAACGATGAGATTACCGTCTTTATCGGTTTGATTAGGCTTGATTTTTTCTTCTAATTCACTCCAAAGGAAATATTTTCCGTCCGTTGTAGGGTAGAGCGTAAATTTATCAGACTTTTCTGCAAATTTTTCTTCTGTTACAATTCCATACTCGATAACAACTTTGATGTCATTCCATTTCTTTTCATAATCTTCACGGTTTTCATTGATGAGAGAAGACATTTTGTCGGCTACTTTCTTGGTGATGTATGAAGAAATTTTCTTTACCGCACCGTCTGCCTGCAGGTATGAACGAGAAACATTCAACGGAATATCCGGAGAATCAATTACTCCACGAAGAAGCATTAAGAAATCCGGAACAATTCCTTTTACCTCATCCGTTACAAAAACCTGGTTCTGGTACAGCTGGATTTTATCTTTTTCAATATTTAAATTGTTATTTAATTTAGGGAAGAATAAAATTCCGGTCAGGTTGAACGGATAATCGACATTTAAGTGGATATTAAACAATGGTTCTTCAAACTGCATCGGATACAATTCATGATAGAATTTCATGTAATCCTCATTAGTCAGTTCACTTGGAGCGATTGTCCATGCCGGAGTCGGATTGTTGATGATATTGTCAACTTCTTCTGTCTCTGCAACAGCATCTTCAGGAGCATTTTCCGGTAAAGGCAATGTGTGTGTTTTTGTTCCGAATTTAATAGGAACAGGCATGAATTTGTTATATTTTAATAATAATTCACGAATCTTACCTTCTTCTAAAAACTCTGTTGAGTCTTCAGCAATATGAAGAATGATTTCTGTACCTCTTTCAGTTTTGTCAGCTGTTTCTTCTAAAGTGAATTCCGGACTGCCGTCGCAGATCCATCGAACTGCAGGTTCATCTTTGTAGGATTTCGTTATAATTTCAACTTTTTCGGCAACCATAAACGCAGAATAAAATCCAAGCCCGAAATGCCCGATAATTCCGGCATCTTTTGCAGTGTCCTTGTATTTTTCTAAAAATTCCTCAGCTCCGGAAAAGGCTACCTGGTTGATGTATTTTTCAACTTCTTCGCCTGTCATCCCGATTCCCTGATCGATAATGTGAAGAATCTTGTTTTCTTTATCGATCTTTACTTCAATTTTCGGATTTCCGTATTCAACTTTTGCTTCTCCGATGCTTGTCAGGTGTTTTAGTTTTAAGGTGGCATCTGTTGCATTGGAAATTAACTCTCTTAAGAAGATTTCGTGGTCACTGTAAAGAAATTTTTTAATTAAGGGAAAAATATTTTCCACCGATACATTAATATTTCCTTTAGTCATAATATTTAGTTTTAATTTTTTGTATTCTTTCTCAAAAAAAATACCGTTCGACAGAAAGTGACATTTTGGCATTAAATTAAAGTAAAGTAAAGTAAAGTAAAGTAAAGTAAAGTGAAGTGAGATGTTAGAAGTAAGAAGTTAAAAGCATAATTTGATTTTGCGATTATAATTTTTTTTGATAACAATAAAAAAGACAGCCTTTTCAGACTGTCTTCGATATTTTTAAAAACTAAAAAATTTATTTGTTTTTCAATTCTTCCTTGATTTTATTTTCAAGTTCTTCAGCAAGTTCAGGATTGTCTTTCAACACATCTTTTACCGCATCACGGCCTTGTCCGAGCTTTGTATCTTCATAGCTGAACCATGATCCGCTTTTCTTAACAATTCCCTGTTCTACAGCCTGATCAAGAATTTCCCCTGTTTTAGAAACTCCTTCACCATACATAATGTCGAATTCTGCCTGTTTGAAAGGTGGTGCTACTTTGTTTTTCACAATTTTTACTTTTACACGGCTTCCGATAGCTTCGTCACCTTGTTTGATTGGTGCACTTGCTTTTCTGATATCCACTCTTACAGAAGCATAAAATTTCAAAGCGTTACCTCCGGTTGTCGTTTCAGGATTCCCAAACATCACCCCGATTTTTTCTCTCAGCTGGTTAATGAAAATTACCGTACATTTTGTTCTGGAAATCGTCGCTGTTAATTTTCTCAAAGCCTGAGACATTAATCTTGCGTGAAGACCCATTTTAGAATCTCCCATTTCTCCTTCAATTTCAGCCTTTGGGGTAAGAGCTGCTACAGAGTCAATAACCACAATGTCAATTGCTCCGGAACGGATCAGATTATCAGCAATTTCCAAAGCCTGCTCCCCGTTGTCCGGCTGTGAAATGATCAGGTTTTCAAGATCGATACCCAGTTTTCCGGCATATCCTCTGTCAAAAGCATGCTCTGCATCAATAAATGCGGCAATTCCTCCTGCTTTCTGAGCTTCTGCAATCGCATGAAGAGTTAATGTTGTTTTACCGGAAGATTCAGGACCATAGATCTCAATGATTCTTCCTCTCGGGTAGCCACCCACTCCTAAAGCAATGTCTAATCCCAAAGATCCGGAAGGAATTACTTCAATGGTACTGTCCACAGAGCTGTCGCCCAATGTCATTACCGTTCCTTTTCCGTATGTTTTATCTAGCTTGTCAAGCACCAGTGCCAGTGCTTTTTTCTTGTCGTCTATATTACTCATCTGTTGTTTAAATAATTTATCAAAAATACAAAAAATTATAGTCAAAAACTAATATTGCATACCATTAAAACCAGTTTTTATAGTTAAAAAAAATGATAAAATTTTAACACAGTAATTCATTTTTCAATTTCCGGATAAAGTTGGTTTTTTTATCTTTTCATGTATGAATCATCAAGACTATCAGGTGTTTACTAATGGAAAACTGAATTGTCGGTAATCCTGAGATAATCTTTCAATACTTTCATCTGGTCTTTATTTCCTTTTCGGATTCGTAGTTCCCGGCTCACTATTCTATTGTAAATTTTGTTGATCATTTTTTTTGCAAACGGAAATGCTTTTCTGCCGTTTACTTCCGGAATCTGGAGTCTTTTGCAAACCTCGTCGTCCAATAAAAACCAGGTGCAGCAAATATGTAAATAACGTAGATTTTTTCTTTGAAATTCGTACTTTAAGATAGGATTTTCAAGCGATTCATTTAATAAAGAATGAGCAAGCAGAACCGAATCTTTATCCGCCGGCGGCTGAATAGAAGTCCATATATAGAAAAATTCAGTAGCCTGTTTTTTATTGTCCGGTAATAGTTTTTCAGGGATTCCCAGAAGGTATCCTACATATTTCCAAAGATGAAAAAGGCCTTGTTCTTCCTGTGCAGAATAAGCATTGCCCAGCTTATGAAGACTATGAAGAAAAACCAGGCTGAATCCAATATACGTGGCCATCATATCCCAGGAGTTGATGGGTTCTCCCCAATTTTCCGTGTCCCAATCTTTATAATTTTTTCTGATGGAAAGTCTTGCGTAAGAGTGAATCATTCTTGTTTTAATCGCAAACTCATAGCCTTTATGATGGAGTTCCAGTGCATCGTACCGGGTAACATTTACCCAGAAATCCAATGTTTCGGAAAGTCTTTTAACAGCACCTTTCTTTAAAGCTTCGGTTATGATAAGCGGTTTGTTAAGATAAGCAAAATCATATCCTCCCATCAGGCAATAATCCCGAAGTGAAATCAGGGAATCCAGGTTAGCCCTCATGCAGAGCTCTGCGCCGCTTTTTAATAAACCATAATCCAGCCATTCCGGAATAGTTTGCGTTTGCAAAAACATTTGTTTGATGCTTTGTGGAGTGTTTTCGTCTTCCGAAATGCCATTTCGAATATACTGCTCCATTTCCTTTGAGGCTTCGCGAAAGTTTTTAGTGAAATAAATATCTTTTACAACTTGATCTCCTGTTTCGTCCACATGATAAAAATAAGATGAGAATTCTTCGAAATCTTTAAAACTTACTTCTGCACCGGAAAAATCAATCAGCTGCTTTCCGTTGCCTTTTGTCCAGAAGTCTTTAAAATGTGGATGATCTTTGAACCTGGGCTGTAAAATAGTGTTTTTCATTATAAATAAAAGTACAAGTTTTACGCCGAAAAAAGAAGCTGAAATTTGTCAGCTGCACTGGATTAAAAATACTACAAAAGGGTAATTTCTTGATGTTGATGGATTTTGAAAATTTGTATAAAAATTATTAGTCATGAAAACAAAAATTTTATTGCTGTTGCTTCTTGTTTTGGGAGCAGAAACATTTGGGCAAATTGCGGTTACTGATAACACGATAACCATTGATATGAATCAAAGAGTTGATTCAGTTGAAGTTTTAATAAAAAAAGGAAAATATTCCCTACAAACTGAAGGAAGTTATAAAAGTATTATCATTAATAAGGAAGCAGTTTTATATCCCGAACTCTCAACTGATTTAAAGAGTGATAAAGAATCAAATCATTTAATAAACAGTCTAAATGGAGTCAAGTTGAAATTTGGAAGTAATACAGAATATACAATTTTGACAACCCATGATAGTATTCCGAAAGTTAGAAAATATATTTTAAGAAGCCGGTCAGACTGGAGCTGGAGTATAACATTTGGTGCGAATACGATCTTTTATACCAATCGCAGTAAATTTATATCGCAAAAGGCAGATGATGGCAATAACAAAGTGAATAAGGTAAATGATCAAAAACATATTGAATTGATGCCTGCTATTATGTTTACTTTTATCAATAATCACGAAAATATATCTCCGGGTTTTACCGGAGGTTTAGGAGTTAACTTTGAAGAAATTTCAGTTTTTTTAGGACCTTCATTAGGCATCGGACAAAATATTATTTTGACGGGGGGTGTAGCCGTCCATAAACAGATGCGGCCCAGTTCGAATTATTTTATAGGACAAACCATTGATAGTTCTGTAACCAACGATAATTTAAATGAATCACAATACCGCATTAATCCATTTATTGGAATTTCTTTCAGATTAGATAAAAACCCATTTAAAAATTAACAAAAAAACCTTCCCGTCGGGAAGGTTTATATTACTCATTGCTGATTGCTCATTACTTATTACAAAGAAGCAGCATGTACCAGCATATCTACCAATTTGTTTGAGTAACCCATTTCGTTGTCATACCAAGAAACAAGTTTTACAAAGTTTGGAGAAAGCATGATACCGGCATCTTTATCGAAGATTGAAGTTCTCTTATCTCCTACGAAATCCTGAGAAACAACAGCATCTTCAGTGTATCCTAAAATACCTTTCAATTCACCTTCAGAAGCAGCTTTGATTGCAGCACAGATCTCATCGTAAGAAGTCGCTTTTTCTAATCTTACCGTTAAATCCACAACAGAAACATCAACAGTTGGTACTCTGAAAGACATCCCTGTTAATTTTCCGTTTAATGATGGAATTACTTTTCCTACCGCTTTTGCAGCACCAGTAGAAGAAGGAATAATGTTATTTAAAGCAGCTCTACCACCTCTCCAGTCTTTCATGGAAGGACCGTCAACTGTTTTTTGAGTTGCCGTTGTAGCGTGTACGGTAGTCATCAAACCTTCTACGATTCCAAAGTTATCGTGTATTACTTTAGCCAAAGGTGCTAAACAGTTTGTTGTACAAGAAGCGTTTGATAAAATTTTGATATCGTCAGTAAGCTCAGTGTGGTTTACGCCCATTACGAACATTGGCGTATCATCTTTAGAAGGAGCAGAAAGGATTACTTTTTTAGCTCCTGCGTTGATGTGCTTTGCAGCATTTTCTTTATCTAAGAATAAACCTGTAGATTCAACGATATAATCGGCACCGATTTCGTTCCATTTTAAGTTGTTCGGGTCTCTCTCGGCAGTTACTCTGATTCTTTTTCCGTTTACCACAAGGTCATTTCCCTCAACGGAAACTTCACCCGGGAAAATACCGTGTACAGAATCATATTTTAACATGTAAGCCATGTATTCTGCGTTGATCAGGTCGTTGATTCCTACCACTTCAATGTTATCTCTTTCTGTCATTGCTCTGAAAACAAGACGTCCGATTCTACCAAACCCGTTGATACCTACTTTAATTGTTGACATAATAGTTTGTTTTAAATTATATTAAAATATTAGATTGCTAAAATTTTCGAAATCAAAAGAAGATCTTTATTGATTTCATTGTGTTTTTTAATGGCTTCTTCAATCGGTGTGTATACCAGATCATTAGAACGCATTCCGGCCATGACGTTGGTTTTTCCTTCCATTAATCCCGTTACCGCGCCGTAGCCCAGTCTGCTTGCCAAAACCCTGTCTGCACAGCTTGGAGAACCTCCTCTCTGCATGTGTCCCAGAATAGCCACGCGAATATCGTAATCCGGAAAATCCTTCTTTGTTTTTTCTGCCAGTTCGTAAACATTTGCCAGTTTTTCACCTTCTGCTACTACCACAATACTAGAAGCTTTTCCCGTTTTTTCAGCATTTCTGAAATTGGTGAACAGTTCATCAATACTGTCTTTTCTTTCAGGGATTAAAATATCCAGAGCTCCTGTTGCCAGTCCGCTGTTCAGCGCAATAAATCCGGCATCACGGCCCATTACTTCCACAAAGAAAACTCTGTTGTGGGATGTCGCCGTATCACGGATTTTGTCAATAGCATCCATAGCTGTATTTAAGGCGGTATCATAGCCAATCGTATTATCGGTTCCGAAAATATCATTGTCAATAGTGCCCGGAATACCAATTACCCTGATCCCGAATTCTTCATTAAAGATTTTGGCCCCTGTAAAAGTTCCGTCTCCGCCGATACATACCAATCCGTCAATGCCAAGTCTCACACAGTGGTCATACGCTTTCTGGCGGCCTTCTTTGGTTTTAAACTCCATGGATCTGGCAGATTTCAGAATGGTTCCGCCCTGGTTGATTATATTTTTTACGGAACGGGGACCCATCTTGAGAAAATCTCCGTTTATAAGGCCGTTGTAGCCTTCTCTTACTCCGTAGCATTCGATATCATAATAATTTGCGGTTCGCACTACCGCCCTCAATGCTGCATTCATACCCGGAGCATCACCCCCTGAGGTAAGAACTGCAATTTTTTTTACAGCACTCTCTTTCATCTAGTAAAAAGTTTCGAACACAAATTTACAAAAACAAGTTCAGATAATAACAGTAACTTGAGAAGAGTTTTGAATATAAATTATTTAAATCGTCTAAAACGTGAATGTTTGAAAATACCTGCAAAAGTGTTAAGATGAAGCATTTCTGCAGAAAATGTGATTTACCATTTTTCCGTTAAATATTTCCAGTACCGTTTAGGAACATGCTGAAGATGCAGTTTTAAATTTTTTCTTTCAACAATATTGGTTTTTATAAAATACCGCTGCCACAACGTCTGGTAATTTTTTTCCTGATCATGAAATTTCTGTTCATATTTATTGAGGTCAATTTTTTCATCGGGATAAAAAAAGTCGCAGGTTTCCAGATCATAGAGGAGTCCGTAGTTTCTGCGTAAATCGTAGATCATCCATTTCTGATCCTGGTAACGGTCTTTAAAATGTTTCCTGATCAGCGGAAGTACATTGAAATCGGGGTCTATTTTAGCAAAAAACACATCATCCTGCATTTTTTCAAATCGTACAAAAGCAGTCATTCTGTGTCGTTCCCGACTTACGGATTTACAAATTTTAGATATTTTTAAGATGGCTTCATCAGCATAATTCTGAAGAATATTTTCATCCGGATGTTTGATAGACTGTTTTACGGCCGATAAAATAAGCTGTTCTGCTTCCGGATCTTCGGAAAGATATACTTTAAGTAATTCGTGAATACCCTGTTTGCCAATATTTTTTTCAAGTTTATTTAAAACTCTTTCAGATTTATCATTTTGTGTAATTACTTCGTGAATTTCAGCAAAAATATTTTCCTGATGAAACCTTTCCCTGCTGATTATTTCCACATCCTTATAGCGGTACTCAAAAACCTCAAATACTGCGGTAAAAAGTCCGTCGAAACTGCCATCGTAGAGTAGGGTAGTCATTTTTAATGTAACAATCTGGTAATTTAATAATGTAATAATTTGGAAATGTATATGTAATCTGAAAACAAGGTTTAAAAATAATTAGGAACATCCCTGCTTCCATGCAATATTCTTACAATACGTATATATTTATCCAAAACTCTATAGAAAATAATATGATTATCTTTCGGGAAACTATATAAACCTTCTTTTATTTCATTTCGTGCTTTGCCTGATTCTGGATGTAAGACTAAAATTTGAAAAACTTCTTCGATCTCCAAAAGATATTTTTCAGCCTGATCAAAACCAAAATTATTTAATGTATAATCAAAAATATCTTCCAAATCTTTATCCGCTGCTTCGGATAAGATGTAATTTTCAGGCATTATTTTTTCTTCTTAGATTCAATAATATCCTTTACAGATCGGGAACTGTTGTTATGCCAGCCCTTTTCAATTTCGGCTTTCAGCTCTTCAATGATTCGATGACGATAGACCTCATGAAGCCGTAATGCATCCCGCACTACTTCACTTGCATTTTGAAAATCTCCTGATTTTATCTGCTCTGCAATATAGTCTTCCTGTTTTTTTGTAAAACTGACATTCATTATTATTTCTTTTCAATAAAATTACAGATTATATCTATATTTAGCAAATATGGACTATGTTAATATCGATTAATTGTTAATAAATTGAAAGTTGAGTTATTGAAAGCTTTAAAACAAAGTCAATTGCTGCGAAAACTGATTATGAAACTTAGAAGAACTTCCGCCAATTAATAATTTTCTAAAATTTTTATCTGTTAAATATTTCAGATAAGCATTTCCTGCATTGAAATCAATAAAATACCGGGCGCGGTTAACCGCTGCACCCAGTTTGCTGAGATGATCCATCGTAAGAACCTGGAAACGTCTTGCACTAACAATTTTTTTTGCTGTTTTTACACCAATCCCCGGAATTCTTAAAATCATCTGGTAATCAGCAGTCTGGAGATTTACCGGAAACTGATCAAGATGTCTAAGCGCCCAGCTCATTTTCGGATCCATTTCAAGATCGAGGAAAGGCATGTTCGGATCAAGGATCTCTTCTGCTTTGAAGCCATAGAACCGCATCAGCCAATCCGATTGATAAAGCCTGTTTTCACGAAGCATAGGAACTTCTGTCGTTAAAGAAGGGAGCCGTTTATCTTCCAAAACCGGAACATATCCCGAATAATACACTCTTTTCAGATTAAAATTTTTATAGAAATGATCCGCTACTTTAATAATCTGAAGATCGTTTTCATTGGTTGCCCCCACAATCATTTGGGTAGACTGTCCCGCAGGAGCAAATTTCGGAACTTTTCTGAAAATCTTCTTTTCATCTTTATACTGGGCAATTCCGTTTTGGATATATTTCATCGGATTCAGCATATCCTGACGGTTTTTTTCAGGAGCGAGAAGTTTTAGTCCGCTTTCCGTGGGGATTTCAAGATTAATGGATAATCGGTCTGCATACAATGCGGCTTCCTGCATCAGCTCATCACTTGCCCCGGGAATAGATTTTAAATGAATATAACCGTTGAAATTTTCTTCAAGACGAAGCTTTTTAGCTACTCTCACCAGACGTTCCATCGTGGTGTCTGCATTTTTGAAAATCCCTGAGCTAAGAAACAACCCTTCGATATAATTTCTTCTGTAAAAATTAATGGTAAGATCAACTACTTCTTCTACCGTAAAAGCTGCTCTTTTAATATCATTGGAACTTCTGGAAACACAATAGGCACAATCATAAATACAATGATTGGTAAGCAGAATTTTTAAAAGTGAAACACAACGACCGTCTTCGGTATAAGTATGGCAGATCCCACTTACGGAACTGTCTCCTAAAGCACCTTTTTTATTTTTTCTCGTACCTCCGCTTGAGGAGCAGGATACATCGTATTTCGCTGCGTCAGCAAGGATTTCAAGCTTTTCTTTCAGGCGGTCAAAATTCATATTGTTAATTGATTATCTTAAAGTTGAATAAGATGAATGGTTCAAATTTAGCTCCAAAATTGATAAATATCAATCTTTTTCGATTGAAGTTATCAACAACGGAAAGTTACAAAATCACTATATTTACATTTCTTTAAAGATATACTATGAATCATCAACCGGTTGAAGGTTTTTCCAAACTTTCTAAACAGCGAAAAATCGATTGGCTTATCTCAGAATACCTTAGTGACGATCGCAGTTACGAACAGATTTTACAGCAATACTGGAACAATAATGCCGAAATTCAGAAACTCCATGAAGAATTTTCTGAAAATACCATTTCCAACTTTTATATGCCATACGGAATAGCCCCGAATTTTCTGATTGACGGAAAATTGCTGGCTTTGCCTATGGCTGTTGAAGAAAGTTCTGTGGTAGCGGCAGCATCTAAAGCAGCAAAATTCTGGATTGATAAAGGTGGCTTTAAAACAACCATTATCAACACCGAAAAACTTGGCCATACGCACTTTATATTTAACGTAGAATCCCATAAATTATTACATTTTTTCAACTTTAGGTTAAAGAAAAAACTTTTTGAAACTACGGAAGATATTACCGCGAATATGCGGAAACGCGGCGGCGGAATTTTAGATATCAAATTAATTGATAAAACCTCCGAAATGCCAAATTATTACCAGTTAAAGGCCAGCTTTGATACGGTAGACTCCATGGGCGCGAATTTTATCAATTCCTGCCTGGAGCAATTCGGAAAGACCTTGAAGCAGGAGGTTGCAGAAAATGAAGATTTTACCCGGGAAGAAAAAGATTCATTACAGATTGTGATGAATATTCTTTCCAATTTTACACCCGACTGTATCGTAAGAGCTGAGGTGTCATGCAGGATTGATGAACTGAAAGATGACAGTGGAATTTCCAACGAAGAATTTGCATGGAAGTTCAAACAGGCGGTTACGATTGCTGAAATTGAACCTTTCCGCGCTACCACCCACAATAAAGGAATCATGAACGGGGTAGATGCAGTAGTTATTGCGACAGGAAATGACTTTAGAGCAACGGAAGCCTGTGCACACGCTTATGCTGCGAGAAACGGGAAATATTCTTCTTTAACGCATTGTACAACAGATAACGGAATCTTCCGGTTCTGGATTGATCTTCCTATTTCGGTGGGAGTTGTAGGCGGCCTTACGAATCTTCATCCTTTGGTAAAATTTTCTTTTGCTTTGTTAGGAAAACCTTCTGCGCAGGAATTAATGAGTATTTTGGCGGTATCCGGACTGGCACAGAACTTCGGAGCATTACGTTCTCTGATCACCACGGGAATTCAGAAAGGACATATGAAAATGCACTTGCTGAATATTCTTAATCAAATGGGAGCTACAGAACAAGAAAAGCAGTATTTTGTTACCTATTTCAAAGATAAAACGGTAAGCCATCACGAGGTGATCTCTGAATTTAACAGGTTGAGAGCACAATAATGTTTGGAATTATTGTCTCTGCATTGATGCTGGCTTTCGGAATATTTCTGAAAGTAACCAAAAATCCAGGTTTTGCCCAAAATAAAAAGTTTGCCTGGATTTTTATAGGAATCGGACTCGTGTCATTAATATTCAAAATTTTAAATTATAAATGAAAACAATAACATTAATTTTTGGAGCGGTATACGGTATGCTGTCCGTAATTTTAGGAGCCTTTGGAGCACACGCTCTAAAGAAAATCCTTTCTGTGGAAAGACTGGAAAGTTTTGAAACAGGGGTACGTTATCAAATGTACGCTGCCTTTTTCCTGTTAATTGCCGGTTACATTTTAAAATTTGAAACGAAAACCGAAAACTGGATTTCCTGGCTGATGATTTTCGGTACTATGCTTTTCTCATTTAGTATTTACGGTTTGAGCATGCAGGATTATTTCGGGATGAATCTTAAATTTCTTGGACCCATCACCCCGCTTGGAGGTCTTTTGATGATCCTGAGCTGGACGCTTCTTATTTTTTATTTTGCTAAAAACAGAATATAATTATAAATTATTAAGGTTTTCGACAGGCTCATATGCGGATAATTTGAATTATGGCGCGAGCGAAGCGAGCGTCGAAACGTGTAGTATTAGCAGTGTCATGCTGAGCCTGTCGAAGCATCTCAATACAATCTTAAGAAACGATGCTTTTTGTTTTTGAAGATTCATTCAATGAAAGTTTTCAAATAGTCATTCTTATAACAACAAATGATGATCGTAATTTTAAAAAATAAATTAAAATGAAAATCAACAGAAGACGGCGTATTATAAGAACATTCAACCTTTTGGATCAGCCGATCCGGTTTAACCCGTTTGTGTTCAGCCGTACTTTTTTCATGTGGGCAATTACAGGATTGGTCGGCGGTGTAATTGCCGGGTTGTATTGGATTATTCTTGAACATTTCACGGAATTCTTAGCTGAATTTCAAGGATGGATGGTAATTCCTACGATGGCAATAAGTGGTCTGCTGGCTGGTCTGGTTATTCATTTCATCGGTGATCCGGGTGAGATTCATCTTATTGTTAATAATATCCGTTTCAATAAAGGAAAACTTGATCCTAAAAACAATCCTTCCATGATCTTATCTTCCCTGTTTTGTGTGGCATCGGGAGGGAGTTTAGGACCTGAAGCTCCTTTGGTACAGGTTACCGGTTCTACAGGAACATGGCTCGGAAAAATTTTCAGACTGAAAGGGGAAGAGCTGCGTTCTCTCAGTATTGCAGGAATGGCCTCCGGTTTTACGGCACTTTTCGGGGCTCCGCTTGGCGGAAGTCTTTTCTCCCTTGAAATCCTTCATCATAAGCACGCTGTCGAATATTACAAAGCAATTATTCCGGCTTTGGTAGCAAGCTGTTTCAGTTATCTTATGTTTGCACTGATTATCCACTTGGGAATAGGAGCCACCTGGAACCTGAAAGCCTATCATTATACAGGAGTTTATGATTTTGCCTATGCAACGGCTTTCGGGATTATCGGAACTGTTTTCGGATGGATTTTTATTTTTGTGGTGAAATTTTTCAAACGCATTTTTGAATACAGGAAATTCCCGATTTATGTTAAAACCTTAACTGGGGGAATCATTCTGGGTGTTATTGCTTTTTATCTTCCCATTACAAGATATTTCGGGCATAATGAAATTAATCAGCTGATCAATGGTGATTTTGCGCTAAATTTTTTAATTGTTGTTTTGGTTTTTAAAATTTTAGCTATTGCTATTACGGTAACTTCCGGATGGAGAGGTGGCTTTATTATTCCGCTTTTTTTTGTGGGGACTACTTTAGGGTTAATCATCCACCAGCTGTTTCCATCTGTTGATACTACGCTTGCCATTGTGAGCTGCATGGCTGCCATTAATGCTTGTGTTACCAGAACGCCGATGAGTACAACGATTATTTTGGGAACATTAACCGGTTTTACCTATTTCGTTCCAATACTTTTTGCAAGTCTCACCGGGTATTTCCTGGCTCCGAAAATTCCGTTTATTGGCTCCCAGTCGGAGAAATTATCCGAGGAATAAGATTTCCTCTAAATAATTTTAATTAAACTGAAAATTTTCTTTCATCCACTTTAGTTTGTTGTAGCTTTTAAGAAATTTATTGTTGAGAAGAATAAATTTTTCCTGAGCGTCAATCATCTTATTTTCCCTTGAGTTGATAAGGAACAGTGAGCTTTCCCCATTGTTATAGCGGATCTCTTCAGCCTGAAGAAGCCGCTGGTAATTTGTAAGATTATCCCGAGCAATATCAATCTGCGAATGATAGTTAGTCACTTCATTTTTATAAATAAGGATTTTTGTTTCAAGTTCTCTTCTTTTCACCTGGGTATCCAATGTGTTTTGTTCAATTTTAAGTTTTGCAATCTGGTAATTGGCTCTCGCCTCTCTTTGGAAAATAGGGATTTCCAGCTTCAGTCCGTATTGGAAATTATTGTCAAAAAGCGGGAGGTAATCTGCTCTGTAATTTTCTTTGTTAAAAAAATTATAGGTAAAATCAAGCTTAGGAAGAAAGCTTTGCCATTTTAATCTTCTTTCGCTTTCAAGAATATTTTGTTTTTGAAAATAATATTGCAACGAAAAATGATCGCTCAGATTTTGATTTTCCACCTGCTGTATCAGCATTTCAAAATTATTGAAAGCTTCACTGCTGTTCATTGTATCTGAAGGATAAATCATAACAGCCAGGTCATAAAGCTCTCTGTTATCTTTCCATAAAAAAAGCTGTAAATCCTGTGTGCTTTTCACGAAATTCAGGAAAGCATCCCGCTCCTGAAGCCGGAAGCTCTGTAGCTGTGAGGCTGCTTCTACGGTATCAATGGCAGGCCTTTCACCAAAATTAAATGTCTTTTTTGTAAGCTCAAGACGTTCTTCATTAATTAAAACAGCTCTGCGCTGAAGCTGGTAAATTTCAAAGTTCTTGACCCATTCCCAATAGGTGTTTTCGGCTTCCAGAAGGAGATCGTTGGTAAGAACTGCCTGTTCTGCTTCGGTCATTTTCAGGGCGTATTTAGCCTGTTCCAGCATGGCTCTTCTTTTATCATACAAAAGGTTTTTAGCCAATGGAACAGTAACCCCAAACTGATAGAGTCCGCCTTTAGTATCGCTGTTATTGAGTTTTTCCCCATCTATGTAGTTGTAGCTAGCCGTAAGATCAATCCCGTACCATGTGGGGATGCCAAGCTCCAGATTCCTTTGTCGATAGTATTGTATTCCGTCAATGTTTTTTTCTCCAAGCTTTCCGCCAAGAACCGGATCGAAATTTCCTCTTGCGCTGGTAATTTCTGCTGTTGCAATTTTATTCTGAAGCTGATATTTTAGGGCTAAGGGATGGTAATTTTTTACAATGGAAATAAATTCCTTTGCGGATATTTTCAGTGAATCCTGTGCTGAAAGTATTCCACAAAGCAGTATGGCAAAGAGAAATATGATTTTATTTCTGTTTTTCATTCTGACCGTTTTTTGCAGTTTTAACTTCATAATAATCTGGCGGGAAACCATTGATATTCCGCCACAGTTCGTACCAGACCGGAACATCATTCAGAATGGCAATTCCCTGAACTCCGGTGCCCATTCTGATTTTGGGAGGCCATCTTTTCTGGGTTTTATCTTCCACGATCAAGGCTTTGAAAAGACCGTTCGCACTAATGTTATTTTCAATGGCAATTACTTTTCCGGCAAATGTTCCGTAGCTTGAATCCGGCCATCCCGAGAATACGATAGCCGGGAACCCGTCAAAAATACACATTACGCGCTGTCCTTCTTTAATAAGCGGAAGATCAACCGGTTTAATGTAAATTTCAACAGCATAGTCTACCGTTTTCGGCACAATAACCCCGATGCTTTCCGTTTCTTTAAGAATTTCCCCGATTCCTGCTTTATTAAGCTGAACAACCTGGCCATCCTGGGAAGCAACAATAAAGTAAAGTCCCTGGCGGAATTTATAATTGGCTACCTGGTTTTCCAGCTTGGCAATATCTCCTTCGCTGCCTTCAATCTGTCCCATGCTCTGAAATCTCTCTCCTTCGGTTTTACTTAGCTTTTCGGTATAATCCTGAATTACTGCGTTCTGCTCGATCGCCATATTCGAGATTTCCTGACGGGTTTGAGCTACCTTATTTTCGGAAGCCGTTTTTTTAGCGATAGCATTCTGATAAGATATGCTTCGTTGCTGGAACTGAGTTAAAGAAACCAGCCCTTCATCATACATTTTTTTCTGTCTGGTATATTGGTCTTCAGAAAGCTTAAGCTCATTGGTTGCAGCGGCAAGTTCTGCTTCTTCACCTGCGAGCTTGTTTTTAAGCTGGCTGATTTTTATATCAATTTGATTCAATTTAAGATCTTTGGCTGTGGCAAGCGCCTGAAGCTGATTATTGGTGGTTCCTACTTTAGCTTCGTAATAATCCCTTACTCCTCTTTTTGCTTCTACCTGCTGCTCAGTTCTTTTTACAAGCAACGGATCAAAATAATCATCCTTTACTTCAGAAAGCTGTAGAATAGTGTCTCCTTTTTTAATATAGTCCCCGTTTTTTACATACCATTTGATTATTTTTCCGGGAATGGGGGAGTTTAGCTGTTGCGGGCGTTGTTCCTGATAAAGGGTCGTTACATTCCCCACTACCTTGATATTTTGGGTCCATGGAAGAAACAGTACAATAATCGCCAAAATGAAGAATGACAAAAACCATCTTTTTACGTATGATTTTTTGTGGATATTATATATATTATCAAAAGACTGAATTTTCATACCTGTATTTTTAAGATAAAGTTTTTAAAGTTCCGTTTTTAAGGTGCAGATGATGATCTGCGTAATCAATAATTTCGGAATTTTGAGAAACAATCACGATGGTCGTTTTATAGCTGATCTCCTTAAGATACTGCAGCATTTTGTTCTTGAAAATTTCGTTCATTCCGTCAACCGGATCTTCAAGCAACAGCAGCTTTTTCTCTCCGATTAATGCGCGGAGGAGCAGGATTTTTTTCTTGGAACTGAATGAGATTTCGGGATCTGTTTCACTTATTTCGGTAAAGAAACCGCTTGTGAACTGACTTGAAATATTTTCCGTGCCAATTCTTTCCGATAATTCCATTACATCTTCCATATTAATATTTTCATTCCCCATTAAAATATTATCCTGAACGGTTCCCTGGATCATTCTCATATCTTCGAGATACACGCCCATCTCCGTCCGGAGTTTTTCTTTATCAATATTTTTTAATGGAATTTTATTAAGTAAGATACTTCCCGCAGGCGGTTCGTAAAATCCGGCCATCATATTCAGCAGGAGTGATTTTCCGGATCCCAGCTCACCGGAAATTACCGTTATGGCATTCTCCCTGATAATACAATTGATATCCTGAAGTATATGGACATTGCTGTTGAAATAAAAGTCGACGTTTTTAAATTCAATTTCAATACCTTCATTTTGGTTGGCGAAAATAATTTCTCCGTTTTTCTCTTCAGCAAGTTCTGTCACTTTGTTAAGTTTGGCGAGGGAAGCAATTACATCATAATAGCTTTCTAAGCTTATAATAAGTTTTTCTACTGCTGCCATAATACTTAATACAACAATTTCCGTAGCGATAAACGCCCCGATATTAAGCTTTTGGTTGACGAGAAGATAAGTTCCTATAACCAGCATTGCCAGTGTGATAATAACTTTAAAAGCAATAATTGTCTTATACTGGATTTCAAGAACTTTAAAATGGGAAGTTCTGTGTTCAAGATATCCTGTTACGCGTTCATCAATTCCTTTAAGATGAATCTCTGTTTCTGAGTTTATTTTAAAAGATTTTACCGATGCGGCCAGGTCTTCTATCCATGCTGCCGTTTCATACTTTTTGTCGCTTTCCTCAATACTGGATTTTATCCCGCTTTCCATGGTGAAATTAAAAATAAGCACGACACTCAGTACTACAAGTGCTCCGAAGATCAGAAACCAGGGATGATAAAAAGATAATAGAAGAAGACCGAAAATGATCTGTATCAGTGCGGTAGGAATTTCCAGTAAAATTTTTGAAATTCCCTTCTGCAGATTCTGGGTGTCAAAAAAACGGTTCACAAGTTCCGGAAGATAGTATTTCCTGGTACTTGAAAGATTTACTTTAGGAATCTTTTCGGTAAAGGCAACGGAAAATTCCACAAAGATTTTCTGCTGGATTTTTTCAATAATCTGCATCACCTTAAGTCTGAAATACCCTACGAGCCAGGTTCCGATCACAACAAAAATAATAAGGATATAAATGGATGTTGCCATGGTTGCTCCCATAACAAAGCTGATAATAGACTGTATTCCCAGAGGAACACTAAGCTGAACCAGACCGTTTAAAATTGCGTAAAAATAAATATTGGTAACGTCTTTCTTTTCTTTTGTAATATATTTAAAAAGATTATAACCGTATTGTTTAGGAGAGTTTTCCATTGATTTGCTGTTATTTTATAAGATTATAGGTAATAAAACGCAGATAATCCAGTACGTACTTTTTATGTTCTGTTCTTTTAATATGATTATCGGTAAGCTTAGGCAAATGTTCACTGAAAAACTGCTGATCGTGCGCTGTTTCCAGCAAAGTACTGGCAAATGACTTAGGATAGGGAAAATCCGGTTTTGCCTGGGTGATTACTTCTCCAAAAAAATTGCACAGACTTTTAAGTGGACTAAAAACCATTTCCTGATTGATTTCGTCTACTTCTTTTACCAGATAAGATTTGCTGCTTTCTGCAATAACAATACTGTGAAGTTTGCTGAGATCATAGTCTTCAATGCTGTCTTGGGTAGTATCATTATGGGTGATAATTTCCAGAATTTTCTCCATTTTTTGCTGAGGTTCCTTAATTTCCTGCAGCCTTAGCTTAGAAATAAATTCAATATAAGACCAATACCAGTTTAAGATATAAGTGAGTAATTTATGTTTAGACGGAAAATATCTGTAAACCGTGGCTTCCGTAGAGCTGATTTTCTGTGCTAATTTTTTAAATGTAAAGCTTTCAAAGCCTGTTTCGTATATCAGTTCAATAGAATTCTTCACGATGGCCTTTCCGATCTCACTGTTTTCGGGGTTTTTTAAGTATAATGTTTCGTTGACTTTAAATTTTACCTGGAATTCCATCTTTTTATATAAGTAGTTTTATTTATTGTTTTAGCAAAACTTATACCAAAAGCTATTTGAATATTATTTATGATAGTAATACTATTAAAGTATTTAATCTGTTTAAAATTATCAACTAATCTCACAAATATTAAATATATTAGGTTGACATATATTTGCAAAAATTATAGAATAATGCAAAAAATTTTATTATCTCTTTGCTTGTCTTTTCTTTTTCTAAAATACAATGCGCAGATTCCGAATGTTGTTAGTGGCAGAATCGAAAGAACAGCAGATTTTAAATCTCAATATGTAACACCGAGAAATGTAGATGTCTGGCTTCCGGAAGGCTATTCTGCGTCCCGAAAATATGCGGTGTTGTATATGCAGGACGGCCAAATGCTGTATGATCCGGAGACAACATGGAATAAGCAGTCGTGGAATGTGGATGATATTATTTCAGATCTTATTAGAAACAAGAAAATTCAGAATACAATTGTGGTGGGAATCTGGAATGATTCGAAATTAAGGCATTTGGATTATTTTCCGCAAAAACCTTTTGAAAGTCTTACAGCAACACAAAAAGATACGGTTCGGGCCCAATTGACAAAATCGGGAAGGTCTGATGAGATTTTCTCCCCCAATTCAGATAATTACCTCAAATTTCTGGTAAAAGAACTTAAACCATTTATCGATAAAAAATATTCAACGTATAAAGACAAGGCACACACCTTCATAGCCGGAAGCAGCATGGGAGGGCTTATTTCCATGTATGCCATCTGTGAATATCCTGATGTTTTCGGCGGAGCTGCCTGTCTTTCAACACACTGGCCGGGTACTTTCACTCTAGGTAATAACCCTTTTCCCGATTCGGTTTTAAAATACTTGAGTAAAAATCTTCCGGATCCTAAGAGTCATAAAATCTATTTTGATTGTGGAGATAAAACTTTGGATGCGCTTTATCCGGATATTCAGAAAAAAGCCGACCGGATAATGGCAAAAGCAGGCTTCTCGGATGCCAGCTGGAAAACGATGTATTTTCCGGGAGAAAATCACAGTGAAGAGGCCTGGAATAAAAGGCTTCATCTTCCTCTTGAGTTTCTTCTGAAGAAAAAATAACAGATTTTACAATAAAGTGACTTTAAACATCGATAAAATACTTTCCTGCCTTGTTCATTTTTATTAAATTTGTCAACCTTTAAATTTTAAAATAAAATAATAAAAATAATATGAATCTTCACGAGTATCAATCAAAAGAGATTTTATCAAAGTATGGAGTAGCTATCCAACGTGGTTTCGTTGCAAACAACGTAGATGAAGCTGTAGCTGCTGCTGAAAAGCTAACTGCAGAAACCGGAGCTCAGGGATGGGTGGTGAAAGCACAGATTCACGCTGGTGGTCGTGGTAAAGGAGGCGGTGTAAAGTTTTCACCGAATATGGATAAGCTTAAAGAAAACGCTCAGAACATCATCGGGATGCAGCTGATCACTCCACAAACTTCTGCTGAAGGTAAAAAAGTAAACTCTGTATTGGTTGCAGAAGATGTATATTATCCGGGAGAAACTGAAACAAAAGAATTTTATGTTTCTATCCTTTTAGATAGAGCTGAAGGTAAAAATACCGTTGTATATTCTACAGAAGGAGGGATGGATATCGAGCATGTGGCTGAAGTTACCCCTCACCTTATTCATAAAGAAATCATTGATCCGGCTTTAGGGCTGCAGGGATTCCAGGCAAGAAAAATTGCTTTCAACCTTGGTCTTGAAGGGAATGCTTTCAAAGAATTTGTAAAATTCATCACAGCTTTATACAATGCTTATACAGGAATTGATGCTTCTCTTTTTGAAATCAACCCTGTTTTAAAGACTTCTGACAATAAAATCATTGCAGTAGACGCGAAGGTAACGCTTGATGACAATTCATTATTCCGTCATAAAGACCTAGCTGAACTTAGAGATACGAGAGAAGAAGATCCAATGGATGTTGAAGCGGGTGAAGCAGGTCTTAACTTCGTAAAACTGGATGGTAACGTTGCTTGTATGGTAAACGGAGCAGGTCTTGCAATGGCAACAATGGATATCATCAAATTATCTGGTGGTAATCCTGCAAACTTCCTGGATGTTGGTGGTACTGCCGATGCACAGAGAGTACAGACCGCTTTCGGAATTATCTTGAGAGATCCGAATGTAAAAGCAATCCTGATCAATATCTTCGGAGGTATCGTAAGATGTGACAGAGTTGCCCAGGGAGTTGTAGATGCTTACAAAGCGATGGGAAGCCTTCCTGTTCCGTTGATCGTAAGATTACAGGGAACAAATGCTGTTGAAGCTAAACAATTAATTGATGATTCCGGACTTCCGGTTCACTCTGCAATCACTCTTGAAGAAGCAGCAAATAAAGTAAAAGAAGTTTTAGCATAGTCTGAATTTCTTATCAATATAAAAACCGTTTCAATTCCGAAACGGTTTTTTTGTGCAGATGATTTAGAATAATTTCAATTAAAACTATAAAATATTCATCTTAAAATTGTTATATTTACAATAAAGGATGTTAAAATGAGACCGTTTCTATACTTTTTTCTCTTTTTATTTCTTAGCTGTCGGTCTCAGATTGGCGTAGATAATGCGATGCAGCAAAAACCAATTTCTTTCGAAGATAAAAATCATTACTCATTTACCATAACTTCCGGGAACTATTTTATCATCAACACCCAGCAGAAAATGGATGAGGTTTTCAGGATCATTCATCAGAAAAACAGCGGTAACAGATTTTCACCAATTCCTGCTGTGGTTGAAAATGAAACGTATATTATTCTTAAACCTGCGTTAAAAAATTCCAACGATGTTTCAATTGATTCAGTATCATTTTATAAAAATGTATTGTACGTAAAAGTGAAAGAGTTTGAAAATCCGGATTTGAGCAAAACAAGTAGAATTTCACCTGATATTTTATTAAAGTTAAATGAAAAATTAGACATAAAAGAAGTCATTATTCAATACTAATATACAACTAATATGAAAAGTAAAACATTTATCTTCTCGTGCTTATTGATTGTAGCACAGGCTTTTGGCCAGCAAAACTACTGGTCGAAGCTTAAAGATCCCAAGATCAGCAGGGAAAATCTCAATCCGAGATGGACAAATCCAAACACTTTTACTTTGTACCAGGCTGATTTGGAAAAAATTAAAGCAGATCTTAAAAAAGCCCCGCAGCGTTTTTCCGGAAATGAAAGTGTAGTTATTAAATTTCCGGATTCAGACGGTAACATCCGGGACTACATCATTCAGGAAGCTTCCGTAATGGAACCTGAACTGCAGGCAAAATTTCCCGAGATAAGATCATATACAGGATGGCAGAAAAATCATCCTGAAAATACGATTCGTTTCAGTGTAACTCCTTCAGCAGGAATCAGTGTAATGTACTTTGATCATTGGGACATCAGCTATTTAGATAGTTATACGAAAGACAATTCTGCCTTTATCTTATATAAAAGAAAAGATTTACCTCCCAATAACCGACTGTTCGAATGTCATGTTGAAGATAAACTGGATGAACTAAAAAATAACGGCTCTGCAAACAAAGCGCCGTTAGTTTCAGACGGGCAGTTCAGGACCTACAGGCTTGCGCTTTCCGCAACGGGAGAATATACAACCTTTCACGGAGGGACCGTTGCGCTGGCAATGGCCGCAATGGCAACAACAATGACGCGGGTAAACGGTGTGTATGAAAAAACGATTTCTACCACAATGGTCATGGTAGCCAATAACAATCAGCTGATCTATACAAATGCTGCTACTGATCCTTTCACCAATGGAGATCCCGGAACAATGATCAATGAAAACCAGACTAATACAAACAATATTATTGGTTCTGGCAACTATGATATAGGTCATGTTTTCGGAACTAACAGCGGAGGTCTGGCAGGTTTGGGAGTTGTTTGCGTTTCAGGGAATAAGGCAAGGGGTGTCACCGGTTCCGGAGCACCAATCGGAGATCCGTTTGATATTGATTATGTGGCGCATGAAATGGGACATCAGTTTGGGGCCAATCATACTTTCAGGGCAGCAAGTGGTTCGTGCAACGGGAATTTTAACAATGCCACAGCGTATGAGCCGGGAAGTGGCAGCACCATTATGGCGTATGCAGGAATCTGCGGAGCCAGCAATAATGTTCAGAATAACAGTGATGCGTATTTCCATGCAGCAAGTATTTTGGAAATGTATGCTGTTCTGCAAAGAGCCAGTGACTGTGCAAATAAGGTATCCAATGGTAATGGTGTGCCTACTGCAGATGCAGGGGCAGATTATATCATTCCGAAAGGGACTGCTTTCGTTTTAACAGGTACGGGAACAGATCCTAATGGAGATCCTTTAACCTATTTGTGGGAGCAATACGATAATACCAATAATACGCAGCCTCCTGTATCTACTGCAACAGCGGGTCCTGTTTACCGGTCTTTAACCCCGACAGCTTCTCCTTCGAGATATTTACCTGCATTAAGTTCTGTGTTGGCTAATAATCTGGTTCCGAAATGGGAAGTTACTCCAAGTGTCGCCAGAACGTTGAATTTTTCACTTGTAGTGAATGATAATAAAGCAACCGGAAATCAGGCTGCAAGAGATGTAATGACGGTTACCGTTACCAATGATGGCCCTTTCACCGTAACTTCGCAGACAAGTGGCGGAAGCTTTACGGGAAACACAAGCATTCCTGTAACCTGGAATGTAGCAGGAACGAATACAGGAACTATTAATACGCAAAATGTGAGCATTCTTTTATCCAAAGATGGCGGATTGACATTTAATACAGTTCTTGCAGCAAGTGTCCCGAACACCGGTTCTGCTAATGTAACTCTACCAAACGAAAATGTTGCTTTCGCAAGAATTATGGTGAAAGCGGTAAATAATATTTATTATGCGCTTAATGCTTCTTCTTTTGCTATTGTACAGGTTCTTTCAACTGTAGAAGCACAGGTGAAAAGTTTCTCAATCTATCCGAATCCTTCCCATGATGTGGTAAATATCAGGCTGAAAAATACTTCTGAAAAAGCAGACTTTAAGTTATTTGATGCTTCCGGAAGGCTGCTGCAGACAGGAAGTTTCAAAGGAACAACTCAGGTAAATGTAAACAGTCTAATGAATGGAAACTATGTGATCTCGCTAATTCTTGAAAATGGCGAGAAAATTTCAGAAAAATTAATTATCAAAAAATAGTTTATTATCATCAGTATAATAACAAAGCAACCCGAGAAGGGTTGCTTTTTTTAGTCTTTTTTCTCACTGGTCGTACTTTCGGTAATACTAATGCTCGTTGGAGTTACGAGCTGAATACCTTCTGAATCCAGTCTTTTCTTTATTTCGAAATAAGCTATGCTTTTCAGCAGCATCATGTCTGCTCCTACAACCATTGGAAATTTTACCTGAAGATTAAAAATACCCTGCTTCAGGTCGGTAAGAATTGCTGTTGCGGTTTCCGGACGGTCTACATTTTCGAGGCTTTTTACCACTTCAAGAACACATTGCTGTGCTATTGCAACATTTTGATCAGCCGGAATTTCAAAATTCAGGTATATTTTTCTTTGCGGAGAGGCGGTGAAATTATAAAATGGAGAATTAAAAATAACCTGATTTGGAATATAAACTTTCTTCCCGTCATCAGCAATAACTTTTGTTGTGAGAAAACCAATTTCGGTAACCGTTCCCGAGTTATTTCCTATTGTGACATAATCGCCTACTTTAAAAGCTTTATCAATACCGATCAGCATCCCAGAGAATATACTGGAAACCAGATCTTTCAAGGCAACCCCGGCAATAACCCCGGCAACTCCGAGACTTCCGATAAACTTCCATAAAAAGCCGCTGAAACCCATGATTTCCAAGGCAATGAATGTTCCCATCAACACAATGAGAAACCGGAATACGCCTATAAGAGTTATTAAAGAGCTTTCTTTCTTACTTTTAGGAAAAAGCTTGTGAAATATTTTAACCGAAACTAAACTTAAATATTTACTGGTCAAAAGAAACAATGAAAATATAATAATCCCGACAATAAGTTTTGGAGTAATCTCTGCAAACTTCAGATACCAGTTTTCAAGTACATTGTATACAACATCTACATAGCTTAAGCCACTTTTCTGCATAATATCTTTTTAAAATAATTACAATTTTTTAAACAAAAATTTTGCCAGTTTCAAAAACTCTACTAAATTTGTAGACTGATAAGAGCAAAATATTATGTCAATTAAATTAGGAGATACAGCACCGGATTTTCAGGCGGAAACGTCATTGGGAAATCTTAGTTTTTATGAATATTTAGGAGATTCCTGGGGGATCTTGTTTTCTCATCCGGCGGATTATACACCGGTTTGCACAACCGAATTGGGATATACTTCAAAACTTAAATCGGAATTTGATAAACGGGGAACTAAGGTAATCGCTTTAAGCGTAGATGGAGTGGAAGATCATCAGAACTGGATTAAAGATATTAATGAAACCCAGCAAACTGATGTACAGTTCCCGATTATAGCCGACAAAGACCGTAAAATTTCCGAACTGTACGATTTTATCCACCCTAATGCTTCAGCTACCGCTACGGTACGATCACTTCTGATTATTGACCCTGAAAAAAAAGTAAGGCTCATTATTACTTATCCGGCGTCAACTGGAAGGAATTTTAATGAGATTCTGAGAGTGCTTGACTCTCTTCAGCTTGTAGATTCCCACAAAGTGGCAACCCCGGTGAACTGGCAGGATGGCGACGATGTCATTGTTCCGCCTAGCGTTTCAACAGAAGAGGCGAAAAAGATATTTCCGAAAGGCGTAAAAGAAATTAAGCCATATCTGAGATATACGCCTCAGCCAAATATATGATTTATTTGATTTTTTATAGTTTAGTTTTAATTTGTACGAAAATCGCCGCGGAAAATTCTTTCCGCGGCGATTTCAATTTTACGTGTATATAATGTGTGTGAAGTGATTCTTATTGTGCAACATCATTAGCTACCTGTCTGGCCTTTGATGTCGGGATATAGATACTGAAACCTACATTAAAGGTAATGTTGGAATTCAATCCTTCATTTCCAAAACCTGCTCTTCCTCTGTATTTTACTAATCCTTCCAGACCGATATTCGGAGTGATAAAGTAAGAATAACCTGGCCCTACTGCGAAATCTAATCCTGTAGTAGAATCTCCGTTTTCAACAGATCTTCCTCCGATCCCTACATTTCCTTCAAAAAACCAACGTCCGTGATTTAGAAGATTATCAACACCTTTTTCTCCTGGTGAAAGGAAATAGCGTCCTAAAGCACCAACTCCATAAGTGAATTCTGTTGGGCTTCCATTGGTAACCTTATTGAATCCAAGATCTACATAACCTCCTAATGCTACGTTATCTTCAATGAAATATGCTCCTTTTGGCTGAATAGCAATGTTATAACCTCCACCAGTGTTTAATCCGAAGTTACTTGATATTAAACTACTTCCAACCATCCAGTTTCCTTTTTGAATTTGTGCATTCATGGTTGTAGCCAGACCTGCTACCGCTAGTATCCCTGATAAAATTAGCTTTTTCATAATTTATTATTTTAATATTTATATTTATCATTTGTGCTTTCTGAAAAACAATAAATGTGCCAACTAATCAATGTTTGGTGAATTTGAAGGCTTTGATTAAAATTTTAAAAAAAATAAAAGTATGGTATGTAATTTTTACTAAATTATAATAGCAATAATAATATTGATACCACAAGTCCTGCTGCCGTAAAAATCATTCCGCGTTTGAAAGCTTTTGTTTTTGGATTAAACATCCAGAAACTCGAAATCACAAAAAAGAATAACGAAATTCCAAAGAAAGTATTTAATGGAGACAGCGTATCTTTCGACTGAGCTTTGTGAAGTTTTGTCATTTTATCAAGAACAAATGGAAGTTCCTTTTTTGAGTATTTTGCCTGCCCCGTTGCCGCATCATAAGTACCCTGTTTAAATGTCAGAACAGTTCCTTCCTTTTTTTCAACTTCGAAATTTTTTATTTTCAGCTCTTTGCCGAGCGCTTTTTCATCAAGATTTTTTTCAATTACCTTATCGTACTTTTTTTCTTTTTTAAGAAGATCGGTATCTCTGTACACCAGCAAAACACCACTTACCGCATATACTGCCATGATACCGGCAAGGAAATAGCCCAGGTAACGGTGGGTAATTCTCATGAAACTTCTTGTGTCCTTAATCTTATCCATATTATAGTTTTTGTTTTAAATTTCAAAGTGGAAACTGCAATTAAAGGCAATTCCCACTTTCTATGAAAAAATTAATATTAGTCTTTTAAAGCTTATAGGTTAATGTAAAGTAGTAATTTCTTGGTGTAATCGGATTGACCGAGTAATTTTCATGAACATTATAATTCACTACATCAAACAGGTTGCCGACTCTTCCCTGGATCATGAACTTCTTCCATTCGTAGCCTACGGATAATGAAACCGTTATATAGTCTTTTAGATCAAACATTCTGCTTACATTATTCCTGCTTGTATTTGTAGATTTTGTATCATTCCATCCTGCGATTCTGTCACCAATATAATAAACGCCGGCTCCGACTTTCAATCCTTTTGCATACTTGGTGAATTTATAAAAGACAGAAGCATTCGCTGTTGTAGCAGGTGTTCTTACCAATCTCTGATTTTCAACATATCCTTTTTCCGGAGTATCAATATAAACAGAATTATTATAAGAGAATCCTCCGATTATTGATATATTTTCTGTAGGATTTCCGGTGATGTCCAATTCCACACCGCGGCTTCTCATTTTTCCGGCGAACTCTTTCAGGTTAGTGTCTGTAGCGTTTACAGGTGCTCCGTTTGATCCGGCAAACCAGTAGGTCTGGTAATAATTATTGTACATAATTTGATAAGCAGTCAGATTAACCCCTAAAGCATTATTCCAGAAATTCTTTTTTACCCCTACTTCGTACTGATCAACAGTGGTGGGTTTTATGCTTTGTCTTGATAAACTGTTCAGTTGGTTCTGAACTTGTGTAACGGGCTGATTGGTATTAACGGTACCAAACTGATCTGAAGTATATCCTGAATTTGAAACAAATGAATTAGTATACGTCGCAAAAACGGAAAGATTTTCATTAGGTGCATAAACCAAACCTACTTTTGGAGAAAATGCATTGTCTGATGTTGATGAATTTGCCACTTCAAATTTTTCATCAGTTGTAAAGCGTGTTGTAATCGTTGGCATATTTTCAACATAAGACCATCTTAATCCAGCAATAACTTTAAATTGTTTGGTCAGGCTGATGAAATCCTGTGCATATAAACCAATTCTTCTTGTATTGATTCTGTTTTTTGTATTAAGAGCTGAGGCAGGCATGTCAATACTTCCCCATGTAGACGGATCGTCTAAAAATAAAATATTTACAGGAGCGGTTACATTATAAGTATAAGCGTCAGCCTGGCTGTAATCTGCATCTGAACCGATTAATACTTTATGGTTGATTTTTCCGGTATTGAATTCTCCGTTGATATTCACCTGTGCAGAAGTATAATTCTGCTCATTGTATGTTTTACCGAAAGGCCTTTTCCATGATAGTCTGTCAGGATCTACCGTTTTATCGTATATCCACTGTACTCTTTCTGATGAAAAATAATCTTTTGTATAATTCTGATAAGCTGCAGTAGCATTCAAAGACCATCTTTCATTGAATTGATGGTTGAAAGTGACGTTAGTTGATACCTGTTCCACATTTTGATATTGCCAGTCTGTTCCGAAAAAGACATTTCTGGAAACAGCGTCGTTTAATCTGTAGCTTTGGTCTTTATTGGTAATAGACCCGATTCCGAAGTCCGGGGTAAAATCATTTTTAAGGTAGTCGGCTTCAACTATTAATTGTGATCTGTCACTTAAATTGAATAAAAATGACGGATTGAAATAATATTTTTCGGACTGAACAACGTCTCTGAAACTTTCTGCATATTCATAAGTCCCGTTTACCCTGAAGGCTATATTTTTAGAAAGTGGTCCATAAATATCAACTAAAGGTTTGTAAGAGTTCCAGCTTCCTGCATTCATCCCCACACTTCCTCCGAAATTGAATTTGGGTTTTTTTGTAATCATGTTAATCACGCCGCCTGCAGCTGTATTTCCGTATAGCATAGCGTTGGCTCCTTTAAGAACTTCAACTCTTTCCAGGCCGCTCACTTCAGGAAAAACACCGCTGTTTATTCTGGAACCGTTTTTGAAAATATTATCATTTCCTAATATAAAACCACGTCCACCGAAACTATCCTGGGAATTTCCTCTTGATGATGTAATGTAAATACCATTAACGTTTTGAAGTACATCGCTGAGCTGTTTTGCCTGCTGTTGCTCAATAATTTCATGGGTTACAATGGCAATGGGTTGCGGGGTTTCCATTATCGTCAGATTAGATTTCGTGGATAATGGTCTTGCCTTGTTGGGATTTCCTGTTTTATGAAGATTGACATCCTCAATATTCTGGATCCTAACAGTATCAGCTTCAGTGTTTTTCATTTGTGCATTTAAGGATACGGCTGTGAATAATATCCCTAAAGTTACTAGCTGCTTTTTCATTATAGTTTATGCTATTTAGATTGAATTTAAATAATTGCAAAAGTATATTATTATTTAGAATTGATAAAAATTAAGAGGTGATTTTTATCATTTTTTTAAGAAATGTGTTTGATTATTTATTAAATAAATTGAATGTTTATGAATAACTTTGGTAAAAAATAATTATGCAATTGGTAAAAACGGGACTCTGCGCCTTCGGAATGAGCGGAAAAATATTTCATGCACCTTTTTTAAAAGAACATCCGGGATTTTTCTTGTCGGCTATTGTAGAAAGGAGCAAAGAAGAATCTAATGAAAAATACCCTGAAGCAACCATTTATCGTTCCGTAGAGGAAATGCTGCAGCATGCGGATATTGAATTGGTTGTGGTAAACACACCGGTTCAGACTCATTTTGAATATGTAAAAATGGCTTTGGAAGCCGGTAAAAATGTAATTGTTGAAAAGCCTTTTACGGTGAATGTTGCTGAAGCCGAGGAGCTGGTAAAACTTGCCGAAGAGAAAAGTCTGTTCCTGAGCGTTTATCAGAACAGAAGATTTGACCGGGATTATCTCCAGGTTCAGAAAATCATGAATGAAGGGAAATTAGGAGATATTAAAGAAGCGGAAATACGTTTCGACAGGTTTCGCACAGAGCCCAGCGGAAAAGCGCATAAAGAAAACCCTGAGGCTACAGGTTCCGGATCGCTGCATGACCTCGGGTCACATTTGATAGATCAGGCAACTCAGTATTTTGGTCTCCCTGAAAAATTGTTCGCTGATGTATTTTCAATGAAAGGAAAAGATTTTGCCAATGATTATTTTGAAATTGTTCTGTATTATCAGAATAATCTGAGAGTAAGACTGAAATCTTCGGTATTTACAAAAGAGGCGCATTATGCATATGCCATTCACGGAGAAAAAGGAAGCTTTCTTCAGGAAAGAACTGATAATCAGGAAAATGAGCTGGCAGCCGGAGCTATTCCTGAATACGGTAAAGAGTGGACAAAACATCTCAAAGAAGCAGACGGAATTCTGAATTTTTTAAATGAAAATAAGGACACTGAAAGAATGCTTACTTCCAGCGAGCCGGGAAATTATATGAATTATTACCAGCAGATTTATGAGTTCATCGTTTTCGGATATGCATTGCCTTCTCCGGCAGAAGAAATCATTAAAAATATGAAAATTATCGATGCTGCACTGGAGAGCTCAGATGCTCAAAAAGTAGTTTACATGTAATTACAGATTGTAGTGTTTTAGAGTGATAGTGTTATCTGCAAAAACTTTTACTCTAAAACGCTCTCACTCTCAAACTTATTATCCTTCTCCCAGAATCTCCTGAAGTTCAAGCCACCTCATTTCATGGTTTTCCAGTTTTTCAGAGATATTCTCGAGATCTGCGGAAAGCTTTGATATTTTCTCATAATCAGATTCATTATTAAGCTGATCGAGAATTTTTTTCCGTTGATCTTCCAGTTCGGGCATTTCTTTTTCAATAGTCTCAAGTTCGCGCTGCTCTTTGAAGGAAAGCTTTTTCTTTTTGGTTGTATTTAAAGAATCTGTTGGTGTGTTTGCTTTGGAAGATTCCGGCTGTTTTTGTGCTGCCGTTTTTTCCGTAGATTCATCCTTGCTCATTGCCTCTCTGTATTCAGAAAAGTTCCCTACAAAATCTTTAATTTTTCCTTCTCCTTCAAATGCCAGAATATGGTCTACAATCCGGTCCATAAAATACCTGTCGTGAGAAACAATAATGAGTGAACCCTGAAACTGCTGCAGGAAGTTTTCCAGAACTGTTAAGGTTGGGAGGTCAAGATCGTTTGTAGGTTCATCAAAAATCAGGAAATTAGGGTTTTGATATAAAATATACATCAGGTGAAGTCTTCTTTTTTCACCGCCTGAAAGCTTTGATATCGGAGAATACTGCGTTTGATCATCAAATAAAAACAATCTTAAAAACTGCGATGCCGAAAGGCTTTTTCCATTAGCAAGAGGATAATATTCAGCAACTTCTTTGATGAAATCAATCACTCTTTCATCTTCTTTATAAACGAGTCCTTTCTGTGAAAAATATCCGAAATGAATCGTTTCTCCGGTCTCAATTTCGCCATGATCTGCTTTTTCAAATCCCTGGATAATATTTAAAAGAGTAGATTTTCCGGCTCCGTTCTTTCCTACAATGCCTACTTTTTCGCCTCTCTGAAACTGATAGCTGAAATCTTTTAACAAAACTTTACTTCCGAAGCTTTTGTCAATATGTTTAAGTTCGAGAATTTTATTACCAAGCCTTTTCATTTCAAAATCAAGTTCGAGACCCTGTTTTCTGGTATCTGTTTTGGCTACTTTTTCTGTTTCGTAAAAGGAGTCAATTCTGGATTTGGATTTTGTGGTCCTGGCTTTCGGCTGGCGGCGCATCCACTCCAGTTCCTTTCGGTAAAGATTATTGGCTTTGTCGATGGTCGCATTCAGGTTGTCTTCCCGGATCATTTTATTTTCCAGATAAGTAGCATAAGAACCGTTGTGGAAATACAGGTTTTTATCTTCCATTTCCCAGATGATATCGCAGACGCTATCCAGAAAATACCTGTCGTGGGTTACAAGGAGTAGGGTGATTTTAGCTTTATTAAGGTAGTTTTCCAGCCATTCTACCATTTCCACATCAAGGTGGTTGGTAGGTTCATCCATAATTAGTAAAGTATGGCGATGTTCTGCTCTTGTTTCCGTTAGAAGTTTTGCGAGAGCGACACGTTTGATCTGTCCTCCGGAAAGTGTTCCCATTTTTGCTTCAAGATCGGTGATTTTAAGCTGCGAAAGAATCTGCTTCATCTCGTTTTCCAGATCCCATGCTTTATGAGTTTCCATCCCGGCCAGTGCTTTTTCAATGAAATCATGATCAGTGGAATGAAGCGATTTATGATAATTTTTTAATGCTAAAATAGGCTCGAAATCCAGTGTCATCATGAATTCATCTATTGTAAGATCCGGATTAAAATCAATTTCCTGATCAAATAATACCACCTGAATATCTTTATTGATCATCACTGTTCCGCTGTCTGCAATCTCTTTTCCCATTAAAATTTTCAACAGGGTAGATTTTCCGCTTCCGTTTTTGGCAACAATGGCAATTTTATCGCCTTCATTGATGTGAAAGGAAATATTTTCAAACAAAACTTTGATACCGTAAGATTTTGTGAGGTTTTCTGCAGAAACGTAATTCATGATGGTTTAATAATGCTAAAAATTGAGCTGCAAAAGTACAAAAATTAAAGGCATAAAACTTTTGCTTGTTCCTGATATAATTTTTTACCAACGGTAAAGCCTTATGAAATTTAAATTAATAAATGAATTTATGTTTTTATGTTATTTTCCATTAAATAAGATTTTATTTATAATATATTTATATTATTGAAGTTTTTTTTATTCTAAATGTATTTTGAATTGATTTTTATTGTAAATTCATAATTCTAACTATAAAAATATAAACAATGGTGCAAATCAACTTTTGGGCAGTATTAGCAGCCTCAATTATTCCTCTTCTTACAGGTTTTATATGGTATCATCCTAAAGTCTTCGGAACTGTTTGGATGAAAGAAGCCGGTTTATCTCAGGAAAAAATGAAAGGACAAATGGTAGGTGTATTTGTCTTTACGATTATTTTATCATTATTTATAGCCTATTTTCTTCATTTTATAACCATTCATCAGTTTGGTGCTTTAGGAATGATTGGTGGTGATGAGATGAATGCCAACGAATCGTATCACGCATTTATGAAAGATTACGGGATGGCATACAGGTCTTTTGGTCACGGAGCGTTGCACTCTTTTATGACAGGTTTTCTCTTCGTTTTCCCTGTTATTGCCATTAATGCGATGTTTGAAAGGAAATCATGGAAGTATACGATGATCAATACGGGATACTGGACGCTTACGATTACCATTATGGGCGGTATTATCTGCGGATGGTATGCTGTTGATGGCTTTCATTGGGTAACACAAAAATAATTACAAAAGATTAAATTATAAGGCTACTTTTGCGTAGCCTTTTTTATGTCATATCATTTAAAAATATACCATTCAGATAAGGATTTTCCGGAATGTTGGTCTTCAACGATCGGAAATCATAATGTCATGCTTTCGCAGGAATATTTTTGTGCGCTTCATGCTTCTTTGCCTTCTAATATGGAGTGCTTTATGGTGGGTTTTTTTAATCAAAACGAACTGGTGGGAGGTGCTTTGTTTCAATACATCGATTTTATTGGATTTAGAAAGTCTTTAAAGAATGATTCCGGATGGAATATTAAAAGTCTGTTCACAGGCTTTTTTATAAAAGATGTAATGATTCTCGGAAATAATATGCTGACCGGCCAGAACGGATTTTATTTTGATTTTTCAAAAATCCCGGTAAGAGATATTTTGATAGTTTTACATAAAGCGATTGGTGTCATGCAGTCTGAGATCAGGAAAACGTCTTTAATTATTTTTAAAGATTATCAGAACTCTCTTGCAGAACGGTTTAAAGGAAAAGAGTATGATCCGTATTTTCGGTTTTCCGTACAGCCTAATATGAAACTGAAAATAAAGGAACACTGGGAAACATTTGATGATTATCTCAATGACTTTTCAAAAAAATACAGGTCACGAGTAAGAGCAGCAAAAAAGAAACTGCAGGGTATAGAAAAGCGTGAGCTGGATTTGGATTCAATAAATAAATACCGGAACGAAATGAACAAGCTGTATCATAATGTAGTTGATAATGCTGCATTCAATACATTCTTCCTGGCTGAAAACCATTTCGGGAAAATGAAGGAAAATCTTGACGAAAAATTTAGAATCTTCGGCTATTTTTCAGAAAGCGAACTTGTTGGGTTTTATACTTTGCTGATCAATAATAATGATGTTGATACTTACTTTTTAGGCTATCACAAAGAACTTCAGAAAGAAAAGCAGGTCTACCTCAATATGCTTTTAGATATGGTGGAATTCGGAATTACTTATCAGTTTGAAAGAATTATTTTTGGCAGAACAGCTTTAGAAATAAAATCAACCATCGGAGCTGAACCCTCTGAAATTTTTGGTCTGATTAAACATAATAACTTCATGATTAATCCTTTCATGAAAATTCTTTTTCCTGCTATTTCTCCAAAAACGGAATGGGTTCAAAGGAGACCGTTTAAATAATTTAAACAAAGCACTGGCTATTTTAAGATACCCGTAATGTTTTTATAAGTGAGAAAATTTCAGACTGTATAAGTGAGATTATCTTAGAAAATTTGAATAAAATTAATCCAGGGTAAGTCTTTTCAAAGACCACGAACTTCCGTTGTATATATCAAGATCTACTTTGGTGTTGATTCCGTGAACGATCCCGTTTTCTGTAAACTGCCAGAAATCCCATTCAGAATCAGGTGATGGGGCAGGAACGTCATTGTAATTGGCAAGCCACAACGGATAATCGTCAAATTCGCCTTTCAAAAAATCTTTGTAATAATGATAATAGGTGTAAATAATAGGCTTTTTTCCGTAGGCTTCCTCTACAATCCTGCACCATACTTTAAGATCTTCAATCAGTTTTTCATTGGTTTTACGCTTCGGAATCTTTTCTATATCAAGAATGGGAGGCAGGTCGCCGCTTTCCAGTTTTACATTTTCAAGAAAATTGTTGGCTTGTCTTACAGGATCTTCATCTGCTCTGTAAAAATGATATGCACCCCGGATAAATTCCTGCTTTTTTGCCATTTCCCAGAAATCATCAAAATGTTTATCCGCATTGCGGTTTCCCATGGTGGCGCGCATCACGACAAATTCCAGTGGAATGGTTCTGTTCCCGATGCTCAGACTATCCCAGTTAATATCTTCTTTATTTTGGTAGTGGGATATGTCAAAACCGTACGTTTTATCAAGGTTATCTGAAATGATTTTCTGTATTCTTACTGTTTCAGATTCTGTATTATGAAGCTTCCGGTGCACGAATTTATTAAAGTACATAGCATAATAATAGCTTACGGTCTTTTTTAAATAAAATCCTGTTCCTACAAGTGCAATCAGAAGAATTGCCAATAGTACTTTGCGTCGGAAAAAATAGTTCTTCCTACGGGTTGCATGAACCTTTTTGGCGGTTTTTTTGCTGTACTTTTTCTGTGGCATAAAGTTTTGCAAAACTAACTTTTTTCGCTGCGAAATGCTAAAATAAAATCAGTAAATTTGTGTACTATGGAAACACGCGAAAAGATCATCATTATAGGAGGAGGTTTTGCGGGGCTGCAACTTGCGAAAACATTAAATAACAAAAACAAAAAAGTACTTGTTGTAGACCGGGTAAACCATCATATGTTTCAGCCTCTTTTCTATCAGGTAGCGTGCGGAAGAATTGAGCCATCCAATATTTCTTTTCCGTTCAGGAAAATTTTTCAGCGTTCCAGGAATACACAGTTCCGGCTTACGGAGGTTAAAGCAATTGATACTGCCAACAATAAAGTAATCACAGAGGAAGCGGAATTCAGCTATGATAAACTCATAATTGCCACAGGTTGTAAAACCAATTTTTTCGGGAATAAAGATTTGGAAAGTAAAGCTTTCGGAATGAAAAATACACAGGAGGCCATCAGTATCAGAAATCATGTTTTGATGACATTTGAAAAACTGATCCTGGAAAAAAGCCGCAGTGATGATGGAAACTGGAATATTGTCATTGTAGGAAGCGGTCCCACCGGTGTGGAACTGGCAGGTGCTTTTGCCGAAATGAAAAAAGAAATTCTTCCTAGAGATTATCCGTATATGAACTTTGCCCATCTTGAGATTATTCTCGTAAGTTCTACGGAAAAACCACTTGCAGTGATGAGTGCTGAAGCACAGAATAAGTCTGAAGAATATTTAAAAGATCTCGGCGTAACATTTCTAAGTCAGGAATATGTTACCGATTATGATGGTGATAAAGTGTACATGAAAAGTGGAAAAACAATCCCTTCCAATAATGTAATCTGGGCAGCCGGCGTTACAGGGAATGTTGTTGATGGCTTTCCTCAGGAAAAGCTCATCAGAAACCGATATATTACAGACCGATACAATAAAATAAAAGGCTACGACAACATCTTTGCCATTGGAGATATTGCGTATATGGAAACTCCGAAATATCCTCAGGGGCATCCTCAGGTGGCAAATGTGGCAATTACCCAGGCGAAAAATTTAGGTAAAAATCTTCTCAGGAAAAATACTGCCGACTGGAAAGAATACGAATATGAAGATAAGGGTTCTCTGGCTACCATCGGGAAACACAGAGCAGTTGTAGATTTGCCCTTTGTCAAATTTCAGGGATTTCTGGCGTGGTTTTTCTGGATGTTCTTACATTTAATGTTAATTTTGAGCGTCAGAAATAAGCTTGCCGTATTCTTCAACTGGATGTGGAGTTATTTTAACAAAGATTCTTCCTTACGATTAATAATTTCGCCGAATAAGAAAAACGAAACTTTACAATGAGAATTGATATCATAAGTGTGCTTCCGGAGCTGATGGAAAGCCCTTTTAAAACATCTATTTTAAAAAGAGCCATGGATAAAGGACTGGTGGAAGTGCATTTTCATCACCTGAGAGACTGGGCGATTAATAAACACCGACAGATTGATGATGAGCCTTACGGGGGTGGAGCGGGAATGGTAATGATGGTAGAACCGCTGGATAAATGTATTTCCGCATTAAAAGAACAGAGGGAATATGATGAAGTTATTTATCTTACACCGGATGGGATCACCTTAAACCAGAAAATAGCCAATACACTTTCTATTAAACAGAATCTTATCTTCTTATGTGGTCATTATAAAGGGATTGATCAGCGTGTAAGAGATCTTCATATTACAAAAGAAATTTCCATCGGAGATTATGTACTCACCGGTGGCGAGCTGGCAGCCTGTGTTCTTGCAGATTCTGTAATCCGTCTGCTTCCCGGCGTTTTAAATGATGAGCAAAGTGCTTTAACAGACAGTTTTCAGGATGATCTGCTTTCTCCTCCTATTTATACAAGACCTGAAGTTTATAAAGGTTTGGAAGTGCCAAAAATTCTCCTGAGCGGCAATTTTGCAAAAATCGAAGAATGGCGTCATGATGAAGCGGTAAGAATTACTCAGGAAAAACGCCCCGATTTACTTTAAAAAAGATAAATTATAGAATTTATTACTGTTTAACGATTTTATATTAATAATAAAATGTAATATCGGAATATTTTTTGTTGTTATTTTTGTTGTAGTTTAAAAAAATAATCATATTTTAATTTTTAGTTTATTTTATTCTAATTTAATTTAATTTTGGTTGTTAAATTATTAAAAATAATATTCTAAAATAAACGACAATATTTAAATTTTTAACTTTTGATGGTTTTATGTCTTAAGATTTTTTATTGAATTTTAATTATTTAAATATAAAATTCATGTAAAAAAATTGCGAAATAATTAATGATTTATTAAATAAAATAATAAATTTACATCCTGAAAGTTAAAATGAAAATTTTAATTATTAGAAAAGCGTGTTGATGGAACTTTTTAGTTTTTATAATGTTGAAAATTTATTCCTGCCAGATCCGGAACCAAGGCATAAGCTTGATCCTACAATTTCAGGGTTACGGAACTGGAACGAAAGAAAATATAAAAACAAGCTCTATAAAATCGCACACGTTTTTCAGCTGATAAAGGATGAAAATGGTACGCTTCCCTTTATTATAGGTCTTTCAGAAGTTTCCGGAAAGCAGGTACTGGAAGATCTCATACAGATGCAGCCGTTCAATTCAGAATATGGTATTGTACATTACAATTCCAGGGATGAAAGAAAAGTTGATGTAGCCATGCTGTATGATAAAAATAAAGTTGAAATAATAGACTCTGAAGCTATTATCTTCTTCTTTGAAAACGAAACCCAAAACATAGAAAACTACGATACAACAAGAGACGTGCTCTATTCAGTATTGAAGTATAAAGAAGAGATTATCAATGTCTTTATCGCCCATCTTCCCTCTAAACGCGAAAAAGATATTAACAGGCCCAAAAGGATTTTTATACTTAATGAAATCCAAAGAAGGATTCTGGATCTCATAAATGCTGATGAAAATGTAATTCTGTGCGGAGATTTCAACGAAAACCCAGATGATGAAAATTTAGTAAAAATTCTCTATGACAATTCCTACGAAAAGGTTTTGGAAAATCCTTTTCAGCAGTTGTTTTCTACAGGAAATTACTCTACTTTTCATTACAAATCCGGGCTGTTATTTGATCAGATCATATTGTCTGAATCTTTTTTTAAAGAAGATCGTATGCTTTCTTTTCAAAATGCCGGAATTTTTAAACCCGTAAAAATCAGCTGCCGGGACAAAAATTTTGAGGGAAGGCCGTTCCGCACTTATGCCGGAACAAGGTATCTCGGCGGTTACAGCGACCATTTTCCGGTCTATGTAACGCTAGGTAAAGTATAAACAAATGTGAAAAACATAAATTTAAGTAGAGAATGAAAAATTCAGACAACACAAGCTATCAATTGGATTCAATTGACAAGGAAATTATTTACATGCTGATGGATAATTCCAAAACATCACTTGCTCATATTTCCAAAGGAGTGGGGATTTCCACAACTGCGGTTCACCAGAGAATTAAAAAACTCGAGCAGGCAGGAGTAATTGAAAATTCAATTTCTTTTCTTAATCCTAAAAAAATAGGATATAAAGTTATTTCGTACATAGGTGTATTCCTCGATAAACCCAGTCATTATCCTGACATGGTTAAGGCTTTAAAGGAAATCAATGAAGTAGTGGAAGCTCACTATACCACAGGGAATTACACCATATTCCTGAAAGTCCTCTGTAAAGATAATGACCACCTGATGCAGATTTTAAGTAAACTTCAGAAACTGAAAGGGGTTACAAGAACGGAAACTTTCATATCTTTGGAGCAGGGTATTTACAGACAACTGAAAGTATAAACATCATGAACATTGCACAATATTTGGATTCAACCTACCTGAAAACTCCTGCGCAGTCAGGGCTTTCGGAAGAAGAAACATTACAGAAAGATAAAGATCTGGCACAGGAGGCTATTGATAACGGAATTTTCGCCGTAATGATCCGTCCGGATTATGTTTCGGAAATCAAAAAGTATATTCTTGAAAGGAATTCAGATGTTGTGGTGGGAACAGTTATCGGTTTTCATGAAGGAACATATTCTGTAGACGAAAAACTTGCAGAAGCTGAAAAAGCGATTGCCGATGGAGCAGATGAGCTGGATTTTGTGATCAATTACAATGCTTATTTAAAAGGAGATTTGGATCTTGTAAAAGATGAGTTCGTAAAATGCACGCAACTTTGTCTGGAACACCATAAAGCAGCAAAATGGATAATCGAAATTGCAGCTTTAACCGATGAACAGATCGCAGATCTTACCAGAAATATTTCCATTTGGGCAGAAGAGCGTTTTTCTGAAAATGATTGGTCTAAAATTTTCGTAAAGTCTTCAACAGGTTTTTATGAAACCCAAGACGGAAAACCAAATGGTGCAACATTTGAAGGGATAAAAATAATGCTGGAAAATGCCGGAAAGCTTCCTGTAAAAGCAGCCGGCGGCGTAAGAACTCCGCAAGATGCCGAAAAAATGATCAGCATGGGAGTAAAAAGAATCGGAACTTCCTCTGCATTGGCTTTAATTAAAAACCATTCTGCTTCGGAAGGATATTAATTTAAAAATATGACTTAAAATAAAAACCATCAGCTTAGAGTGATGGTTTTTTTATTTTATGCCTGTTGGGCTAAATATTCAGTATAAAATTCCTGGGTTTCCTTGATTAACGCATCCATTTCCTCCAAAGTGAATACTTCTAAAAATTTCTTCCTGAAATCTTTAAAATGAGGAACGCCTCGGAAATAATTGCTGTAGTGCTGTCTCATTTCCACCAGCCCAAGTCTTTCGCCCTTCCATTCTGCGCTCCATTCCGCATGCTGGCGAACTGCCAGTAAACGGTCTTCAATAGTTGGGGCCGGAAGATGTTCTCCTGTCTTAAAGAAATGTTTAATTTCGTTAAAAATCCAAGGATAACCGATAGCAGCTCTTCCGATCATAATACCGTCGCATGCATATTTTTGTTTGTATTCCAAGGCTTTTTCAGGTGAGTCGATATCACCGTTTCCAAAGATCGGAATCTCAATATTAGGATTTTGTTTGATTCTGGAAATGTGTTCCCAGTCGGCTTCCCCTTTATACATCTGTGCACGTGTTCTTGCGTGGATTGTTAATGCTTTAATGCCTGTTTCCTGAAGACGTTCCGCTACTTCATCGATGTTGATGGAAGTGCTGTCCCAGCCTAAACGGGTTTTAACGGTTACCGGTAAACTGGTGGAACTTACCACAGCTTTTGTAAGACGAACCATTAAATCAATATCTTTTAAAACTCCAGCGCCCGCACCCTTGCAGACAACTTTTTTTACAGGACATCCGAAATTAATGTCAACAAGATCAGGATTTACCGTTTCTACAATTCTTGCTGACATGGCCATTGCTTCTTCATCACCGCCAAAAATCTGGATTCCCACAGGTCGCTCATAGTCGAAAATATCCAGTTTTTTTCGACTTTTAATTGCATCGCGAATTAACCCTTCTGAAGAAATGAATTCAGAGTACATCAAATCTGCACCATGCATTTTGCATAACCTCCTGAAAGGCGGGTCGCTCACATCCTCCATTGGTGCCAGTAAAAGCGGAAATTCCGGCAGTTCTATGTTGCCAATTTTAATCATGCTGCAAATTTACAAAATTCCGGGCACTTGAAAATAGGATATTATCTATAAGCGTAAATGATGATAATTATAACCAATATTCCTCTTAAGCCCTCAAACAGTTTGAAATCAGAAACTCGCCTTAACCTGCATGCTTCCGATATGAATGGTTCTGTCCCCTGAATTTCTTCCTTCATAATTTAAATTAAGCTGAAGAAAAGAATTGATGGCCTGCTGAATAAATACGCTCCAGACCTGGTTTTTTCCGGGTTTTAAACCGTCAAGCATCTGATTTCCTACAATGCTGAAATTGTTTCCCGTAAAATCATTGTTAATAAATGAAAAGTTTCCCCGGATGGACGTTTTTCGACGTTCCCACTGTATGGTTCCGGTGATGTCAAATGCTTTCAGAAGCTCCTCTCCATCCACTCTGTCTTTCTGTCGGAAAGCGGAGGAAAGCTCAGCCTGAATAGCATCTGTAAATTTATAAGTCGCTTTCGGTTTGGTTTCAAAATTATTCAGACGGTAATCTCTTGTGGCAAATAATTGTGAAGAATTTCGAATATCATGTACGGAATTTTCCCAGTCGATCCTGAATTCTTTATTAAACCAGTATCCAATATTTAAGAAATGTGAAACTTGCTCACGTTCTTCATTGCTGAAATTGGCATTGATAAGGTTGTCATTTGAGATAAAACGATAGTTTCCGTTCCAGCCGGATTTTTCTGTCGGACTAAACTGTGCAGAAGCAAGTATATTCTGGTTTTTCAGGATCTGGTCTTCATTTTTTTCGAAAGGATTAATTACCAAAACTTTATCACGTTTGTAAAATGAATTTTGGGAATTCAGTGAAATATTAAAATTCCATCGCTTCAGGAATTTGTTTTCAGAATTAAAAACAACAGAAGGATTCACAAATAGGGCCAGCTGAATTTTATTTTTATTGGAAGGAATATATCGTACAGAATTCGTGTAAATCCTGATGTATTGCGCAAGGTCAGAATATTCTGCAATTTCAAATTCATCAAGCTGCTGAATGCCGTCACCGTTATAATCTGTCCATTTATAAATACCCTGTCCGTCGGTTACTTTTATATATTGGAATTCTCTTTGTGCTTCCTGCCCGTTTCCAAGCTCATAGAAAGCCTGCAGTCTCATCCCGTTTCTGAAGAGCTGTTGGTTGTAAAGAATATTTCCTACCACAAAATCATTGTTTCTGGAAGCATCCGCGTCCTGATTCTGATAGAAAAACTTACGGTAGTGAAGAAGCGCGTTCAATGTTGTTTTCTCCGTTTTAATGATTTGGCTTTCAGCCATGAATCCTAAAATATTATTCATGTTCTGAAGCCTGTTGTCGCGCACCGAGTCATTATCTCTCATGTACACTTTAGTGAGCAGTTTTGTGCGGGCACTGTCACCGATTTTTTTCTGTATGAAAATTTCCCTCCAGCTGAAACTTGTGACATCCATAAGCTGAGTGTCATTGTATTTCTTTTCATTATGTTCCATACTTCCTCCAACAGCCCAGCTTCCTTTTTTGCCTGTATATTCTGTTGATGCACCACCTCTTATGAATTTTGTATCCTGAAGTACGGCATTGGTGTTTAGATAAGATAAATTTCCTTTGGTGAAGAACTTTCCGCTGATCCAGCCAAAATCGAGATCATTTTTTATCCCTTTATAAGAATCCTGCTCATCAAGGTAATTAATTCTATAATTGAGCGTAGATTTATTATTCCATTTATTTAAAAAGCTAAAGATGAACCTGTTTTGTGTTCTCCCGCTGAATTCCTGTGCAAGGTTGAAATCTCTTGAGAATTCTACATCATTAATCCTGTCTAAAATATGAAACTGTTTATCAATATATTGATATTCAAAATTCGGAGTTCCTTTCCAGTTGTTTTTGGTAAAAGTTTTATTTCCGAAAATCCGCCATGCATAGCCAATATTCTGGTCAGAGTCTTTAGAAGAAAAAAGATTGATGTCATAGTTGCTTAATGAAATATCTGCTCCAATTTTTCCGTCCTTTAATGCATATTCGGAATTAAAGGAATAGACCTGTGATTTTTCGGGAGAAGGCAGTTTTCTTACGGCACGGTAATCACCCATGTTAGGGCCTACATACTCAAAAACCCTTCCGTTATTGGTGGTTTGTGTTATTTTATAATCACCCAGATTTGCCCCGAAATAAGTAAATGAAACCGTATAAAGAGTCTGTGTGGCATCTGTTGAAAACTGATAATAATTTCCGGAAGAATTCTGAACCAGGCGGTAAAGGATTTTGTTGACATCATATTCGGTAACTACGCCGGAAGGAGCGTACATCAGATTTGGATCGTTTCCTGCATTGGCAAGAATCTGCTGATCTTCCTGAGAAAGATTCAGCGCCAGCGGAGCGTTTTTATTATCATTTTCCATGAACCAGTTAAGCCCGAGCTTTAATTTTTCTCTTTTATGCTCAACTTTCCCGGTGAATAAATATCTTGAATAATTCCTGTTGGTATAATTGTAGGAAATCGTAATAAAATTCTGCTGGAAAATAGGACGGAAACTGGTAAAAGTAACTTCGCCTGTATTATAATTGATAATGTAATCCTGGTTTTCACCACGCTTCATAAGAATACCATCAATAAAAACCTGTTCCGATCCGGAGATCAGGGTGATAAACTGTTCACCGTTTTTTCCCGTCAGTCGGTAAGGTCCCTGGTTTCCTTCAACACCCTGAAAACGTATTCTGTGGAATTCACTTCGTGCCACTCCCATGGAAACATCAACAAATGTTTTATTATCTTTCCCGAATTCCGTCTGGAACTCAATTCCCATACTCCGCCGCTGATATTTTGCAAAATAGTTTTTGGCTTCAACAAGATCAAGATGTCCGGCTCTGAGGATGGATTTATCCTTAATATTAAGCTGCATGTAGATCTTATCGAATTCTTCAAGAGTCTGGGTATATCCGTCTGCCTGAATTGGCAAATTATGATCAGAAATGCTCGCAAGAATGGTTACATCTTTAGAAAGTCTCCCGGAAATCTGCAGGTCCATTGAACTTTGTACAGACTGTCCCTGGTTGTTCCCGAAAGTAATCCCTCTTATAATAGAACCTTTTGAATTCAGTTCGCCTAAAAATCTTTTTTTGTCATTTCTTGCAAGAACAGCTTCATCCACAATAATTCTGTTGCTGGTTTTCACAAAATCCATGGTGTCTTTGGCAAAAATATCCTGCTCAAATCTTGCAGCCAGAATACTGTCTTGTTTAATGCTGTCTTGATTAAGGCTATCCTGCGGAAGATTAGGGTTTTTCCATGTGAATATCTGTGCATTTCCAGAGAATATGCCCATAAAAAACAACACGAATATCAGAATATAATTCCGCAAGCCTTTAGAAATAATCGGTAAAAATACTTAAAAATAGTTTATGGAAATGCTTTTAGTATTATTAACAAAAAATTAACCCAATTATTGTCTTATGAAGAAAAATTGGCGTAATTTTGGCGTGTAAATTATTAATAATTAAATCTTAACGTCATGAAAAAAATCTTTACAATTTTGAGTATAGTTTCTGTATCTGCTTTTGCAAATGCACAAATTGTAATTAATGAAATTTATGGAGCAGGTGGTGGAAGCAATTCTGCTATTTTGTACAAGTATGATTTTGTAGAATTAAAAAATATCGGATCTACCTCTGTAACTTTAACGGGTGCGTATTTGCAGTATGCTTCTGCGGCCGGTACTTTCAACGGTGGGAATAGTAATCATGCATTGCCTACTATAACATTAGCTCCGGGCCAAACGTATCTTCTTCAGGAAGGAAGCGCAGGGACGGCGGGAACTGATTTGCCGACACCGGATGCAGTAGGAACTATTAATTTATCAGGAACAGCAGGTAAACTTGCTTTAACGACTGATAGCACAGCACCTACATCTGCAACAAGCTCTAATGTAATTGATTTTTTAGGTTACGGTTCTACCGCTAGTTATTATGAAGGATCTGCTGCTGCGCCAGCACCGTCTAATACAACTTCTATTGCAAGAACTTCAGGGGATACCAATAATAATGGTACTGATTTTACTGCGGGTACGCCTACTCCTCAAAATTCAAACTCAGGTAGTTTAGCTGTTGCTGATTTATCTAAAACCAAAGGAAACTTCATTAAAAATACTTTTGTGAAAAATGAAGAAATTACATTTGGTGCTCAGGCAAATGATGTAAAAGTTTATAATATGTATGGACAGGTTGTAAAAACAGCATCTGTAAAAGCAAACGAGTCTTTAAGCGTTGCTGAATTACAAAAAGGAAATTATATTGTAACAGGTACGGTAAATAATCAGCCGGTTTCTCAAAAGATTCTGAAAGACTAAAATTAACTTCGTATACCAGATAAAAACCACTTTGTAAAAAGTGGTTTTTTTATTTATATAATTAAAATAAAATGAATTTTTTGTAATAAATGTGGTATATGCTTGATTATTTGGCATTTATTTTGTTGAACTTTAAATGTAACATAAATCACTTAATTATGAAAAAAGCATTTACTTTTATCGGGCTTGTCTCGATGACGGCATTTTCTAATGCACAGATTGTAATTAATGAAGTTTATACTGGAGGAGGCCTTTTAGGGGCAACTTTAACAAATGACTTCATAGAGTTGAAAAACATCGGGAATTCAACAGCAACCTTAACGGGTGCAACCATTCAGTATGGTTCCGCTACAGGAGCATTTACACAATATCACACATTACCTACCATCACCTTACCACCGGGACAAACCTATCTCATCCAGGAAGGCGGTGACGGCGGAGGATTGATTAATCTTATCAACCCGAATCTTGTGGTTAATGTTGTATTGAACTTCGACGGATCTGGTCCGATTGTAGGTGCAGGGCTAGGGATAGGGCTCACTTCCGGAAAAGTAGCGCTGGCAAGTAACGCCACACAGGTAACAGGCCCTACAGCTTCCAATGTTTTAGATTTTGTAGGATATGGAACAGCTAATCAGTATGAAGGAGCAGGAGCAGCGCCATCACCAACCATTCTGAATTCCATTACCAGAGTTTCAGGTGATACCAACAACAATAATGTGGATTTCACCATAGGATTGCCTACTCCACAGGGGGGAACTTTAGCGGTTAATGATATTTCTGCTAACGCTGTACGTCCTAATTTCATCAAAAATACTTTTGTAAAAAACAATGAAATTATTTTCGGTACGGATGTGAAAGATGTAAAAGTGTACAATATGATGGGACAAGTCGTAAAAACAGCTTCTGTTAAAGAAAATGGATCATTAAATGTTGATGAGCTGCAAAAAGGAAGTTATATTGTAACAGGTATTGTTAACAATGAACCGGTTTCGCAAAAAATCCTGAAAGATTAATTATAGAATCTAAAATTCTAATGCCTCAGATTAACTTCTGAGGCAATTTTTTATTACAGGAGTTGATTAATACCAACCTCGTCTGGCTGCATTGATAATAGAACTCAGATTAAGAATTAAAGTATATCGTATGCGCTTCCCATAATCCTTGAATCCCGGTTCAAAGCCTAATGACGACTGTATCGGAAAATAGATTTCAAGAAAATCCGGAATGACACGCACCTTTACACCGCTGTCCCAAATGAACTTTGCAGATTGGTTTTTATTGTCATATACACCTGCATCCGCATAAATGTGGAAAATTTTCCAGACACTGGTATCTACATTTACAGAGGTAATCCATTTGTTGACGGTTCCCGGAATGAAAGACTTGAAACCTCCATCAGCCAGAATATATTGTTGTGAAAGGATACCTCCGGTTGCGCTTTGCCCCAACAGATTATAGGAGAAAGAGTAATCGGAAACTCTGGAAATTCCGTAGTTGAAAGTATTATTTCTTGTATTGTTTTTAATAAAATATCCTGCAAAAAGTCGGACACTTAGTTTTTGCCTTGGAGCAAATTCCCAGCGGTAAAAGCCTTCTGCGGTTACTTTGTGGAAATCTTCCATCCATTGGGTGTTGATTCCGAGGCTTTTCTCATGAATGCTCTGGCTGTCATTGTATCCGTAACCCACACTCCAAAGATTGTATTTATCATAATCATTATTGGCAATCATCAGAGGGCTGAGATCTCTCTCAAAATAGTTGTAAGAAATTCCCACGCTTCTGCTTACGGTACTTCTTGGATTTTTTCTGAAGTTAAAATTTGAATAAACGGAACCTTTGCTGTAAGCCAGATCGTAATCATAATGGAAATAAGATCCTGAAACTCCGAAAGTAATGCTTCTGAAAATACTTTCTGCCGGCAGAAAAGAATAGTTAACAGCTCCGGATCCGGTAAGTTTACCTGTTCCCGTACTGTAGGTCGGAGTAAAAGAATATAAAAATTTCTGATCAAAAAAAGACTGATTCTTAAAGTTGAACCCGATCAGGAATTTATCATACGTATTGCTGAAACGAACCCTCGGGCTGATATAGATTTCATTGAATTCAGGATTCGGGATATCTTTGATAAATTTCAGTTTGATTTTTCTCATGTTGGAAAAAAATCCTTTCGCATACAGAAAATTATCCCTGTAATTGGCTTCCGGGAAAATGTAATCATCATTCAGGGTAATTTTGTTGACGTTTTCGGCAGGAATAGAAAATGTTTTTGTTTTTTCATTTTCTTCCGTTTCTACCCAATATTCTTTTGTATCGCCATCTTTAGATTCTGTCTGCAGTTTTACCGGAATATTGGCGGGGGTATTTTTATTAATTTTTATATGAAGAGAATCTCCTTCTTTCCGAAACCTTTTAAGCTTAAAATTTACCCTGTTTTTGTGTTGTAAAAAGTCGGCCAGATAAGCTGTTCTCTTATCCTGCTCCGCTAATTCTTTTATAAAATCATCTGGATTAACCTGTTTGTCCGTATTCTTTGAAATAAATTTCTGAACAAGACTGTCAAAATTCTCATAGCCCATTTTATCCGCCGAATAATTGAATAAGGTCCCGGTTTCAAAACTGCTGATGGCCATATCATTAAAGTTGCTCAGGACCGTGTATTTCTCATCAATTTTCTGATCAAGATTCTGGGACATGATGTATTGGTAGGTTAGTCCGTACCGTTCAATAAGCTTTACATCCGAAGCATAAAACAGCTTTAATGGTTTGATCCCGAAAATTTTGGTTTCCGGTAAGCTGCCGAGGAGTTTGGTGTCACCATAGAATTTCTTGAGGTATTGAATTTCAAGGTAAGATTTCAATCCGTTTTTAAACCAGTGATCATCCTGTTTATCGGTAATAATGCTTTCCTCCAATACTTTTTTAGCCACAATCCCGAAATAATCTAGATCGGTCTTCTGAGCATCATTAAAAAGCTGAAATCTGAACTTCCAGAATGTAATATCATTATTTCCGAAAAAATCTTCTTTAGCCCTGAATTTATCTGAGATAAAAATTCTTTGAGGAACAGTTCCCGTTCTGTCTTTGATAAATTTCAGGTGAAGCGGCAGATAAAATTCCAGATTTTGTTTTTCTTCCGGTGTTAAATTATATCCGAATTTTATTTCAGTTCTGATATCATCATTGTTGATGATGATTGATGGATATTCATTCTGTGAAATGAGAAATTCTGGATCGGAGTCAAGATACCCCTTGAAAGAATTCATCTGAAACTGCTGAAGATTACTTTCGATAAAATAATTAACAGGCAGATCAAAATTAATCTTCCAGTACGTATTGAAACTTACGGATTCTTCGATATCATGATAATCCCTTTTAGAAATATTGTCCGGATCAAAACGATCCGGGACAATAAAGAAGTATTTTAATGCTACATTTTTATCTGAAGTTCCGTATCCCGTAAATTTTTTGTCGGGAAGCTGAATTTCATATTGCAGTTTTAATTTTACCTGTTCTCCGGGCTGCAGCACTTTTTTCAGGGGTAAAAAAATATTTTCCTCCGAAATAGAAGTGATTGGAATTTCCTGGTCGGAATCCTGAATTTTCAAATTGAGTAATTTTCCGAGCTCTTTTTTTTCAGCAAAGTGAAGATCAGTATTGCGGTCTTCCAGCTTACGGTAAACCAGTGAGGTTCCTCTTTTATTGTACGCGGCTACCCAGTTCAAAAGTTTCACTGTACTCAGAGCTGCTTTAGAATTGTTATAATAAACCAGCTCCTGATTTACATGCAGCAGTTTTTTGTCTGAAGACAGTTTTGCTTCAATATAAATACTGTCTTTCTGTGCAGATACCTCTACAACACCCAAAAACAAAAAAAGGCCAATGCAAATATTTCTCAATTAACTGTGATATGGTTCAAATATAACTTATTTTACAGAAAGTCCTCTAATATTTAAATTAACTTTGAGTTAGTTTTTTTTCAAGGGAATTCAGATAGGCTTTCCATCCTTCATTTTTATACAGCATGGCAGCTTCGGCAGGATTTTCAGCTTTGTAAATTCCTCTTCCTACAATGATGAAATCGGTGTGAAGTGTTTTGAATACATGTTCAGGGGTATTGTACTGCTGTCCTTTCCCGTCTCCGGAATCTGCAAGATTTACACCCGGCGTGAAGAGCAGCATTTCCTCCGGAAGCGGGTTTTGGGAAACTCCGCCGATTACATTAGGATGGGATGCTGCAATCTTTAGTGCTTCTTCACGATATGCACTGGTGGTTAAAGCACCTTTTGAAGACATTCCGATGATGGCAACGACACCTACATTTTTAAAACAGTCTAAAGATTCAAACCCTCCGATAACCTGAGATGTTACAAAGTCTGCCCAGTCCGTAATTTTAAATACACCGCTTGTAAACTGCAATTCCTGAGTATTTCCGATGTCTGCAAATTTTCTGTCTTCCATAAGAAGGAAATTATGTTTTGCAGCCAATGCTTTAAGCGGAGTAATCGTTTTTTCATATTCGAAATCAGATATAATGTCGATATGTGTTTTTAAAGCAATCACATGAGGACCTACTTTTTCTGCAAGATCCAATAATCCCTGAGTTGTGGTAACATCAGCAGAAGCGATAAGATTGGATTGTTTGGCAAGTGCAGTTTCCAATAGTTTTTTAGAAACAGAATGCTGTGCGGTGCTGAGTTTCTGTTCGTATGAAGCTCTTGTTATTTCTTCAAACTGAATGTGATTTCCCTGCAGGAAATCCTGAATTCTTTTCACTTCATCATCTGATAATTCTCCGTTTTCCCAAAGAATAGAGCATACTTCCGAAATATTGAAAAGTGTGTGAACTCTGTATCCTCTGCTTTCAAGAAGTTCTTTTCCACCCTGTTCCCTGTCGAGAACAACTACGATATCAGCAACTTTGATGTCTTCCTGCTCAACTTCTGCAATGGTTTCAATCAAAGATTTTCCTGAAGTAATCACATCTTCTACCAAAAGGCAGTTTTGTCCTTTCTGGTAAATTCCTTCAATCAGTTTTTTGGTGCCATAGTTTTTGGCTTCTTTTCTTTTTATAATTAATGGAATATAACTTTCCAGAGACATTGCTGTAGCCATCGGAAGGGCAGCATAAGGAACTCCGCAGATCAGATCAAAATTATCCAGAGGAAGCATGTCCAGTAAATAATTGGCTAAGTTTTTTAGGATTTTCGGATCTGAAGCCAGTGGTCTTAAGTCTACATAAAAAGGACTTTCAATACCGCTTTTTAATGTAAATCTTCCGAATTTGATGATGCCAAGTTTATAGCACTCTAAAAAGAATTCTTTTTTACTTTCCATTATTTTTTATTAGATGTTGCAAATTTAAGGAAATGATGTTGAAAGTCAATTGTGAATTTTAATTCGCAGTTGAATTGTGAGTTTTTATCGTTCCATTATGATAAAGCGACTGGATTTTTATTCACAAAAAAACACCCAAAAGGATGTTTTTTATTTTACGATTTCGGCATTGATTACTTTCGTACTGTCTTTGCTGTATTGTCGTTCGGCTTCCCAAAGAAGGAATTTATCTACTTCTTTAATCAGTTTCGGAATGGTAAGCGATAAAACGGCCAGATCATCCAGCACTCCGATTACGGGAACGGCAACTTCCGGAAGCAGATCAATCGGTGAGATAATGTACAATACCCCTAAAAGCGGAAGAATAATATCAATGGATCTCATCGGGTATTCTCCTTTTCTCCACATTCTCACCATTCTGAAAATGTCGGGGATTTTTTTCACAAAACCTTTGTGATTGATGGCTTCTTTTGCCAGACTTAATTTTGAATATTTCATTTTGTGTTTAATTTTAATAATTCTACAACGGTACTTAATTCACAAATTCTGTACCAATGAAGTCTTATGGAACGTTAAAAATTATTTGATAATATTATCTATAAACTGATGTACAGATTCTGTATTCCAGTCTCTTGACGCATCTTCTTTAATAATGATTCTTCCGTCTTTATCAAGAAGGTAAGTGGTTGGGAACACTTTCGGAAGTATTTTTTCTGAAATGGGACTTTGTGCAATGTAAACGGGAACGGTATAATTATTTTCCTTCAGAAATTTTCTTACGGCATCTTCCTGATCATTCATTGCAATAAGCACGAAATCCACATGTTCTTTTCGGGTGTCGTAGAGCTTTTGTATCGAAGGCCATTCTTTTCTGCACGGTGGACACCAGGTTCCCCAGAAATTCAGAAATACAGCTTTGTTTTTAAAAGTTTTGAGATTGGTACTCGGAACATTGATTCCCTGCAGGTCGATATCATAATCTTCTTCCGTTACATGTACTGCATTTTCAATTGTGGCAATAGGAAAAAAAGCATCCTGCAGTTTTTCCTTCACGCCGGGAACGAAAGCGATCACCGCAATGACAGCGATTAATACGATGTAGATTAGATTTTTTTTCATAAATAATTCTCCTGGTATTTATTGTATTCCAATATATTGAAAGTAATTATTATTCAATTGATATATCAAAAACTTATCAGAAACTTTTCCTTCCTTATCAACTAGAGGAATATACAATTTATTTTGTTCAAATTTAATCAATTTTAATGGACGCTCCGGTCTGTTAACCACACTAAAAAAATCAAAATCAATCTGAATTTTATTAAGGGCTGTGGTTTTGGTCCTGAAAATTTTGTTGGAATCAATTAACCTGTTATTGCTGATAGTAAATGCCTGAACTCTTTGAGCATTATCTTTTGAAGAAAAAATACCATTGGAAATAACAAGATAGTAAATCTGCTTATTGAGGGTGACTTTTATAATTTCAGAAGTAAAATATGCAGTATCTGCCTGGTCTTTATTAAAAATGGTTTTTGTTTTTCCATTGGAAGAATACTGAATAATCTGATCAAAACTTTTCATCGTTCCTCCCAATTCTGTGTCCCAACCATAGAATCTTAACTTTTTATCTGCTGACGTAGCGATGAACAATTTTTTCTTCAGGAGTTTAAAGTCATAGGTGAGGGTTTCAGGATTTTCAGCAATGAATTTTTTAAATTCACCGGAAAATTTCAAAGACTCATCTGCTTTGGTATCGTAATCTTCATTTTCGGAATACTTTTTATACTGAGTTAAAAAATATTGCTCTTTATTTTCCAGTTTTGTGTTTTGTGCCCGGAAAGCATTGGGGAAAATAAAAAATGCGATGAGAAAACAGGTGTATTTGAACATTCTACAACAATTCCAAAATTTCCTGAACAGCATCTTTACCCCTGTTTTTGGCATAATAAATCTGAAGGTCATTGTAAAAAAGATCTTTAGGATAAGCTACAGGATCAGCTTTGTATTTCATCAATAATTCTGTTCCGAACTTCGGACGAGGACCCCATGAATTTTTAACCTGAAAATCTTTATCCAGAATAATTACCTTCGGAATAGATTCCGTACCATTGGTTAAAAATTGATTGATTAAACTTTTATCACGGTCTCTCAGAAAAATACGTACTTCATTTCGGTCTTCGAAAAATTTAACCAAAGCCGGAACCGTGGCACTGGCATCACCACACCATACTTCGGAGATGATAAGTATTTTACCTTCAAAATTTTTGGCTTCAAGCTCTTTAAGCTGATTTTCATCCGGAACATATTTCTTTAAGGTTCTGTCGATTCTCTGAAGTCCCAGTTCGTAATATTGTTTATAATCTGCTTCCTGCTGACTGGCAGGGTTTTCTAATCTCTGTCTTCCTGTTTTTACATACTCTTCAAAAGAGATGCCTTGTTCCCAGTAATTTTTCATTACTAATGTATGTATTAAAAATGGTTGATATTTCTTGTTTTATTAATCAGGAACAGATCTGCCAGAACAAAAGCAGCAAGGCTTTCTACCACCGGAACTGCTCTTGGAACCACACATGGATCATGGCGTCCTTTTCCTTCCACGATTACCGGATTTCCGTTTTTATCTATACTTTCCTGAGGTCTCAGAATCGTTGCGACCGGCTTAAAGGCTACACGGAAATAGATGTCCATTCCGTTTGAAATTCCTCCCTGAATTCCTCCTGAAAGATTTGATCTGGTAGTAAAATTTTCATTAAAAAGATCATTATGATCCTTTCCTGTCATTTTAGCACCGCAGAAACCGCTTCCGTATTCAAATCCCTTGGCAGCATTAATGTTCATCATCGCTTTGGCCAGTTCAGCCTGGAGTTTTGAAAAAACAGGTTCGCCAATTCCTACCGGAACATTTTTGATGACACAGGTAATGGTGCCGCCAATCGTATTTCCTTCTTTTTTGATCTCTTTAATTTTTTCGATCATTTTTTCTGCCGTTTCCGGATCGGGACACCGTACCTCATTGCTTTCTGTTTTTGAAAAATCGAGTGCCTGATAAGGTTTTTCACAGAAAATTTCACCTACGGAAGAAACGTAAGCATTGATTTCTATGTCGGATAGCAATTGTTTTGCTAAAGCTCCTGCAACTACCCAGTTCATGGTTTCTCTTGCAGAAGATTTTCCGCCTCCGCGATAATCTCTCAGTCCATACTTTTGATCATACGTAAAATCGGCATGGCTCGGCCGGTAAGATTGTGCAATATGATCATAATCTTTTGATTTCTGATTTTCATTTTCAATAATAAAACCAATGGGAGTTCCTGTTGTTTTTCCGTCAAAAATCCCGGAAAGAAACTGTACGGTATCGCTTTCTTTTCTTTGAGTTACGATAGAAGACTGTCCCGGTTTTCTGCGGCCCAATTCATATTGTATTTTATCAAAATCAACCTGAAGGCCTGCGGGAAAATTATTGATAATTCCGCCATAAGCGGGACCATGACTTTCTCCGAATGTTGTAAGGCTGAGAAGATTACCTAAAGTATTTAACATACTACAAATTTACGGCTTTTTATCCATATTTAAAATGAAGGTTATCTGTTCTGCTGATAGGTTTTTTTTATAGAATAAATTACTTTTTCAGCTTCTGCTTTTTGTTCTGTTGTCAATTTTTTCCAGATAAACCCTTGATGTACATTTTTTTCATCTGCCAATTGGGGGAAGATTCCGGCTTTAATATTACTATAGATATAACTTTCGGAAATAGCAGGAAGTGGCGTATCAAAATTATAGGGATAATTTTTTGAAACATTAAACTTTAAATTACCGATTTTATATGAATTAAAATTATGGTAATGATAGGTGGAAGGTTTGTACAGTTGTTTCAATTCATATTTGCTCATAAAACTTCCGGGTCTGAAACTCGGAAGATAGGTTTTGAGAATATCGGGTATCATTAAAAAACTAATGATAATAGTGCTTAAAGCAAAAAATACAATAAGAGATTTTTGTCTGTTAAAAAAACTTGCCAAAAGCACAAAGAAAGTGACAAAAAAAACATCGACAAAGAACCTGTACTGTGCTGAAAAAAGAAGCACTGCGATGCTTTTAATGATAAGAGATATACAAATTAAGGTAATAGTCCTGTTTTTTTTAATAATGGTAAAGACAATAAATATAAGAATACTCACTATAAAGAGTATATTGATTTTTGACTTGATTCCATCTAAAAGAAACCAGTTTTTAATATAGTCTGTGAAAGAAAAATTCCTGATTTCTTCATAAGAATATTGCATATCATAGGTTTTCTGAATGGCAAATCGGGAAGATATTTTGAGAATTTCAGGATTTGGCTGCCAATGTACTTCCAAATTCGGGAAAGCAACAGGGAAAATGGGATATCCGAAGGTATATATATTTTTAATGAAAAAGAGCAGAATGACAGCAAATCCGGGTAGTACACTGATGAACCTTGATTTAATAATGCAAAATGAATATAAAAATCCCAGAATAGGAAGCCATACCATGGTTGGTTTTATAATGAAAACAAAGGATGAAAAAATAAATAAAGAACTTGCTGAAGTATTTCCCTTCATAATTTCATTTAAAATAATTAAAGAAAATACGATTACCGGTAAATCAGGACTTGGTGATTGGGAAAAAAGTAGCAGGACCGGTATAAAACATAATTGGATCCAGCTCTTTTCTTCAATGATATATAAGATATAAATAATAAGTACTATAGAATTGATTCTTAAAAAAGGATCTGAAAAATGAGAGATCCCTGCCTGAAATATATGCCAGACCGACATTTGTCCTAAAGTAATATCAAGATTTGAAATACCTTTTACCATTCCATATTCAGTAAGCCATCTGATGCTGGGAACATAGTAACCGTAATGGTCCAGAACAAAGGGATAGAAAGATGAGCAAAAGACAATGATTATTGAAGCGGTAACAATTATTATACAATCTTTTTTAGAAAATGCGTGGAACTTTTTATATAAATGGTCCCTGAAAAAAAATAAAAGGCCCATACATATTGCAGAAATTTCCACATAAAAATTTAATGGTGTGAAGAATGAAAGTATTGTGAAAATAATACTCAATCCTAAGATTCCTGAGAAAGCATGACCCGCAACTCCTCTTGTGCAAGGTATTAATACAGAATGTATTATCTTTCCCCAGCCCATGAGGGTGGGAATTAGAATGACTGTAGAAAGGAACATTAACAGCATAAAAAAGATTGCTTAAAAATAAGCAATCTTTCTATTTATTGTGAAAATAATTAACGAGGCTGTACTCTTCCGCTTTTTCTGTCCTGTGCTCTACCTAAAGTATATCCTGTGGCACCACCAATTACACCACCAATAGCGGCACCGGCACCCGGACTTTTCTTGTTAACAATCGCTCCCAACGCGGCCCCGCCGACAGCACCAATAATGGTACCTTTAGCAGCTTCACTCATCCCTTTTTTCTGAGTTGTACCCTGGGACGCACTTGTTCCGCTATTGGCGTAAGATCCACTGCTTGAACTTGAGCTAGGTCTGTCTCTGTAAACCGTATGCGTTTCTCTGATTACCTGAGGCTTCGCGTTTGCAGCAGCTGTTTTTGCTTTTTCAACTTCAGCCACGCTGTCTGCTTTTTTTTGCGTTTCGTAAGCTATCTTTTCTTTTTCAATAGCTAATTTTTGTTTTTCTATTTCCAATTGTCTCATCTGGAACTCCATTTTTTGCTGTTCCAAAGATTTTTCGGCTATCTGATCATCTTTTTTACAGGCTGTCAGTGCAAATACTGATAATAATCCTGTTAACACTATAGTTTTCATAATTCAAATTTTAATAGGTCTCAAAGACCAGCTTTGACAAGGTAGTATTTCCAATTATGACGCCAATATTTAGTTAAGTGATGTTAAAATTTTAAAAAAAATATTAAATATATTCTAATATATATGCTAAATATGCATTAATAGGGGATTAATAGACATAACTTTTATTTAATTTTCTCTTGGTGTTGAATTAATATAAAAAGGGTAATTTTATAATTCCAAATTATATTAATATGAAAAATACAACTTTTAAATTGATGCTGTTGCCAATATTGCTGGCAATGCTTAACGGATGTTCATCCAATGATGATTTTATGGTTCAGGATAAAAAGGTTCCTGTAAGTAAAAAAGAAATTTCTAAAACTCAGACTTACACGATCCGTTATGGATTGATGTCACAGAATGGTACCAAAACTCTTTCCGGAAGTTATGACGTGGGAAGTTTTGTAGCTACCAATACTGCTACCGGTGAGTCTTTCGAAACATATGCAAGTGGAGGTTTTCAGGCATTACCTAAATATTATGAAGGAATTCCTGCGGGCACTTATACCTTTACAGCCATGCAGGGGCAGGGTGGCTGGGTAGGATATGGCTCTGTTACTGGGATTGTGTCATCTGATCAGGTAGATGCTGATGGCTATGTTACGATATATATTCCTATTATCTGGGAAGAATAATTTTTTTGTCATCTATAGTGTTACTGAGAAATTTTTATAAAATTCGTATTAATTCACAATATTATGATCTCACTCATATTATTATTTAGGTTTTGTGTATAATTTTGACCAAAATCAGACACCAAAAAATTTTATATGAAAAAAATAATGCTATTAATGCTAGGAATAAGTCTTTTTGCTGTAAGCTGCAAAAAGCAGGAAACGCAGAATGAAAACAACTCTATGAGTGATTCTGCCGGAACAGGAACAATGACTCCTGATAATACAACAACCGGAACGGCAATGGATACCACGGCAAGCGTTAGAGACAGTGCAATGAACCAGGGAAGCGGAACAGGAAACCAGACTACAAGCCCTAATCAGAACAACGGATCTAACAGAGGAACTCAGAGTTCTTCAGGCACCCGCACTGATTCCGCGAGATAAAAGACACTTTTTTAGACCCCATATACCCTTTTTAAACTCCTCACGACCCTTGAGGAGTTTTTGCTTTTGTAATTAATTTCAGAATTCATTTAAATAAATAGAATTTAATGCACTGTGATTCGAATCATAAACATTATTTTTTTTCATATTTAACTTTGACTTCAGAATTAAATTAATTGATTCTATAAAAATTTTTTTTCATCATTTGTGTTTTTAGGGTCTCCTGTATGGGGATCCTATTTTTGAACATATTTATACTTTTCGTAATGATATAATTCTGCTTTATTAATAATAAAAGTATGAATAGATCGTTAAGTGTAAAGTAATATAATATTATTTTTGATAAATTTTAGATGGTCATGTTCGGTATTTTTTATAAAAAACATGCTGTTATATGCTTTATATTATCAAAAAACGAATTAGATTTGCAAGGATTAATATTAAATGATAACTTATGAAGAAAATTTCTACTTTTATAGTACTTCTTCTGTGTTTGTTAAATTTAGGCGCCATACCGGATGCCTATGGACAGGCACCTGCAACATTACCGTATTCACAGGATTTTAACACTGCTAATGATTTCACGCTCCTTAACGGGACTGCGACCAACAAGTGGTTTTACGGTGCTGTGACCGGAAATACAGGCAGTTCTATTTATATCTCTGATAATAATGGGACCGCCAATAACTACAATACCAGCTCATCGAGTGTTGTGCATGCTTACAGGGATATTACGATACCTGCGGGATCCTCAATCGCCAATTTTTCATTTGATTGGAAAGGAGAAGGAGAATCCGGTTGGGATTACCTGAGGGTATGGCTGGTTCCGGCTACATTTACACCTACTGTAGGTACCCAGATTACCACCGGAACAGGAAGAGTTCAGGTAGGAGAGTTTAATCAGCAATCTACGTGGCAAACATACAGTAATCCCAGTCTGAATATCACAACTTACGCTGGATCAACCATGAGGCTTGTGTTTGAATGGAGGAATGACGGTATTTTCGGAACTCAGCCGCCAATTGCGGTTGATAATATTAATATCAGCATTCCGACTTGTATTATGCCTTCCGGTATGGCTGTTCCGACCATTGGAACTACCACTGCTACTTTAACATGGAATGCTCCTTCACCTGTGCCCGGATCAGGATATGAATATTACCTGAGCACTACTAACACACCACCTACTGCCGCTACACCGGGAGTTGCCAATGCAGGAACGTCAGTGAGTCCAGCAGGATTGACTACTTCCACTACCTATTACTGGTGGGTACGTTCAATTTGTGGTGCCAACGATAAAAGTGTTTGGGTAGCAGGTCCTTCATTCTCTACTACTCAGGTGCCGGCTACGATTCCTTACACACAGAATTTCTCTACAGCAAATGACCTGCAGCTTTCTAACGGAACTCAGGTTAATAAATGGGTATATGGTTCCGCAACAGGAAATCCTGCCAACTCATTATATATTTCCAATACCAATGGAACTACCAATGCTTACAACACAGGATCATCAAGTGTTGTTCATGCATACAGAGATATTATTGTTCCTGCGGGAACAACGGATGCTACGTTAATGTTTGACTGGAAAGGAGATGGAGAATCAAGCTGGGATTATCTGAGAGTTTGGATGGTACCGGTAAGTTTTGTACCTACTGTCGGAACCCAAATTACCACTGGTGGTGGAAGAATCCAGGTAGGAGGGAATATGAACCAGCAGACAACATGGCAAAATTATTTCAATACGGGACTTAACCTAAGTTCTTTTGCAGGAGGCGTTATGCGTCTTGTGTTTGAATGGAGAAATGACTCTTCAGGCGGAACACAGCCTCCTATTGCTATTGATAATATTAATTTGAGTATTCCTACATGTAAAGTTCCGATAAATGTTCAGGTAACAAGTGTAGGGTCTAATACGGCATCTATAAGCTGGACTGCTCCGTCACCTGCACCTGTAGGAGGATATCAGATTTATCTTACAACAACGAATGTACCTCCGATAGCGTCTACTGCGCCAACTTCAACTTCAGCAACGACTTCGGAAACGCTGACTCCTCTAACGCCAAATACAACTTATTATTTCTGGGTTCGTTCGGTATGTGCAGGGTCAGACAGAAGCTTCTGGGTTGCGGGACCAAGCTTTACCACAACGCAGATTCCTGCTACACTTCCTTATATACAGCAATTTACTTCAGGAAGTGATTTAGGATATACCAACGGAACCCAGGTTAACAAGTGGGTTTACGGTTCTGCAACGGGAAATCCGGCGAACTCATTATATATTTCCAATACCAACGGAACAACTAATGCTTACAACACGGGATCATCAAGTGTGGTTCATGCATACAGGGATATTGCAATTCCTGCAAATACTACGACTGCTACATTCTCATTTGACTGGAAAGCTGAAGGAGAATCAAGCTGGGATTATCTGAGAGTTTGGCTTGTACCTGCTACGTTCATGCCTACGTCAGGAACGCAGATCACTGCCGGAACAGGAAGAATACAGATTGGAGCGAATTACAATCAGCAGTCGACTTGGCAGACTGTTCTTAACCCTGCTTTAAATATTTCAAGTTTTGCAGGGACTACAATGCGTCTTGTTTTTGAATGGAGAAATGACTCATCAGGCGGTACGCAGCCTCCTGTTGCAATCGACAATATTAATGTACGTGTTTGCAGCACAGCAACTCCGGTTGTAACGCTTGGAACCCCTACTCATAATTCGATAGTATTAACATGGCCTCAGGATACCGGTGGAGCAAGTTATATCATTAATTACAGACCGCAGGGAACAGGTGCGCCTTGGCAAACCACAAGTGTTGCGGCAGCTCCTTATCCGCAGCCTACTAATACAACGACATTAAACAACCTTTTATCTGCAACATTATATGAAGTACAGGTAATTGCAGTATGTAACGGTAATCAGGGTACACCTTCCAACAGTACATTTACTACGAGATGCGATCCTACACCTCCGAATGTTACCATCAGTAATATTACAACCAATTCGGCTTTAGTTACATGGTCGCCTTTGGCAGTAAGCTCACATTATTTTATACGATACAGAATCGTAGGAAGCGGAAACGGTGGTTGGAGTGCAAATATTCCTTTGCCTGCGGCACCTGCCAATACATTCCCTCTTACAGGATTGAATGTGTATACTTCTTATGAAGTACAGATTGCCAATATGTGTGATAATGAAAATACACTGAATCCATGGTCTAATCCTAAAGTATTTACTACGGAAAGAACATGTGAAATTGCTCCTCCGGGATTGACGATTACGAATCTTACCACAACTACGGCGCAGGTTACCTGGCAAGCTTTCCCTGGTGCAACGTATGTACTCAGATATAGAAAAGTAGGTATTCCTAGCTGGACAACCGTAACTTCCAATACCAATACAGTTACATTAACAGGTCTTTTGGAGCTTACCCAGTATGAAATGCAGGTAGCAAATGTTTGTAGCGGAACTGCAGGAAATTATACACTGCTGTATCTCTTCACAACGCCTACAATAGTATATTGTCAGATGACAGCTACAACTTCATCTTCTGAATATATTTCAAAAGTGACAGTAACACCAAACGGAAAACCGGAAATGGTAAACCAGTCTGTAGCTTCCAACTACAGTGATTATACAGGTGTAACTGCAAAATTCATTGAATTGATTCAAGGATCTTCTGATAATAAAATTACCATTGAGAAAAAGATATCAGGAAATACTAATGCAGGAGTTGCTGTGTGGATTGACTTCAACAGAAACGGATACTTTGATATTGATGAAAGAGTTTTCGTTTCAGGACCTAATAACGAGCAGACGATCACCGGAACATTCTCTGTGCCTATTGATGCATTCATCAGCCTTACGGATTTTAAATATGTTGTAATGCGTGTCGCTCTTCAAAAAGACGGAATTCCGGTGAATTGTACAACTGTCCCGAATGGTGAAGTGGAAGATTATACCGTAAGAATTACTAAGCCGATTGTACCGAATCCTGTAAACCAGGAAGACATCCTGATTTATCCAAACCCGGTAAAAACGGTATTGAACGTAAAAAATATCAGCGCTAAAGCCAATTATAAAATTTATAATGCTACAGGTCAAATCGTATCAACAGGAATTATCCTGAACAATAAGATTGATGTACATACTTTGATTAATGGAGTTTATGTAATTGATATTGATGACGTAAAGGGTACTGCCCAAAAGAAATTTATTAAGGAATAAAAACATCCTTAAATGATATAGTAAAGCTCTCAGAAATGAGAGCTTTTTTATTATATTTTAACATTTTTTAAATGGTTGTTTAATTTTTGAAAATATTATATTGCTTCTAAAATTACATCGTAGCCCTTTTAAATAGGGGACTAACGGAGATTTTGAATTTTAAAGGTATTTTAAATGACTGATAAAATTTGTTAATTGATAAAAATAAATTGTCTAAAAGACTTTTTAAAAAAAATACATTTCTTAAATTTGCAGTCACTCATGTTTAATTTGAGTTTTCATGGTTATTAGTTTTTATCCTCGTAGCAATACGGGGATTTTTTATATCCAGATTGTTTCTATGTCATCCTGTGCGGAAAATCATGTTCGGCTTTTACAATATAAGAATATTTTAAACCTGGAATTGCTGCTGTAGTGTTTACAGCTTTCATCAGTAAACGATGATGGGGATTTTCTGAAGTCATCAAGAAATTTTTTACTCTCTTCTGCAATTGCAGGTATAATAAGATAATCATAAAGAGTTTTGGTAAAAGCACTTGAATTTTTAAGAATCAGTTTTTTGTGTTTTAAAGCTTTAGTAAATGTCATCATATAGGTTTTGCTACAAATGTAATAAAACAAAACCGACGGATTATAAAAACAATAGATTATAATCATCATTTTTAATGAAAATAATGTATACATTTGCATTGATTCTCATGTTTAATTGAGTTTTCATGGTTATTAGTTTTTTAGCCCCTGTTTATTCAGGGGCTTTTTTATTTTTATAGATAAAATCATTTTAACCATAAAAATTTATTTTCATTAAAACTTTAACACTTTGTTTGTATTGCTGGCATAGTAGTTGAATACTTAACCGCAACTATTAAAAAATCCTTAAAGGAACTTACAATATTCTCGGAGAAATCTGAGAATATTTTTAAAGAAACACCATCACTTAAATATTAATTTTTTCATTTTAATCCTCTGCCGTGGCTGGGGATTTTTTTTACTTTTTAATGCATATCTTTGCATAAAATTATTTAATTGTCTTATATAATCAAAACAACATCAGAAGGCTTAATATACATTAAGGCATCCAGCATCATTAATGTAAAAAAGCCCAATTCTATTGAAGGAGCAAAAATTCTGGGAAAACCGTTGGTGATTAATGTGAATCATATTGGGTTTCTTAGTTTTAATATGGATGGAAATGTTACCTTTTTTATGGCAAGCGGCTTTGAAATATCGGTCAATATATTGTACGAAGAAGCAGAAGAAGCTTTTAACAGTGCCAAAGCCAATGTAGAAAAAATCATACGCTAACGATTAAGTGATCATTAAAAAATAGCTCCTGAAAAGGAGCTATTTCTGTTTATTATAATTTTTATTAAGCCAAAAACCGACTTCATTAATTTATCGTATATAAGTTTGTAAATAAACGAACAGCTTAAAAAATATTCAGATTAAAATATAGCTCATCAATTTGAGTTTTTCATGGTTATTAGTTTTTAGTCCCCGGATCATTCCGGGGTTTTTTATGAAATTTTTTATCAATTGGTTTTGAAATAGCGAAAAGTATAAGAAGCAAAAAACCTCTCTGTAATTAGAGAGGTTTGAGGTACCTAGCGTACCAGTTTTATTTAAAAGCATATTTCTAAATGATCATATATTTTATCTTAAAAAACTTTAATTTAATGATTTGTAATTAAATGCTATAATATAAAATAAAATAATATAAAGCAATTGTCGGGAAAATGTCGGGAAAAATATATTTTTGAAAAAAAATAACAAATGGCGTCAATAAAATTTTTTACCCGATCAAAAACCTCGGTCTCACAAATATATGTAAGATTTATTGTAAAAAGAGGAAAGGAATTTCAATCAAAGACAGGTCTCAAAATTAATCTTTCAGATTGGAGCAAAGAAAAATCATTACCCAAACAAAATACCGCGGAAAATAAACAGTTAACAATTCAGTTGAAGAAACTTGAAGCATTTATATTGGATTCTTATAATGCGGATTATGCTGCGGGTGTTGACTTTTCAAAGATATGGATAGAGAAAAAAATTAATGTATTTTTTAACCGAAATCAAGTATCTGAAGATTTACCGGAAGACAACACAGCGATAACATATTTGGATGAATATATTGAATTCAAAAAAAGTATTTCTTCCACCAGAATAGATAAAATCCGAAAGCTAAATAATTTAAAACAAAGATTTTTCCAATACGAAATTAAGAAAAACAAAAAGTTTGATTTGCATGAAATTTCAGGTAAAGTTCTTATTGATTTCAAGGATTTTTTAATTGCCGATTGTAATATGATGGAAAGCACGGCTTCCAGGTTTATCAAAGATTTTAAAACAGTACTTTTTGATGCGCAGAATAATGGCAAATTAATACACTACCAAATTAAGGGGTTTTCAACCGGTTCTACAAACAGTGACTATAAAGTATTTCTATCTTTTGCCGAACTTGAAAAGATAAAATCTAAGAAAATTACAGATCCAGAATTATTATTGACCAGAGATTGGCTCATACTTGGTTGCTACCTGGGGCAGCGGGGAAGTGATCTTTTGCGTATGAATAAAAAAATGATCTATACAAAAACAGATGCCGACGGAAATTCATTTCGATTTCTTGAAATTATTCAGCAGAAAACAGGTGAAAATGTTGTTATTCCTCTACATGATGAGGTTGAATATATTATAAAAAAATACGATGGTGATTTTCCAGGAAGTTTTTCTGGAAATCCGGATTCAAATATTGGTTTGTTTAACCGTCACTTGAAAAAGTTATGCGAGCTATGCGGTATTCATGATCTGGTAAAAGGAAAAGTTTTCAATGACGAAAAGCAAAGAAACGAAATTGTTGAAACTGAAAAATGCTATCTAATTTCTTCGCATGTTTGCCGTAGATCTTTTGCTACAAATTTTTATGGAAATAAATTGTTTACAACCCCTCAACTCATGGCAATTACCGGTCATAAATCAGAATCTCAATTTTTAAATTATATAGGCAGAACTGCTGATGAGTGGGCTATGCAAACAGCTAAAACCTTTAGAGAAATGAATAAAAAATGACACTTGATTTATTTTGTTAATAAATTCATTTCGATGTGAATTAAAATTTGCTTGGATTAATTTTTTTTCTAAATTTGTCTAAAGATTGTGAATAAATAATTTATTGATCTAACCCAAAAAAACAAATTATGATGAAAAATATTAGCACTTATACCTTTACAGTACAGTAATATCAGTACTATACCTTGCACATATATTATCATTTTCTTTTTTGTAATAAATTGATTATAAGTTTTTTATAATTATTTTTTTAAATTTAAATAGAATAGTGAAAATTCTATTTACTATTTTTATGATGAATTTAAAAACATATTTATTATGAAAAAAATTGTATTAGCTGTAATCACGTTATTGTCTTTAACAGCTTGTGTAACTGATCGAGAAGAAAACATTAGCAATCCTAATGTTCAGAATGTGAAGTCATTTAATAAAAATGGCTTCAGTCAAAAAAATGATTTCGATAAGAGAGACACTATTACAGTAAAAGGTGTTTCAGAGCAATCAAATTTTATTATCAACGATGGCGGGGACCCAACAACAATTACACCTCCAAGAAGGTAAAACAAAACTAACATTTTGGAAAATCTTCAGCTCGATATTAGTAATAATATCGGGTTTTTTACCCTTTTTGGATAACATATTAGTATTCCTTTTCCCGGATCTTGCCCTTTTCAAAGATCGAATTGGAGGTTTTGTAAGAAATGATATTTGGCTGCTATCTCTTTACATAAGTACAATAATAGTTATTATTGGAAGATTCGGGAAGGCTTACAATCTAACATATTACTTCCCTCTTTTTGCAACTACTTATTCAGTTGTGATGTATATACTAATGATGTTCTTTGGTTACAATATTGATATTGAGTGGGCCCAGAGACTAGGATTGGTAATTATGATTACTCCAGGGATGTATGTTATTTATAGGCTTATTAATTATATAAAAAAGCTCCAGCTGAAGGATGAAATACAATTTAAGGCAATAGAAAGAATTGTAGAAAAAGCACAAAATGAGAATGAAAAAGAAAAATAAAGTTTGTACAGAATATATAAAGAATCTTCATATTAGGAATGAGATTTTCTATGATAGGGGTGAAATTGATTTTAATGAATACATCTCTAACAATTTTTTGTGCATTAAAAAAATGAAAAATGCAATCTTAACTGATGAGCAGCAAATAATAATTATCGATGCTATACACGGAGAACTCGATTTGAAAAAATTTAGATTGGGTATAAACGTGGTTAAGTTGGGATTCAGTTAATGCCAAGATTCTGCTATTTTTCTGACTTTGTAATTTGTTCTTTTACCTCTTTCATGTCAATTCTATTTAATCCCATAGATCTATAAATTGGAGACATATACATGTCAAACAATAAGGTTAGATTATCAAATTTGCTGTCCAAATTTTCGTAAGCATCTTTCAGTTCTTCTCTTTCTGCTGAAAGTTTTTTATTTTCTTCCAATAAATTCTGATTCATTACCAGAATCTCTGATGTTCTTTCTAATAGAATGTTTATTTTATTTTCAGATGATAAATTAGCTATTTCAGCATTGGTGTGTGGATTCGCAATTGTTTCTGCAGGCTTAATTTCAGTTTTTTCCAACATATTGCCTTTTCCAGTAATGAGCCATTTAACACTAATGTTTGTATTTTCGAAAATTTTTTCGAAAAATGAGTGTTTCGGTTCTGTCCCCTTTAAATAGTTTCGAATATTTGCTTCATCTACACCGATAGAATTAGCAAAATTAGTATTTCTACCACCATATAAATCGTCTACAATTTTCTTGATTCTAAAATTAATACTATTCATAATCAGTAATTTATGTTTTTAAATCGAAAAAAGTTTCGAATTAATTTGTTAAATCGAAAAAAGTTTCGATATTTGTATCAAACAACGGTGCAATTTACTAAATAAAGTGAAAACTTTTGATTTTGTAATAAGCTATTGTTCTAATGATGAATAGATGTATGAGAAAGAAACCAGATAAAACGCAGCAAATTAAAAATGTTTTTATGAGCCTAAATCAAGATCATAAAACCGAAGCTCGAGAGAGAATAGCTAAAAAATTTGATGTAGCTATTGAATCTGTTAACAACAGATGGATGTATGAAGGAAAAATACCTGAAAAATATGTCGAAGGTGTTTCTAAAATTATGAAAGCAGTTGCAAAAAAGCAACTCAATCAATTAACTAAAATGTATGAATTAATTTGAAATGAACACATTAGTATTAACTCCAGAAGATTTCATTCAGCAGCTCAAAAACGCTTTGATTCCTGAATTAAAACAGCAGTTGAAAAATGAATTTCAGCCCAAAGAACCAGAGGAGTATTTAACTGTAAAAGAGGTTTGCTCTCTTTTGAAAGTGACTACGCCAACAGTTTCAAGATGGAGAAAAGAAAATAAGATTCCAAGCTACGGAATAGGAGATCGTGTTTATTTCAAAAGAAGTGAGATTGAAGCAGTTATTAACAGGAATAAAATATAAAGCCACCTGTTGGAGCAGATGGCAGAGTTTAACTTGATAAACAAATCAAACATGATGAGAACAGCAAAATTACAAAAAGTAGCAAGAAAACAAGTAGCAAGGCGCGAAAGTTTTTTGCGAAGCTTTTACCAACCCGGGAAAAAGTTTTGGGAACTCGGAAAAGAGAGGTATCTGAAAAACGAAAAGGCCTTAGAGCTTTTGGTTGAGTTGCAAAACCGTTACCCTGATGAAAAGGATTTTCCTAAAGTGAAAATAGAACTGACAAAAGACAATATTACAGCCTTCGGCAAATACTCACTTGATTAACTAAAAAACAACAAATATGAAAAATACCAACCTAGAAACCGGCGGCACTCTATACGAAATATGCGCCAACCTAAAAGGAGATTCCGCCTCAATAAGTGAAATGAAGATCTTATGCATTGGAGAAAAGAATGTATTCGTTTCCGGCAATTGCGCAATGATGGGTTATCACATAGAAGTTTCTTATTCTATCAACTCAATCAATAGCATTGACCCTTCAAAAGTTTTCGACGGCCTATATTACAAAGTACTTACAGATTCTAAAGAGAAGGCAGAAGAGTTACAAAAAGAGTTCCAGAGGATTTTAGACTTCAAAAGTAATTTCAAAAAACAGCTTGCATCGTAATGAAAAGAATTATCGCAATGATCTTCGGGCGCAAAGTTACATTTCTCGATTTGCAGTCCCGGAAGTACAAAGCCATGTATTGGTATAAAGATAAATTTTACTAAAAATTAATCATTATGAGTAAGAATAAGATTAGGGTAAAATTCCCAAACAAAAAGCCCAAAAAACAACGTAAAAACAGAAGCCAAAACCCAAAGCAGGGATACAATTATAATAAGCCTTTTTGGGCGCAGGAATTACCGGACGAATGGGATGATTATGCATGGAGTGCCGATGACTTTTAAAATACAATAACTAAATAACATCACAAATGACTACTACAGAAAATCAAGTCTTTGAAATTGGAAAGATTCAGATAGATAAGCTTCCAGAATTGCAAGGACTTAAAGAAAAGCAACATCAAGCGGTAAACGATAATCCATTTGTTGTAATTATAGATAATAAATCCTATGAAGATGCTAAGAAAGCGAGGACAGCATTAGTAACCGCCAGAACCGGGATTCAGGAACAAGATAAACTTCTCGCTGCAGTTATCAAAAGATTCCGGGAAAAAGTGACCGCCAAAACTTATGAGCTTATCGCAATCACCAAACCTCATGAAGAAAAGCAACAAGCAGAGGTGAAGCGTTGGGAAGCATTAAAAGAAGCTGAAAGACAGGAAAAAGCCAGAATGGAAGAAGAAAGGAAGCAAGGTTTAAGAGATGCAATCAGCTCTGAAATTGATAAAGCATTAGAAAAAATTAACCAGCTTTCATTTGATAAAATAGAAGATTTGCAGAAAGATCTTGAAGAGAATCTTTACAAGATCGATGCTGCACAGTTTGAAGAGTTTGAACTTGACTTCAATGAAAGATTAATCCAGGTAAAAAATTCCTTCTCTACAAAATCTCAAAATTTAAAGGTTGCAGAAGAGCAGAGATTGGAAAGCTTAAGATTGAAAGAGGAGGAAGATCGTCTCGCAAAACTCAAAGAAAAACAAGATGCAGAACTCGAAGGCGAAAGAAAGAGACTTGCTGATGAAAAAGCCAAACAGGATGCTGAATTAAAGGCTAAGCAGGATAAAATTGATGAAGAAAATAAAAGGCTTCAAGAAGAAAAAGATCGAATTGCAAAGCAAGAGGCTGAAAAGTTGGCAGCTGAAGAAGCTGAGAAAAAGGCAAAAGAAGCAGCAGAACGTAAAGCAAAGGAAGCTGCCGAAGCAGAAGCGAGAGCAAAAGCCGAAGCTGAAAGACTGGAATCGTTAAAACCGGATAAACAGAAAGCAGTTGAGTTTTTGGAAAGTTTGCAATATTCAATAGCTGATCCCGAAATAAAAGACGAAAAATTAAACACTGAATTTACCAGATCAAAAGAAAGAATTCAGGATGCAATTTCTGATTCAATTTCTTTAATAAAAAATTTCAAATAACAACCTCTAAAAATTAATTATGTCACAATTAGAAAAAACAAACGAAAATCAACTTCAGGCATTTGATTTAATGGGTACGCTTCCAAATCTTGCAGATGCAAAAGTTATACCCGCAGATCTTACAAGTGAATATTGGACACCTACTCAATCTGGAGAGTTTAAACTATGCTTTTTCCAAGAGATTAAAAATTCAACATATACAGATGAACAGACAGGGGAAACAATTGAACTTCCGTGTGTAGTTATGCTTGAACAAACTAGTACAGGAGATTTAAAAACAATCAGAAACGGCTCTAAAAGATTGGTTGCTTCTTTAGAGGATGCTTTAACTACATCGAAAATAAGACAGGGAACACCTTTGAAAGTCGAGTATTTAGGTAAGCAAAAGAACGCTACAAATGCGTACCAGTCTGACAGATGGAGTGTTAAACCTTTATTAGTTGAATAATGGATTTTCCAGTAAAAAACAATCTGCCTGATCTATTTCAGGCGGTTGTTTCAAATGATGAACTTGATAAAAGAGAATTATGGTTCCAAAAAAGACTTGGAAAGTTTACATCTTCAGAATTAAGTAGGTTGATGACCTATGAAGATAACATCAGTGAGCTTCCAAAAGGCGCAATCACCTATATCGAAGAAAAAGCCCTCGAAATCCTTACGGGCGGAAAAAGCGTAAAAAACTTCACCAACGATTCCATGGAGCGAGGAAACGAAAAAGAATTGGAAGCAATTGCAGTATTTGAGGAAATGTTCGGGGTGAAGTGTTATGCAACCGGGGAGGATCAAGAGTTTATTGAATTATGCTCTTATTTTGGAGGAACACCGGACGGGCTTATTGCTGAAGAAGACATGATTGAAGTAAAATGCCCGGATTGCAAAACTCATCTTTTTAGAATCAGGAATATTAAAAGCCAAGAAGATTTCAAAAAGCATGAAAAAGATTATTACTGGCAGATTCAAGGGAACTTTCTCTCTTCCGGAAGAAAACGCTGTTTTTTTATTGATTATGATGATCGGTTTACGAAGAAAGAGCAACAGCTTTTTGTGATAGAGATTCACAGAAACGAAAATGATATTCAAAAAGCTAAAACCCGCCTTAACATGGCAGAAAAGTACAAACAAAATTTATTAAACATTTGGTAATGAATATAACACCAGAAATAACACAAATTATGTCTGATATGAAAAGATATTTCAATGCGAAAATTATAGGTTCATATATACTAGTTGAAAAAGAATTGTTGGAACCAGAAGACATAAATGATATTGATATTATGGTTTCTGCAAATTTTGAAAAACAACTCTATAATTATCTTTTAGACAAAGGATTTAAACAAACTTTTACGAGAGGTAAACAAATTGGGTATGAAAAAGGAAGTGCAATTTTTGAACAAATACCTAATGGAGATTTTACAAATAAGGACTTTAGAATTGATGTAGTTGTAGGGGGTGAAAATATTTACAACGTGAATGTTCTTTTAGGAAAAAAAATGGAACGGGGACTAGACCAAGACTACAAACAAATCTTAAAAATAGTAAGCAATAAACTTGGGATCGATATTAAAAATCTGCAGCATTTTAAAGATAGTTCGGTTGGACTTTATTGTACAGATAAAAATCCCGATTCTGCATCCAAAGAAGATTTTTTTCAATTAACAAATTAAAAATTTAGACACTTATTTAATGATTTTCGATACCTCCATACCTACGATGCGAAAAAAGGCAATCATCAGAATAAAACACCTACTTGAAAAGAATGCAAAAATTGAAGTTTTGGAGAAGAAAAGTAATAGGACTTACAGCCAAAACAATTACCTACATCTTATTCTCGGCTACTATGCTATTCAATACGGAGAGACAATGGAATATGTAAAGCAGATCATATTCAAGCAGTGGGTTAATGAGCATATTTTCAAGACCGAATTTATCAATTACAAGACCGGAGAAGTTCGGGAAGCCTGGAGAAGTACTGCAGCTTTAAATACAAAAGAATTATCAGAAGCAATTGAAAGGTTCAGGAACTATTCTGTAAAGTCTTTAGGGATCTATTTACCGGAACCAAAGGATATTGTTCACCTGGAAGAAATCGAAAATTTTATGGAAGAAAACAGAATTTATTTATGAAAGAAGTTATTCTTAATACAATTGATGATTTATGTTCTGATTTCCTGTATTACGACAGAAAAGAAGATGAAGAATTAAATATGGAGCAGTTAAACGAAGCTGTAAAAAAAGGCGAAATCACCATTGATGAAATGGTTGAGAAGTTTAGAAGAAATTTAGAGGACACCTTTAATGAAAAATAGTTTATGGAAGATACAGATTTAATGCCGTACGGAGTTCACAAAGGAAAAAAAATGCAGGATGTTCCTGCTGATTATCTCCTTTGGCTGTATGAAGAAGGCAAATTAACAAAACCAGTCAGAGAATATATAGAAGACAATCTCGAAGTGTTAAAAGTCCAAATAGAACGTAACAAAAAATAATTAAAATTTATGCAATTAGTAGAACAAGAACCATTCATACACAATTTTAGTGTAAATGGTAATGATGAGAACCTTCCTGAGAATTTAGGACAATTTCAAACAATCGACGAATTCCAACAGTATTTTGCGCTCAATACAGTTTCGGAGCACCGCAAAGTAAATGCAACAAGATTTTACACAGATGAAGAGATCTTGAATTTCCGTGAAATCATTTTAGGAGTTGTAGAAGAAGAACTTCCTGAAGCCCGTCAAAATCTTTTGGAAAAAGAAGCAAACTTATCTGTGGCTAAAAAAGAAAAAGAAATTGCTGCAGAAAGTGTAGGAGCTTTGCAGACAAAAATCAGTGATTTAGCCACTGAGATTAAAGGTGGAAAAACTACCATCGATGTTGCATCAAACAGGTGCTATAGGATTCCTTACAAAGGAAAATATTATTTCTATGCTTGGCAGGATAACGGAGATTGTGTACTGGTAAAAGTACAGGAAATTCCAGAACATGAAAAGGCAGAGATCTTCAGTTCCACACCAAAAAATGATGAATTTTTTGAAAACTTGAAAAATGGCAAGAATAAAAGGAAGGCCAAGTAATTACAGGAAATCTTTACAAAATGATGAACATTGGCAGGAGGTAAAACGCAAAGTTAAGATCCGTGATAATCATAAATGTAGAATATGTGGGTGCAAGATAGGATTAGAAGTTCACCATATCACTTACTGGTTGAATGGAAAGTCAATAAGAGGAATGGAGCTGGAAAATTTAGAATGGCTTATTACTTTATGTGAAGGGCATCATGAATGGGTTCATGCTAATCCTAATCACCCGCTAAACCCGCAAAATAAATCGAAGCAAAATGCAAAAACATACAAAGGTTTACCTTGAATATTTTGGCTTCCATAATCCTGATTTCATCGATTGTGAAATTTGCCATAATAAGGCTATTGATATCCATCACATAAAGAGGCGTTCTGAATTCGGAATCAAAACAAAAGATGAACAGGATAAAATAGAAAATCTTATCGCCTTATGCCGCAAATGTCACGATATGGCACATGCCAACATTTTCAAGAAAGAATATTTAACTGAAATACACCTCAAGACAATGAAGATGTATAAAACAGATTAGGAAATGAACTACATCAAAGAAATAAATTCATTTTATGATTGGCTCGAAACAAATTCCGTTTCAGATTCTGTAATTACTTTATGGCATGGATTAATGCATATAAATAATAAAACGGGATGGAAAGTAGAATTTACTGTAGCCATATCAACCTTACAGGTTAAAACGGGTTTAAGTTCAGCATCAATTAAGAGGTCAAGAAATGTTTTAGCACAGTTGGGAAGGATTAAATGGAAATCAAGAAACGGAAATTTATCTTCTGTTTATGAGATGATTCCATTTGCGGCTCACAGTGAGCCACAATACGAACCGCAAAGTGAGCCACAAAGTGAACCACAGTTTGAGCCGCAATTTGAGCCACAAAGTGTACCACAAACCGTACCACAAAGTGAGCCACAAAGCGTACCCATTAATAAACTAAACTATACTAAACAAAACAATAATATTCTTTTTAAAAAAGAATCAAAAGATGAAAATGTAATAAGTGAAAACGATTTTGACCAACATAGGATTGTTGATGATTTTTCTATACAAGAAGAAATTATTGAGCAGGAGGACCCAGTTCTTTTTCCTGAAGAAAATAGCAAAAGTTCTGGACAAACTATATCCCTTGAAAACAAACCTTCCAAAAAAGTTGCGCTAAAAAAGGTTTCCTCCAAAAAATATTTCAGTGCTGCAGATTTCAAAAATAAGCTTCTTGAATTAAAAGTCGATGAAAAAGATGCCGATGATTGGATTAATGTTCGCCGGCAAAAGAGAGCTGTTTTTACCGAAAATGTAATAAAACTTATTCAGGATGAATGTGAAAGATACAGTTTGGAGTTTTCAGAAGCTATCAAATATTCAGCAAAATATAGCTGGCAGGGCTTTGAATATGAATGGTATTTAAATAAGAAAAACAAAGAAAATGGAAAATCAGCTTATAACAACTCAAACAACGGATTTGTCAATTCGGCAGGAAATACCAGCGGAGGTACTGTTACACCCGGGAAAACATCCGCTACTACAGCTATTGCCCGACAGCTTAAAAAGCTCTCTTCCGGAAATAGTGAAAGCGGAGATATCACAATCGATGCTGAAATACTGTGATGATTTAATAATTGAGGTTTTTGCTCTTGAAGTGTTAAACTTTATCAACCCAAACTTTGAAAATCCAGATTTTGAAGATCCCGACAGTGATGCAAGTCTTAATAAACAGAAAGTGAAGGTTTTTGCAAAAAAGTGCAGGCTAACACCCAAAGAGTTTATGAATGCTTTAGATCTGGTTCCCCGCGGTGAATTGACAATAACGGAACAAAGAGCTGACGGCGAAGATTTTGAAAAACCATTGAAATTATATTCCAGGATAGATTCAAAAAATCTGATCGAGATTGAAACCGCGTACATCCGATATCGTGGTAAAAATAAACTTTACGAAAAGGGCAAAGCTGAAATCGCTGCTTTTCTGAATCCTCCTGTAGTGCAATCCACTGAAGAGGAAAAACAGAAAATCAGATTGAAATTTCTCAAAGACGAATTTCAAAGATTGCAATCGAAAGGTGAAATATTAGGATCCGTTCAGTATTACGATTGGTTAAGAATCTCTCATGAAAATGTAAAGATCGGATTCGTAGAAAAGTTCATGTTGAATTTTGTTCCGGAAGAACATCTGTCTGACGAAAGAAGCAAATCAGTACACTTGGCGAGCTCAAAAAAAATAATCAAGAAAGATCTTTTCCTGTCATTCAAAGAAACCTTTGTTTCGGCATATATCACAAAAATGAAACTGAAAGATGGAACAGAAAAAGAATGGATTGAACACTGGGAAACCCTCAGAAAATCAGCTAAAAAAAGCTGAGGCAATGGCAGCCTTCAAATTTATTTATCAGAAAAACAGAAATGAAAAGAAATGCAATTAGATGAAAAATACTTCATCGGCCGAGATTCTAAAGGCACATTTAAATGGAATGAAAAAGAGTTAATCTATATCAGAAAAGAAAAAATACAAAAAGATGAAGAATCCCCAAAAACCAAAAACACTAAAAGAAGTTCAGGCAGAAATTCTAAAAGTTAAGGAAGAAATTCTACCAGGTGCATCAATCCCAAACAGTCTACTTTACAAGCGTGCAAATCTTGCAGAAGCTGAGGCTGTTCTCATGGTTGCAAAATCACAAAACCGGAAAGTAATCAGGTTATCAAAAACTGAGTCTGGAGATTTCAGAAAGTTATTAAAATCAACGTAGAAAATAGCACATGATGAATTATCAAGAATTTCTCCAAAATAAAATTAAACTTGCTCCGAAATCCGGGTTTCCGCTTGAGGTAGGAAATATTAATCCAAGACTGAAGCCACACAACCAATTAATGGTTAAGTGGCTGGTTGAAGGAGGTAGGCGTGCCTGTTTTGCATCTTTTGGACTTCATAAAACTGTCACCCAGTTGGAAGCGGTAAGATGTACTTTGGAAGCTTCTGGAACTTCAAACGGCTTAATCGTTTGTCCACTGAATGTAAAGCAGGAATTTATGGAAGATGCCTGCAATATTCTGGGCTGGAATGATCCTCCAAAATTTATAAGGAGGAATAATGAAATGTCAGGAGAAGGGATTTACCTTACAAATTATGAAAGTATCAGAGATGGAAGACTGAATCCTGCTGCATTTCAGACAGCATCCCTTGACGAAGCTTCAATTCTAAGAGGTCTGGGAGGCTCAAAAACATTCCGGGAATTTATGAGATTATTTACAGGCGATGCCGGTCCGATGGGTTCAAGACGAGGAGAGGATCTTATTAAATATCGTTTTGTAGCTACTGCAACACCATCTCCAAACGAATACATCGAATTGTTAGCCTATGCTGATTTTCTAGGAGTAATGGATGTTTCTCAGGCTAAGACCAGATTTTTTAAAAGAGATTCTACAAAAGCGGATAAGCTTACCCTTCATGCGCATAAGGAAGAAGAATTCTGGCTATGGGTTTCTTCCTGGGCTATCTTTATTACAAAGCCGTCCGATATTACTGGAAATCCCGAAGATGATAAAGGTTACATTTTACCAGAACTGGATATCAGATGGCACGAAATCCCTACCAATCACGAAAATGCTGGTGTAGAGAAAAACGGCCAAATCAAAATGTTTAAGGATGCTGCAATGGGATTGCCGGAGGCAGCCAAAGAAAAAAGAGAAAGTCTGGATGCACGCATTGAAAAAATGCAGGAAATAAGAAAAGAAGATCCTGAAGCTCACAGAATCATTTGGCATGATCTGGAAAGTGAAAGACTTTCTATTGAAAAAGCTATCCCGGACGTTGTGTCAATTTTTGGAAAGCAGGACTATGAAAGAAGGGAAGAAGCTATTCTGGGATTCTCTTATGGTGAAATTCGTGAATTAGCAGCGAAACCTGTGATCGCAGGTTCCGGATGTAATTTTCAGAGATATTGTAATTGGGCTATTTATTTGGGAATAGGTCACAAATTCAATGACTTTATACAGTCTGTTCACAGGATCCAGAGATTTCTGCAGCAAAACAAAGTCAGAATTGACCTGATTTATACTGAAGCCGAACGCGGTATTAGGAAATCGCTGGAAAACAAATGGAAAAATCATAACAAACTTATTCAGAAAATGACAGATATTATAAAAAAATATGGCCTTTCTCACGTTGAAATGGCACAACACCTCACACGAAAAATTGGAGTTGAAAGAGTTGAGGTTACTGGAAAGTATTTTACTTTGGTTAATAACGATAATGTTCCGGAATCAAAAAATTTAAAAGATAATTCTGTAGGATTAATTTTAACGTCTATTCCGTTTTCCACACAATACGAATATTCCCCGAATTACTCTGATTTTGGGCATTCGGAAAGCAACGAGGAATTCTTCCGGCAAATGGATTACTTAACTCCAACGCTGTACGAAAAGCTAATACCTGGAAGATTGGCCGTAATCCATGTAAAAGACAGGATTGTTCCAATGGGGCTTTCCGGTATGGGATGTCAAACAGTTTATCCATTTCATTTGGACTGCATCCAGCATTATATGAAGCACGGCTTTGCCTATATGGGTATGAAAACTATTGTTACAGATGTTGTTCGTGAAAATAATCAGACTTACCGTTTAGGGTGGACAGAACAGTGTAAAGACGGCTCAAAAATGGGTGTGGGGATGCCAGAATATCTTTTAATCTTCAGAAAGCCGGCGACAGATAGAACAAATGCATATGCAGATATTCCGGTAGTAAAATCAAAAGTTGATTATGTAGCGTGTCCAGAATGTAATATCAGGCTCGAAGAAAACAACCAGATACCAGATAAATTTGGCACATACGTTTGTCACAATTGTAAAAAGAAAGTTGAGCCAAAACAAATTAACAGATATTCAAGAGCAAGATGGCAGATGGATGCCCACGGATTTACCCGGAGTTCTGGAAACAGATGCATAAAGCCGGAAGAACTTGCAAAACTTGATCATAAAACTATTTTTCAAGAATATAAAAGGTTTTCACTTGAAACAGTTTACAATTTTGAGCATACTGTAAAAATCGCAGAAACTCTTGATCTTAAAGGAAAACTTCCAACTTCCTTTATGCTTCTGCAGCCGCAAAGTTGGTCTGAGGACGTTTGGACTGATGTCACCAGAATGCTTACACTAAACGGTTCTCAATGGTCAAAAGGTAAAGAAATGCACCTTTGCCCACTACAATTTGATATTGTTGATAGGGTAATTGATCAGATGAGCAATGAGGGTGATATTGTTTTTGACCCATTTTCCGGACTGGGTACGGTTCCTTATCGTGCCATTCTTAAAAAACGCTACGGTTATGGAATAGAGCTGAATTCCGGATATTTCTTTGATGGTGTTGGATATTGTCGAGCTGCTGAGGATAAAATTAACATGCCAACACTTTTTGATTTTTTAGAAGATGCTGAAGAATTTGAAAATAATGAAGCGATATGAAAAACAGATTTAAAAACTACTATGTAATTCAAAAGGATAGTGGAGAAATTCTTCCAAATACGGTTCAACCTCAAAGAAAAATGTGCATAGATGAATTTTTAAGAGGAGGGGATATGACATGGAAAGAAGTAAAAAAGTACGGTTGGAATTGTATAAAAGTTAATATAATATTTCAACGTTTATGAAAAATTTAGAATTAGAATTACAGAAAAGGATTCTTATAGTTGAACGAAATTTTAATCCGTTAAAAATAGAAGTAATAAATAATGTTGCGGGTGATCAATCAATAACATTACATCTTTACAAAGACGAAGATACATTTGTGAGCTATTCAATTGTAGGACTTGGTACATTAAAGTTTATCTGTAACGGTGATGAGTTGACGGAGGAAATAGCGAAAGAATTAGTAAATATTTCTTGTTTTCTTTGCGGAGGAGACGGTAAGGAAACATGTACTAATCCTGACCACGGTTTTATTGGCTTTGGCAGTCCTATTAGTTTTTTGGGAGCTAATGAGTCAAGATGTCCTTGTTGTGGCTTCGATCCAAATCATAAAATGCCTAATGGTTTAGAATGTGATTGTTGTGAAGGAAAAGGATATATTTCATATAATGAAATTGAAAATAAAATGGATGAACACGGATTTAATGATGCATGTCCTTCTGCCTTAGAATCTTTCATTTCATCGGTAGAAGCTAAAGGCTATTATTGGGCAGAGAATCCTTTTGGAAAAGAGGAGCCAGAAATTATAGAAGGTTTGGGAGTAGGAACAATAGATTTATTAGTTGAAAATGAGAACTGGAAGCAAGCAGAATCCCGCACCTTCAATCCTGGAAAAACTTTAATATTTGAAATTAGAAAAGCTGCTTAAATGAAAACAGTGAATTCCTTATCCGGAGGTCAAACGAGTAGTTATTTAGCATTTCATTATCCTGCAGACTTGGAAATTTTCAGTCTTGTTTGCATAGATTCACATAATGCCGGTAGAAAGTTAGATAAAAAGCTTGTACAGATGGCTAATGATCGGCTTCAGAAGTACTGTAAACACCAAAATGAGTTTGTTGCTACTTCTGAAGATCCCATGATTCTTAAAACAATGTTTGACCTTGAACAATTAATTGGCAGAGAAATAATTTGGCTTCGTGGTATGGGATGGGAGCAAATGTTAGCAATAAAACAAGCCATTCCCAATATTGCAAAGAGATTTTGTACTACAATAATGAAGATGGAACCTATATTTAATTTTCTTCTTATGTATCATTCATTACCTGTTAAAATGAGGGTTGGGTATAGATATGATGAAATGGAAAGAATGGAAAAGTTTACAGATATATGGAGATATGCAACTCACTGCCAGTTTCGTCCCAAATCAATTACCTGGATTCATAGATGGAAAGAAATCATTTGGAGAATTGGAGAGTTTGTGTTAATAGAAAACAAGATATTTCACAAACAAATTAAAGATTTCTGGGAGCCATTTATCAAAAAAGATCTTATCCAATTTGCCCCAGATTCAAATTGTCAAAACTGCTTCTGGAAAGATTCTCAACAATTAAGAAAAAATTTTGATGCCAATCCTGAAATAATGTACTGGTCAGCAATACAAGAAGATTTATATGGTCATACTTTTAAAGAAGATAGCAGCATGTTATCAATTTCAAAATTAGGAATTCAATTAGACTTTAACTTCGGAACAGGATCAGGCTGCCAAGCAGGTTTCTGTACAGATTAAAACGAATATTAAATTATAAAAATGATAGAATTTAAATGGATCTATATAGAAAAAGAAAAGCCTATATGTACTCAAACAGGTTCTTGGGATGGAAAGAAATCAAATGAACTTATTGTAAGAGATTTTAAGGGTAATCATCATATAGCTGTATGTTATCAAGGTTTTATCGACGGAGCCTACTTCTGTGACTTCTATACATTTAAAAATGAACATATCATTGAAGGAGTTATGTTTTGGGCAATAATTCCTGATTAAAATCTTACTGGCTGGTTAGCAATTTTCCCCGTCTTACGATCTGGGAGTTAAAAAGAGAAAAATCTATGAAACAACTTATACCGAAAGATAAAGCAAAAGATTTATTTGTTAAGCATTTGGAATCAATACCAGATTCATTAATTCAGAACAATGAAGATGCCAGCATGTTAGCTAAATGTAACGCTCTGGTTACTGTGAATGAGGTAATCCAAGATATTCCGATGTATTTAGGAAACTTAAATCCCAAATATGTATACTGGAACGAAGTAAAACAAGAACTTTTAATCCTAAACAATGAAGATTATAATATTCAGTAAGCTTTTAAGAAAAGAACTTAAAAAAGTTCTAGAAATTCGTTGTCCAGGCTACAAGAATATAATATAAAATTTTACAAATTTTAAAAGTTAGCTTATTCTAAAAAAAAATGTTTTATTAATCTAAAATATTTGTTTGAATAAAATATATTTTTCCGTAACTTTACTGTAATGCAGATGGATAAGATGTAAGTAGGTGTATGGAGTTGATAATTCCCAAGCACAGGTGATGAAGCAGTCGGGGTTGTGAGTTGATTGATGAAGGTGGGTGCTTGGTTTTTTGTAAATATTTTAAAATGGAAATAACAAAAGAATTTTTAGAAAGCAGAGGCTTTGTTTTAGACAATCAAGAAAATGTAGTTATTAATTACGTGAAGAAAATTAATGAAAGGAATGATTTGGTTGTCGCTGTTTCTCCTTTACCGGGATTTTTTGTCTGGGTAAAAGAAGAAGACTTTGAAGATCCTAATATGGACGGAGTAAGGGTACATCTTGATACAGATGATTTTGATTTAGCTGAAAGAATTGCTTCCGCAATTGCTGGAGTAGAGATGTAGATTTCATTTGTATTTTTTTATAAAATCCTTATGCAACTGAGGTTGACCACCGGGAAAAGGCCGGTAGCTGGGAAAATGGCGGAATTGGTAGACGCTTCGCGGGTAAAAGACACATAATATTAGCCGGAACATTTGAAGTAGTACTTTTATTTAAAGGAAAAGTAAAATGATTGTCTTATGCAGGTTCGACTCCTGTTTTTCCCACAAGGTTATGTTTAGGTGTTTTTAACGAGCCTTTCAATTCGTAGTTAAACACAAGGAAAAGATAATTCCTTCATAAGAATCTGGCAGCTCGGAAAGAAGGGCACACGGGAAAGTAGCTCAGGGGTTAGAGAGCATGACGGTGCAAACGTCAAGGTCGGTGGTTCGAATCCATCCTTTTCCACACAGAGAGTAATCTTGTGTTTCAATATTGTTTTAAAATTAGGTATCCACTCCAAATTAAAAACAAAAGAAGTTTTCTAAATGCTGAGGTGCTTCATTCATGCTCAGGGAAGATGCTTGCGAATGATGCTGATAGGAAAGCTATCGCTTTAAGATGTATAAATAGGGATTGGAACTTTGCATTACATGCTTATTTCTGGCCCTATTAAAATGCAGAGGGATTTTTTTTCATATTTATTATTTTAAGTGTTTCTTCCCGCTGCTCAAATAAGTAGCGGGTTTTTTAATTTAAGGAGTAATGGAAAATACAATTTATAGGCTCAAAGGTTCTGAAGATACCACAATGGAAATAAGTATTGTGAAAACGAACTATATAGAACCTTTCAGAGAAAAACGAGAGGTTGGTATTGATTTGGAAAAATCGGGAGAGAAGTACTTTTTCTCGTTTGATGATGTAGACGATATACAAGAGCTGATTAATTACTTAGAAAAAGCAAAACAATATTGCGAAAAATTTAATTCTAATACAAATCCTATTGGTGATGGCAATAGTTAGAAATATGAAGGAAAAATACTTAATAACAACAGACAATTGGTTTTTTGCTCCAGATGGGAAGGAATATAAAGCAGCTTGGGGTAATGTGGAAATTATAGACGATGATTTACTTGGAATTAAAACAAACAGAAACTCTTCAAACTGGTTTGCGAAAGTAGGCAGTGAAGAAAAGTACATTATCATTGCCGGGTGTCAAATTCATTATGCTGTAAAGTGCGAAAAAAAACCAAATACTGAAGATGCTGAATCGTGGCTTACACATGATGGGAAATGTAATAGACTTAAAACACCAACAAAAATTTATATAGCCGAATAAAATAGACTAATTGATGATGGAAAATGAAGTTGGATTAAATCAAAGTTTGCAAGATCTACCGGGTGAAGAATGGAAGATTATACCTGGATTTGAAAACAGATATTACATTTCCAATTATTCCAGAATTCTTGACACACATAAGGGAGATAGAATTCTTCATAAATACGATTACGGAAATAGACTTGTTGTAAGATTAAATGACCGAAGAGGTAGAAGTCATTATTTTACAGATTATATCCTTACTGCAAATATTTTCCTTCAAAATGATGAAGAAAATAAGAAGGTATACTTGAAAGACTGTAACTATAAAAACGGGCATGTTTCAAATTTATATTTCGGTAAGAGAATCGTTAATAATCCAAAGGCTAAACTTGACCTTGAAAAAATATTAAAGATTAGAGAATACAGAGATCAAGGATTAAAACTTGAAGAGATAGCTTTAGCTTTTAATGTTTCAAAAAGTTGCGTTCATTACAATGTAAAATGCAGGGCAATATGATGATTGATGAAAAAGCATTGACGAAGGAAGAACATAAGAGGAGTTTTTTTAAGTTCTTCAAATACTTTCTTCATGTAATTGAACCTGGTTACGCTCAATTTATTTACAATTGGCATATAAAATATATCTGTGATAAACTGCAGCAGAAAGTTTTTTCGCTTTTGAAACTTCAGGCATTTGAAGAGCTTTTATACTCTAACATTCCGGATCTGGAAAGAATAAAAAAATACTTACGTGAAGAAACCATTAACGAAGTTCTTTCGCAAAAAGAAAATACACCATTTAATGAGCTTTTAGAAACTGAGGGATTTATTAAGTCCAAATACACAGAATTATTATATGAGTGCCGGCATGTTAACCTGAATATTTCTCCCGGAACTACAAAATCTACCATAATATCAAGAATGTTCACCGCATGGGCTATTGGTGTGGTAGATCCTACACTGTTCATTTTGGTCGCTACCAGAGCCTCGAAGAACGCTGAAGCTTTTGCTGATAAAACCAATGATATTCTACGCTCACAATCATTCATTGATATTCATGGAAACATTTTGGCAAAAGATAGCACCAGAACGGTGATAAAAACCTCTAAAGGAGGCCAAAGGCACACTTATACAACTTTGTCAAAGGAAAATACTGGGAAACACTTTAACATTATAATTTTTGACGATATCCAAGCATTTACGGACCTGGTAAATCCCGGAGAACTCAAGGCTACAAATTCCGGAATAGATGCATATCTAACCAGAGTAAAATCAAAGACTTCATACATTCTTATCAACTGTATGCAGCGGTTAGGGATGGCGGATGCTACAGATTATCTTTTCCACGGTAAATATTACGAAGAGCCAAAGTTTTCGGAAAATCAATACGAGGATATTATACTTCCGGCGATGCTTACAGATGATGTAAGACCGAAGGAACTTGCAGAATTTTATCTTAATGGACTTTTCGACCCCATCAGGATGAATAATGCCGTATTGGTTAACGAGAAAAGAAAAGCGGGAAATAAGTTTGATCCGCAATTTCTCCAAAAGGCAATTCCTACAAGCGAAGATCTCATGTATTTCGGTGGATGTACCAGAACCAGCACTAAAATAGTTGAGAATAACAACTATGAAGCTACTTTCTCATTTACCGATCTTAAAGACACAGGAGAGGATTCTTATTCATTTTTATGCTTAGGTATAAAGCAGGGTATTCCTTATGTTGTGGATGTCATTTACAATAAAAACAGCTTACACGACAATGATCCCATTTTGGTTCAAAAAACTAAAGATTACAAAACCTCACAAAACTTTGTTGAAAGCAATAATAACCAATCTTACATCGACAACGATTTAACACACCGAGTTTTCAACTTAAAGGCAAGGTATCAATCTCACAACAAATTGGAAAGAATAAAATCCGTTCGACACATATTTAAATTTCTGCACTGGTTTGAGGATCATACTAATCCGGAATATCATGAAGCTATGAAGCATTTAGAGCAGTTCCCTTTTAACCCTCATAAAAATATGGATGATGGTATTGAGGACGTGGTAACGTATGCATTAGACTTTCTACAGGCTCAATACCCGTTCTTGGTAACGGAAGTGAGTTTTAATGTTCAACATAAAAATTAAACATGGCAGCAACAACACAAATAAAATGCAAATCAATCACATGCAAAATTTCAGATTTTGAGACAGAATTTAACCTTTGGGCTGATAGAACAGCAATCGAAACCATAATTGAAATGATACCACAAAAGTTGTATGGGCAGGAGATTAACTCTTGCGTGTTTTTAATCATTTACAAAGAAATTCAAGAAACAGATATATCATGAAGAAAGAAAAGAATTCGGGAGGCGCACCATCAAAGTATAAAGAAGAATATAATGAGCAAGTGTATAAACTTTGCTTACTTGGTTCAACCGATAAAGATATTGCTGATTTTTTTGAAGTTACTGAAACAACAATCAACAATTGGAAGATCGAATTTCCTTTGTTTTTTGAGTCCATAAAAAAAGGAAAGCAGGTTGCGGATGCAAATGTGGCTGATAGGCTTTATCAAAGGGCATTGGGCTTTGAGCATGATTCTGAAGAAATAAAAATTGTAGGAGGTGATATTGAAAGGGTACCAGTAAAAAAGATATATCCTCCAGATCCTACAAGTGCAATTTTTTGGCTAAAGAACCGTCAGCCTACAAGATGGAGAGATAAGCAGGAGATAGAACAGACAGGCAAAACAGCTGAATTCGACTATTCCAAACTTTCAGATGAAGAGCTGCAAACATTGAGAGAATTAACCGAAAAAGCCAAAAAAAATGAATAAAGTGTACAGTAAGTTTTTAAATTTCGCCAAGAAGTACGACGAATTAAAATACAATGTTAAAGTTGATGAGTTCCTTAATGATCTTATCAAAAACCATGAATTTGAACGGCGGCCGGACGGATTGTATTTGTCAATTTTCAAAGTCAAGAAAAATGGCTTTTTGATTTATCCGGAAGTCTGTGAGCAATTAAAAAACGGTATGGGTAAGCCGTTGACGATGTTAAAGATGTATTTAAAATATAAAAAAATGAATAATTTTGCGTTATGGAAAGTATTCAGGCTAAAGTAATTCATAACATTTTAAAAAAAGAAAGCAGGTTAAAAGCTGTCGAATTACACGGATTTATTAAAATGCTCCATGTTGAAGGAAAGTGCAATGATGAAATGCTATCGGATGTTGAAAAGTACATTGAAATGTTAGCTATTTTATATAAAAAATATGACGGATTATCTGTTTATAAAATTCAAAAAAAGCCGAACCCATTTGAACCTGCAGACTTTGCATTATTTACAAAATATCATGTTGAGTTAAATGCTTTTTTAGATCTGGCAAAACAAAAGATGAAATAAAAAATCCTCTGCAGGTTAATGCAGAGGATTATTTTGTCTTAAAACTTTTTGAATGTCATCCCGGAGTTTTTCCAGTTCCCGAATATATTCTGCCTGTTCGTCAATGTGTCTGATATGTTTTTCGAGAAGCTTTTTGGACTTAATATTATCGTAGATGTTCCAGGTAATAAGAACGGCAATCATTGCCAATAGGAAAATGTCTAAAATCATTTGTTGTTTTTTTTAAAATTATTTATTTGTATGATTTGAAAATTACGGGAATCCGTAAAGCCTTTTTACAACATGCTTAGGTTTAATAATTATGCAACTTTTACAAAGTTTAATTTTTTAAAAGACCTGAAGGATTGCGCTTCAGTATCGTAATAAACTTGCACTGTTTCATTTTGTTTGCGGTTGTTTTCGGTTGGCTCGGTTGCGGGGATCACGTCCGGTGACAAAGTTCCCCAAGCTTCACGAATGCTGCCGTCAACTTTCTGAAAGTAAAACTTCACAATTCCGGATTTCATGCGCTCTACAAGACGGTAGAGGTTCCAAGCCTTCTTTAAGCATTCCGCAAAGGATTCTCCGGTTGTTCTAAAGAATTTCCAAGCGTTTTTCATAATGGTAGATAAAATTGTTTTCATATTTGTAAGGTTTTAGATTAAGTTAAAGAATTTTGCTTCAGTTGGTTTCAATAGTGGTCTTATGGCTTCAATATCATCGTTAGAGAGTTCGGATAATTTTCTTTTTATAACTTTCTCCAGGTTGTTCCAGAACTTCCATGATCTTCTATCATCTGATCTGTGATAGTTCGTATCCATTGCGTTAATGTTTCTTGCTATTTTTTCTGCTCTTTCTTTTGATATTCTTTTCATATTTGTGTGTTTTAGAAAGCCTTTTTATAACTTGCTTAGGTTTATTATTTATTAGAGTTTAAAAGCGTTTTGTATTTCAGTACCTGCGGGAACAAAACCATCGCCATCAATAATAATTTGTCTACCATCTTTCATTATTTTAGTATCTAAAATTGAAACGGTTTCGGATCCATAGAAATTATATGAAAATTTCACCAGCTGGAAGGCAATTACACCCATTGATAAGAATTCCAAATCTTCATTTTCTACTCTTTCTAATTTTGTGACAGTAACATTTTTCATATCGTTTATGTTTTATTATTTCGTTTTGTTGATACAAATATAAAACAAATAGTTTTATAAAACAAATAGTTTTATTCCTATTTGTTAATTTGGAATTGTTATAAATAAAACAAATTGTTTTAATATATAAAGCTTTAGTGTGTAATATGTTTTATATGTATATTTGTAATATGAAATTAAGACTAATTGAAATTCAGACTAAAAAAGACTTTAAAAATGTTAAACTCGCAGAATTGACTGGTTTGAGTCCACAGCAGATAAATTATTATAGATCGGGATTTAGAAAACCTCCTTTAGAAACATTGGAAAGGTTAGCAATCGCACTTGAATGTGATCCTCTTGAAATGTTAGAACCAGGTCCCGACTATGCTCATTTTTATGATCCGCAGACTGGTGAATGGCTTGGAATTAGAAAAAAATAAATTTCTATTATCAAGTTTTGTATTGTATTATGATTTTTTATTTTCTTTGAGAAAATTACAACCATGAAAAGACTCTTATTCTTAGTTCTATTTTTAGAATCAGTTGCATTTTTTTCTCAAAAGAAAAAAATATCTGAACAGGCATTTTTGAAAGACTATTCAGAATCTTATACAGAAAATAATAGTTTATCATATCCTTTGCGTAATTATATTGATAAGTTTGTGATTGGAGAAAAATTTTCACGTGATATAATTACGGAAGAAGAACCTGTTGTGAATTATAATGATAAATTAGGGTATTACTCCTATTTATATATACTTGATGATTGTTCAATATCTGTATGGATAAAAAATAATATTATAATTTTAAAATCTTATACAGTTTATGATATAAATGATTACATGAGTATGATTAAAAAGCTTAGTGTTTTAGATTTGAATTATGTAGGCGAAAAAGGATTTGATGTTGGAAATGACACATATCTTCAAATAAATAAAAACAGATATGAGAAATATGATGCTTACCATTTTTACTTTCTAAGCTTAGAATATTTTATTCTAAATGATATGTATAAATCAATACAATCAAAGTAGATCTTTTATTGTGAAACATAACCATAGTTTCCCCGGCAAATTGTCGGGGATTTTTTATTTTTCCTAACGAAAGTTTAAAAACTTGTAAAATATTTTTGTTCTGTAGTAAATGCAGATGGCAAATAGATTCACGGAGTTTTTAAATGGTAAGTGGTTTAAGCGAATCATAGGAGTAGAAAACAATACTACTGTGATCAACGAACGTTTTTCCAAAAAAGACTATTTGTACGGCCTATATGATAGATTTAACCAACATAGCTGCGTTAATAAGTTGAAGGAAGATAATGCCGTTGAACTTTCTTATAAAATTACTGCTATCAATATTTCTGTTGAAAGAATAGGGCAGGCTCTTAATTCAGGAATTATTTATGTTGAAGATTCCAATGGAAAAATACTTGAAAATGATCCTTTAGCCAGAGTACTCAACAATCCAAATGAATTCCAGACCCGGGAAGAGTTTTATAAGCAATTTGCAAGATTTTATTACGCTGGAGGCTATTGCTTCATTCTTCCGCAGGAAATCGCCAAACAAACTGTTTCTGATATCTATGGTATGGAAAGCGGCGAAAAAATCTTCCGAACCATAGCAGCAAAATATTTAAACGACAAAACAGAGTTTTGGCTACTCAATCCGGATGATGTTGCCACAGAATTTTCTGATCAGGTTCTAAAAGGCAATAAGCCGGCTAAGGTTTCGTACAGCAATTCCCTTTTCAACGGAACTACCGAATTTAAATTCCTAATTCCTTTCTATGATAATTCAGATCCTGAAAACCCAATTAAAGGTAAAAGTAGGCTCTGGGCGGTTGCACAGGATATCGAACATATCCAAAGAGCAGATGATATTATAAGATGGTTCCAGTCCCTTTTCGGTAACATTATTGTAAGTCCGAAAAGGCCTGAAAATAACGCTAACGGTTTCACTGGTAAAAATCTCACAGACCCAATAAATTCTATAAATGGTCACGTTACACATAAGGATGTTATTGAAAGCAAACTCAATTCAAATGTCAGAAACATTCTGGTCTCTGAAGTCGGTTTGGATGCAGTAAATCTCATGCAGTCTATAAATGAGCAGGATTTAAGTAAGGATAAAAAGGAAAGCGAAGAAAAGATATTTGATTTATTCCAGCTTCCTAATGCTTATAGAACACAGGCAAAATATGACAATTATTCCAACGAAATAAAAGAATGGTACGATTCGTTAATTGTGCCATTGTCTTCAAATTTAGCACGTTCATTTGAGCAATTTTACGGGTATGATAAACAGGGCAAAAAAGTAAAATTTGACTTTTCAAAAATGAGTTTCTACAAAAAACAGAAACATGAAGATGAAAAGATGAATGTAGAGAAAAGACAGATCGAATTACAGTATCAATCTGCAAAACTGGCAGAATTGAGGACGATGCTCTCCAACGGTGAGATTTCACAAAGCCAGTTTAATAACTTCAAGGACAATATTGTAAAAAATTGGGAATACGAAAATTCAGAAGACCATGAACATTAAAGTAGATCAAAATGCAATGAAGGGAATGAGTGAGAAAGAAAAATCTACTTATCTGGAACACATTGCAAAAACAGCGAAAGACAAAAAAGATCGGGAGCTTAAGGATAAAAAAGTTGTGAGAAAATGAAAAAGCAAATCGTTTTAAAAGAAGGGTTATTACGGGATAAAAAAGATCTTCAGGAGTTTATTCTGAAAACCGGTAACCGTGAAACTGTTGAGGTTGAAATATTGAAGGCCAGGACCGCTGAAATGCCAGTTAAGTTTACCAATACCATTGAGAATAGATATAAAGATTTTTCATTGCTACAAATCGAAGAGCGTTTCAAAAAATTTTCAACCGAAGAATTTTCAACTGAAAAAGCATTGATAACAAGAAATGTTGATGATCTGGAAAGCGGAATTGTCAAAAGAGGGGTGATCGGAAATACTTACTATTGGTATGACAGTCATCAGGATGTTCATGTGGGAAATACCTTTAAAAAATCAATTTCCGATACAAACGGAGATTTCTCAAAAACATTTTTTATCGCAGATCATGACAAAACTTTCAATGCAATTGCCGGATATCTCGAATTAGTAAAAGAGAAAGACGTTTACTGGTATGATCTGGGTGTAAACAAGGAAGGGAAAACGAGAGTTTTGTGGGCTAATGCAGTCTACCGTCAAAAAGACCATCCTAAGCTTTACGATTTGGTTTTGGAGAACAAAGTTGACCAATATAGTGTTGGAATGATTTATCAAAAATACCAGATCGCTATGAAATCTGACAGTCCTGATTTTGCAGATTATAACGCAACTTGGGATAAGTACATACGTAAACTTGGTAATCAGGATGAAGCGGAAGAAGATGGATTATTCTTCGCTATTTCAGAAGCCAAATTAGATCACTTGAGTCCAGTACTAAAAGCAAGCAACAGAATCACCATGACGGTGCCAAACGAAAAAAGTGAGCCGGGGGAACCCACTCATAAACATAAAAATGAAGATGAGCCGCGTGAAAGCACTCCTCAAACAGAAAAGAAGTTTAATGTATTCGTAAAAATTTAGAAAATGTTTAAAAAATTTTTAGAAAAGAAAGGGATAACTGAGGAAGCGTTTAAGGCTTTAGAAGCTGAAAAACAAGCCGAGTTACAGAATGAATATTTGGGTACCATAGAATCCCAAATCGAAAAGCAGGAGCAGGATTTAATAAGCCTTAAAGAAACTTTAGGAAAAGCTGAAGAAAAAGATGCTGCGACAATCAAAGAATTGGTTGATAAAGCTGAGGAAAACTTAAAAGCTTTAGTACAACAGTCACTTTCCAACACTCCAGCTAAAGGCGCATTAAAAGGATTCATAGGTAAAGTAGCTGAGGTTTTCAAGAATCACGGTTATAAAGGGTTGAGTCTGGGAGATGAAGAAGAAAAAGGCTACAAGGAAGTAGAATTTAAAACTTTAAAGGGTGGAAAACCGGGAGTAGTCATCAAAGCTTTTGATAGTTTAGATACGATTTCCGTTAATGATGTTGACGGAACAACTTATCCTGCAAGCGGTACTACTTCATTAGGTGAAGGATTTAAATCATTGTTTGCTTACTTCGTAGGTTATTTCGAGAAGCCAAGACCTGTATCAATGATTATGGATCATGTTACACTTGAAGATTTAAGAGGTGTACAGGTTAAAATGTGGAATGATGATGTGGTTGCAGACTTCAGAGTTTTAGAGGAATGTGAATTGAAGCCGTACGCTAGATACAGCGGATCTGTTCAAACTGAAGATATCAGCCATGTTGCAATACTGTGGAGAACAACCACTTTCCTAAGAAAATGGTTTCCGGCAATTGCAAATAGAATCAGACAGAAAATTGCGAGATTGCTTGATGAGAATCTTCCAAAAAGAGTTCTTGAAAAAATCACAGAGGTTGCAGTTCCATATACACCTGTACCGAACATCACACCTCTTGCCAATCCAAACAAATATGATTGCATCGCTGCAGCTATTGCATCTTACAAGAGATTGAACGGAGTAATGCCTCGTTTAATCAGGTTTAATGAGGTTACCTGGTTTGATCTTGTTACCAATAAAGACACTACCGGTAACTACAACCATCAAAACGGGAATTCTGTGGCCATGGTAACAACTGAAAACGGAGCATCTTATTTAAATTTCGCAGGTTTTAAAATTCAATACGAATTAGATGAATCGCTTTCTTATGATAAATTCCAATTAGGAGATTTCTCTGAATTAAGAGTAGGAATTAACGGAGAACTTGATTACTACGATGCAATGGGTAATACTCCGGAAGCAAATGCCGGTATCGACAGAAATATCTGGACTTCGGAACTTGTGATGTACTACATCGCATATCTGCCTGAAAATAGAGCCTTAACAATTGTAGAAGATTTATTCACTAACGTAAAAGCATCATTAACTCTTTAATCAATAAAAAATGGCAAATACAAGTAAAGAAACAGAAGTAGATCAACCAGTTGCACCGGAGATAAAGGACAAGGTAGCAAAAGAACCAAAAAACACCGACAAAACAGCCGTACAGGATTTTACAGAAAAGGCTGCAAAAGAAGAAAAATCTTTTAATGCAACAAAAAGACTTTCTGTAACAGTAACGGAAAATATCGGTGATTATGTTGTAGGTAGAGCTTACACAATGGGCGAATTTTTATTTGAATCATTGTCCGCTAAATATCCGGGAAAATTCGTGAAAGGATCAGAAGATGATCCTTATTCCGAAATGAGAAAAAAAGCAACCGAAATTAAGAAATAATGATGGCCAACTTACTCGTAGCATCAGACTTTAATTTGTACAGTCGCCAGGTACCGGATATTGCTGCATTATGTCAGCATGATGATTTCTACCAGCTTTTGATAGAAAAAGAATCCGAATGTTTATCAAACATTTTAGGCGAATGTCTATATGATGATCTTAAAGCAAATTTAGAGTTTGATGCGAATGAGGAAAGGTTTATAGTGAAAGATAATGCAGAAGACAGGTGGAAATGGCTTGTTTATGGGCATAAATACCAACATGATAATAATTTGCCCAATACAATAGGTTTAAATTTCGGTGGTTGTAATTGTGGATGTAACGAAGGAAATTGTGATAAACATTGGGAAGGTCTTTTGTGTGAAAATGTTTATCGGGATTATAAATTCCCAAACGGTAGGGGATTTTACACTTCTTTGATTATTGACTATGTTTTTTATTTCTTTCTTATAGAATTACGAAGCAGTACCACTATTACCGGAGAAACCATTGTAAAAGCAAAAAACACGGTACCAAGCAGTAGCATTGTGAAGGAACAAACTTCATGGAATAGTTTCGTTACGAAGACAAAACATTGCTCAAAAGGAAGCAAAGTTTCATTATTTACTTTCCTTCGAGATCATTCTGATTTGTTTCCAAATTGGTACCCGAACAAAGATTTTACCTGTAAAGATGTAACAAAAAACTATTGGAGTATCTGATATGCTGAGTCAATTTTTACCATACAATCTCTACACTCTTGCTGTAATTAAAGATTTCGACCCTTCCGGTGTTTTTCCGGGAACAACTCTTAATTACGGCTATGGAGGTGATGAGAAAGAGTTTAACCAACATATTATCCGAAAAAGAAAAGAGGAAAATGCTTTTAAAACCGGTTGGGAATATGATGCAACTGGAAATAAGGTGAAAAATACCACCGGAAGAGTTTATCCCATCTTGTGGTTTCATTATCCAAAAGGAATTGAAATGTTACCCAATGGTAGAATATGCGGAAAGGTTGAAATGTTTTTTGGAGTTGATACAATTAACTCAGTGTCAAATCTTACCAGAGCTAAAACAACTGAAGTGAAGTTAGCTGAAATTGCTAACAATTTCTTGGAATATCTGAGAAAAGACTCTGCAGTATCCCTAAATGAAGTAAGTTCTTATTTGTTCAATCAGAATGTGTCTGATAATGCAAGGGTTGATAATGAAGCAGGCACCAATAGCAAATACGTTTATCTACTCGATGTATTATACTTTCAAATGAAAATTGAGATCACTACAAAGTGTATTGATCCTGAAAAAATTAACGAATTAATAAATTGTAATTAATATGTCATTTATAGAAAATTCATGTGATGTAACACTAAAAAAAATACCATTAGGAGGGCTATATTGTGGCAATAAAAAAGTTGTGAACTTCTTTATTGGTACTATGGATGTTGAATTTTCAAAGTCAACCACTTTAGCTCAAATCTCCGATTATATAAAAGCTGGAAAATTGATGTTTTTCCCGATTCACGATGATATTCAAGATGCTGACAAGGACACCCAATATGCTGCAAATACTTTTCAGGAAGATATTTTCGTTGGCGGAGGTATCAAAGGGTGGAATCTAATGTGGAATCAGGGAGTATGTTTTCAAAATGTAATCTCAAAACTATATAATCTCAAAGGTTATGGTGTAGGACTTGTAATGGAGGATGGTACCATTATCGTAAAAAGAAAGAAAAACGGAGCTTATGGTCTTTATCAGGCTACCTTTCTTGAAAAACTCTACAGAGTTCAAACAGGTGGGGATATGGCTGGTTCCGGGTTGGGTATTCAATTGAAGTACATTGCAACCAACTCATGGCAGCGTGAATCCGCAAACATAGAATCCACGGAAATTGATTTCAGAGAGGTAACTCTTACAACAGGGCTGAAAATTGAATTTGCACAAGTTGTTGCCGGCACCAATGATCAGGTTGTAGTTTCTATAAAACAAGCTTGCCATAACTCAAATGTAGAAATTACAGGTGCAAATAAATTTGGTGCTTATATGAGTGGGGTTTTATCTCCGGTAACGTCATATACTTATGATCCTGTTACCAAATTATACACATTGACCCTCGTTACAGATTATGCAAGTGGTGATTCTTTGCAGATTATTACTATGGATGCATTAGGGAATACTACAATCCAGGTAGGAACAGCGTACTATTATGGAGAAAGTGAAATCATTACAGTAGATTAAGTATGGAAGTTCTAATTAATCAAATTCGCTTTTATGGTAACCCAAAAAACTACAAAAGTTTAGAGGATGCTGTGGAGAAAATTTCTTCAAAGCATTTCAATGGGAACCATAAAAAAGAAATCGAATCTCAAATTGCGGGACATTATGGATCTGATAGACCCTTACGAAATGCTAAAAAGGCTGAAAAAAGCGAAAAGAGAAGCGAAAACGATGCTCCACAAGGAAGTGGAGAAATTTGATTTTGAAGCCATAAACAGAGATAACTTACTACATGGTAAAGACAGCTATGGGGGTAATATGCCCCCATATTCTGTTTTATTTAATGATGGCAGAAGATTGTATAGAGATTACAAATTGAGCGCAAACCCAAAGAACAGAGGTTTTTGGGATTTAAAGCACTGGTGGAACAAGGAGTATGATGGTTTGTTTTACGGCTCAATAAAATCTTTTGTCCGTGGTAGTAGATTAGAGTTTGTTTCAAATTACAATCCGACCGTAATGAATAGAATCTACAAGATCAAACCGAAAGAACAGATCCTCGGTATTACCGATGAACAATACCGAAAAGCTTTGAAGGAAATTGCAGAAAGAAATTTTGAAAAACTTAAAGCATCAATAAATGTGTAATTGCAGCAAACCTGTCACAGCCACAGAGTGCGAAAGGATAAAGCAAAGGGTTAAAGATGGCCGGTTCTTTATTTATATCATCAAAGATACCGGATTAGAAACCGCTTTGGTCCCGGAAGGAGAAAATCCTTCATCGATTGCAGCACAAAGAAATTTTTATAACAGCGACGGGGAGTTAGAGTATTATCATGTACGAGAGCATCCCTGCGTAAATGAAGAATGAAAAATGGTGAAATATTATAAAGATAGTATGGAATTGCCTTTAATCAACTACATCAGGATAGTTGAGAAAGGCGATTTTTTTTTGATGATAAAAGGTATCGAAGATCAACCGGAAGATTTCAATGAAGAAGAAGCAAAGTCCCGATTCGATATAATAGTCCAGGACTATATTTTATCGATCAATCACAAAAATTCGGAGGTCCGGGAATACTCTAACCTAAAATATTTTGAAATGGAAATCAACCGGTTTACTACGCTGGTCGGATTTCTGAAAAATATAAAACTCATCGAAGAAATAAAACCGGAGAAAGGTAAAAATCTTCTCAATCTTTTACTATCTGGAATAAAATGCCCGCAGGATAAGGATGTAGATTTTTACATTCAGTTTTTCGGTGAGAAAATCACAACACTAAAAAATGATATAGAGAAAAGTTCAGCTATACTGGAAAATTCAAAAGAGAACAATCAGGAAGAAAGCAGGCAAACAATGTATGAGGTTGTCGCTAATGTTGAAATGGGTCTGGAACGAGCGATAGATATGGAAAAAACTTCTTTATATCTGTTTGGAGTGTATCAGGATCAGGTGATCAGAAAAATCGAAGAATTAAGAAAAATTAGCAGTAAGTAAGATGCCGGGGAAATTTAATTTAATTGATGTCGATGGAAATGAAGCGGCCATTGATAAACTCATCCGTAAAGTTGAGGAATCTATCCCTACTTTCAATAAAATGCAGCAAAGTATTAATGAGGTAAACACTGCTTTGAGAAACGGAACGCCAAGAGATTATGTAAATTCTCTTCAGCAAATTGCGAGATTAAACCGTGAACTTGGCCAAACCAATGCTGCGCTTGCAAGAAACGAAAGGGAACTTGCCCGTGCTCAAAGAGATTTGGCACAGGCAAGACTTGCCGATGCAAGAGCTGCCGATGTAAATGCAAGAGCTACCGAAAGAAATGAAAGGGCTGCGAGAAATAACGCTGGTGCATACAATAGGCTGAAAAATGAATACCGCAGTTCTTTAAATAATATGCGCGATATTCAGGCCCGATTAATTGGTCTTGAAAATGGTTTCCGGAACGGAAGTATTTCGCAAGAAAGATACACACGCAGGACAAGAGAATTGTCCCGACAATTAATTGAGGCAGCAGCAAATACAAGAAGACTTGAAAGGGAACTTGATTCTATTAACAATAGAGGAAATAGATCCGGAGGTTTTAGCAATTTGTTTAAAAATTTAGTTGGAGCAAACATTGCAACAGATCTTATCCGTAAGGTTGGGCAGGAGATATTAGAACTTGGAAATAAATATTACGAAACCGCTAAAAAAATCCAGAGTTTAAATCTTGCACAAAAAACAGTATTTCAAGATAGTGATAAAATTGCGGCCGCAAACGAATTTCTCCGGGAAAGTGCACAAAGATATGGTGTGGATCTTCTTTCCCTCACTGAACAATATACAAAGTTTCAGGCATCAGCACAGGGAACAATTCTCGAAGGTGAAAAGGCAAAACAGGTTTTTGACGCTGTTACCAAATCTTCATCATTGCTTGGCGTTTCAACAGACGAAACACAAGGGATTTTGAAAGCTCTTGGACAAATGATGTCTAAAGGCAAGGTTCAGGCCGAAGAATTGAGAGGACAGCTCGGGGATCGTATGGCTGGAGCGTTTAAATTGTTCGCCGATGGAATGGGTGTTTCCACCGCGACCTTGGATAAAATGCTAAAAGATGGAGAGGTTCTGGCAGAAGATGTATTACCAAAATTTGCGGATCAGCTCAATAAGAAATATAAACTTGGAATTGGTGATGAGGTTGAAACCATGAATTCATCAATTAATAGAGCATCAAATGCATGGACAATTTTTGTAAATGGTATTGAGAGCAGATACGGTGTTGCTAATGGTATTGTTGGAACTTTAAGCAGAAGTTTTGTAAGCCTTATGGAATCAATTACACCGAGTGAAGCCATTTCAGCAATCAAGAACGAACAAACCCAGCTAAACATTTTAGGTGTACAGTTAAGACAAAATTGGAATGATGAGCAAAAGAGAAAGGAAATTATAGATGAAATGATTTCCATAAATCCTTTTTTCTTAAACGGACTTGATAAAGAAAAGGTTTCTTTAGAGGAAATTTCAAAAAGGATTCAGGATGTTAATATGCAGTATGCACAGAAAATCATTATCCAGGAAAATGCTGAGAAAATAGCCGAGTTGGTAAAAGATCAGGTTATAGCCTACAGGAATTTATCAAGCGTAATTACTGAAAACTCACAACTTTACAATTCATTAAATACTGATTCAAAAAATGCAATAGATCAGTACATGAGTGGAGCGATTACCATTGAGCAAGCTACGAAGAGAATTGAAAATGCCAATAGAGGTAATAACCAATCTTTGGCATCCGCTTCATGGTTACTGCAAAAGGTAAGTGATGAATATGAGCATAGCCACATTACTTCAGATGGATTTGTAAGAAGTATAAGAGCCAGTAAAAATGCTATTCAGGAAGCGAGTGCTGAAACTAACAATCAAATAAATTTCCTGAATAATCTCATTAAAACAAACGGGCAGGTTATCTATACAAACGGGCAAATGGCTATGAGTTATAATAAACTCGGTCAAGCCATGTCTGATTCTCGAAAAAAATTTACAGAAGAAGCTTATAAGGCGCAAGTAGAAGGAAAAAAGTTTGTTCTGCACAATAACGTCTGGAGAGAAAATGTCAATGGAGTTTGGAAAACTACAAATAAGAGATTTGATACATCTGATCAGAGTAAAACCAAAGGTAGAGACTCCGGTCAACAATGGGATGTAAGAAATATTAATGGTAAAGATCAGCTTGTAGATATAAACAGTCTTAAAAGTGATATGTCAAAACAGCTTGAAGCTGAAAGAGCCGCAAAAGAAGCTAAGAAAGCCGATGCTGCAGCAAAAAAAGCTGAAGCGGAAAGGTTAAAAGCTGAAAAAGACACCGTTGCAAGTCTCATTGCTTTAAGAGACAATGAATTGGCAGATTTGAAATATAAAAGAGTAATCGGTAAGATAACTGAAGAGGAATATCTTAAAGAAAAACTCTCTATAACAGAAAAATATGCAAAACAAATAATAGCCGTTGCTGCCGATGAAAACGGGCAGATGAAAAAGATTGCAGCCTCCCAAAGAAAAAAAGTTGTTGATGAATATGAAAAAACTTTAAAGGAATTAAATGATCTCAATGTAAAAAAGATTGAAAGAGAATCTGATATTTCTCTAAAGCCCCTTGAACGGCAAAAAAATAATCTTTCAGATAATCAATTTCTTTCTGAAACTGATAAGTTAAAAGCTGAAATTGACTTATCAAATAAAATTATTGCCGAAACCGAAAGAAGAAACAATCTTATTCTTGAAGAAAACAAAAAGAATTTTCAGGATACTAGGGATCTGGAAATTTCCCAAACGGAGAAAATGCTCGATCTTCAAGAAGAAAGAAATAAGCTTTTACTGAAGTTTTCAGAAACGGCCATAGCAGATCTTGAAACCAAATACAAATTACTTGAAACGGATAAAGATATTTCCTATGAGCATGAGGTCCAAAACATTTATGCTCAAAAGGGGTTAACCAATGCTGAAAAGGAGTATCTATTATCAATCGCTGATCTAAAGGCGCAAAGAGAAAAAAATAATCTTCGTAAGCAAGAACTTTTAGATCAGGCAAAAGCAATACAAGATAATGCTACTAAAGTTAATGTCAACGGGTCTGAAACCTCTTTATTAACTCCAGATCAGGCGCAAAAGCTTAAAGATATTCAAAAAGAGATCAAAGAACTTGAAAATGCAAATGTTCAGATCAATATCAATATTGATGATGAATCTTTGAAACTTTTTGAAGATAAATGGGCGGGCCTCAAAGAAACTCTTTCGCAAGGATTTTCAGATCTGGGACTGGAAAATATTGCCAACAAAATAGGAGGTCTATTTGATTCTATTTTGATGTCCCAAGAGGAATTTAATAAGAAATATGGTGAAAATGCTGAAAAATGGAAGGTTGGAATTCAGGCAGGAATAGCGGCAGTTCAGGATATCGCCAATCAGCTTATTGAAGAATCTACAAACAAAAGAATTTCCGAACTTGATAAACAACTTGAATATGCCAAAGACAACAGTGATCAGGAAATAGAGTTTTTGCAGGGTCGTATTGACCAGCTCAACGGTTTGGAAGAATTGACCGCCGAGCAGGAAGCCGACCGCCGGGCAATGGAAGATGAGCAAAGAGCTTTACGGGAACAGCAGGCGCAACGAGAAAAACAAATCGAAGCGCAGAAATCCAAAGCAGAACAAAAGGCGGCAGCGCAAAAAGCATTGATAAATGGTGCATTAGGAGCTACTATGGCGCTAGCAACCCAAGCTCCTCCGGCCTCTTATATCATGGCGGCTTTAGCTTTGGCTTTCGGCGTTGCACAATCAGCAACTATCATGTCAAAAGATCCGGTTCCAAAATACTTTGTCGGCACCGATTACGCCCGGAAAGGTCTTGCTTGGACAGATGAGAGAGGAGCGGAAATCCACACCGATAGACATGGGAATATTAAGGATTTCGGTAGTTCTGGCGGTCCGCGATTAAAATACCTGGACGAAGGGGATAAGATTTTCACCGCTGAAAAGTCGAAAACAATGATGGGGCAAATGTTTAAAGCTCCGGAAATGCAAAGTGAGGATTATTTGAGGTTGGCAATGAGAAGAATACATTACCCGCTAAATATCAAAAATGAGGTTAATATCGATTATGATCTTTTGAGCGATAAGATAGCCCAGAAGCAGGAAGCTATTGCACGAAAATACACTCCGGTGAACACATTTGAAGTAGAGGGCTATGTCTACATGCAGGAGCCAGGAAAACTGCCGAGAATAGTTGACAGAATAAGAAGAACAAGTAACAGCGTAAGAAATGCAAAAGATTAGCAACATAAGACTGGAGGATGGTGTAAATGATATTTTCCATCTAAAAATAATTGAAAGTGAAATCTTAAACGGTTCATACGCCATCCAACCGCCGGACGGGATTGATGATACTGATTTCGTTGTAGATATAAACGAAGAGACTTTCAACGTAGAAAATATGATTCTGGGTGATTCCCTGAAGCTTAAAATATATCAATATTACGACAGACAAACATACGATCTTCTGACACAAGTTTACAAAGAACGTGGCGGCGATTCCCGGGCAATATTCATCTGGAAAATCCAGAAGGGAAACGATGTTATTGATCTTCTCAATGAAGATTATGAGATCAATTTCAATAAGTATATCGATAGGTATGGAAAGTCCGGAAAATACATTGAGTTTGAAGTAAAGAAAAGGGAAAGCCAAAATAAATTCTATGCCCGAAAAGATAAAACAATTGACCTCTTTTCAACCAAAAATATTGATAACAATGATATTCTTCCGGTGGTTCCCACCAAAGGAATTTACAAGGAAAGCGACAGAACCCTGGAAAGCTTTTGGTTTTACGATGGGTTTTATGATAATGATGATTTGCTTTATTATGAGACAGATTTTAACGACAATGATTTTAAACCAAGCAATCCCTATTTTCCACGAATGCGCAGAAGCGATGACAGTCAACTTGGAACTTATTATGAACATTTCGGAAGCAGGGTAGAGGTTGATTCAAGTTTCTATGCTAATAATGATATGGCTTTTTCATTTCCGCTTACAGTTCCTCCTTTTACAAAAGCTGAATGGGGGACAATGCTCTATGCAGAAGCTGATTATAACGATATTACAATCACAATTTCAAACCTCGTTTTTCGGTCCCGTAGAGTGCAAAATAATACACCTATTCCTTTTACGATGTATTTGATTAAAGGATATAAAACTGTCATCTCACCAAACGACTGGCAGAATCAAATTTTAGTTGAAGAGGTGATTTGGTCTAGTGAGAACAAAAACGAAAACGGATTAAACTGGGCGGAACTGGATATTTCCACCCATCCGTTAGCAACTGGAAATGCTACAAACAGCGAACTGAAGTTGACAAAGGCAAATTTTCCGAACTTGCTGACATCATTGAGTAAAGATGAGCATCTCCGGATTATGATCAGAAATAACAATGGTTATGTGTTCGATGAAGAGGACACCTTTATAATTAGAAACACAGGCTTTTCAATTAAAGCGAGCATTAATGGCACTCCTCCTGCGAGAAGAGTTTTAATGGTCAACCTTCGTGAAGCGATTGATAAGATCAGCGAAAACATCACTGATAACGGAATCAGAATTGAAAGTAATGTTTTGTCAAGCGGAATTTTCAATCATCAATATATAAGCACCGGACAGTTTTTGAGAGGTACTGTGTTTGAAAAATATTTATTCCAAACAAAATTAGAGCTTGATTTCGAGACTTTATTTGAAAAAGGCGCTGCCAAATTGCTTGGTCTTGGTTACGATGTTTATAACGGGAAAATCGTAGTTGAAGATCTGAAATACTTTTTTAAAGATGTTGAAAGCTATGATTTCACCGACAAAGAATTTGTTGAGGACGAAACGTACTTCTCCAACGACAATGAACTTTGTTACAACAGCATAAAGACCGGGGGGAAAAAATATTCAACCGAAAGGCAGGACGATATAAAGAACTTTAATACCTTTCTTGAAACACAGACACCGATCATTTCTAAAGGCAAAACATTAGATCTACAGAGCGAGCTTATTGTGGATGAAAAGAAAATTCAGGAACTCATACTGGATACTTCATCATCTACCAATAATAATGATGATGACATCATACTGATTGATTGCCTTGAAAGAAGCAACTTTTCGGACCGTGGTGTTTTTAAGAAACTGAAACATTTCAACAGTGGCGGTTACCTATGGATTCAACAGTTTGAGCAGGCGTGGGACACGATCCCGATTGTAGTGAACCAAAATCTCTCAATTGTAAACGGAGGTCTTAATATAGGAACTTACCAGATTCTTGAAATTACAGCTACCAGAATCAAACTGAATAAAACTATGAACATCCAGACCGGGGAAGGCTTCGGGGAGATAGAATACTTATTTACTTCATCTGCTATTAAAAGCCGTGTCGGAATCCCGGATGAGGGCATTATAAAGGCAGAAGGCGTACTGAATAAAAATACCAGTTCCAACTTGCTACACAATCCAAAGTACCAGCTTGCAAGATGGTTTCCTTTCTTTTCCGGAATGCTTGAAAAGAAAAAAGGCAGCGAGTTATTGAAAACCCTGAAGTATAAAAATAACGGCAAAGTTCAAATTGAAGTTAAGCCGGAACTTTACGAATTCGGATTGCAGGGTGAGATTACTTTGCAGGATGATATTTCTCTCGAAACTATGCGATCACAGAAAGATACATTCTTTTCCAGCGGAATGCAAACGGTAAGGCTGAGGGATGTAACTTTTTATGAGTATCTGGAATTTATGAATAACTGGCGATACGGAAAGCTGGAGTCTGGTAACTTCAACCGGGAGACCTGCCGGGGATATGTAACGGTTAACCTACAAGGTGAGATTGTGAAAATTTATCCTTTCGGCAGCGGAAGCATTAAATATTTCAACAAGTATAATGAGCTGGAGATTTCCGGGAAAATAAAGAGTAGTGTACCATGATTTAAATAAAATTCCCTGGCAAATTGCCGGGGAAACCCAATTTAAAAATCTGCTGTTTCCAGCTTAGAATAAGTATTAAAGTTAGTTGTATAGTTATTTTAGTAATGATTTTTTGTGATAATCATTTTTAATAGAAATTTTAATTTTTTCTATATCAATTCTATTTATAAATTGAGTAAATAATTTGTTGTCAGAAAATATTAGAATAGATGGCTTTACATCGTTGTAAAAGGGAGTTCCAATAGAGATAAAGCTTTTCCCATTTTTTATAAAATAGCGAGTGTGTAGTAAAGTATCCGACTTACTCGGACCATCTTCATAAATGCAGTTTATTTTAAACTGATCTTCATATTCAATAATTTTATCGCAATCTAATATCTTATTTTTTAAACTTATTGCGTCCCACTCTATTTTTTTATTTAATAAGAACTTTAAATATTTTGAAAAACTTTCTATTTGATCTCCTTTTATATAAAATTTTGATTTATTGAATATGATATCTAATGATTCGACATCAATAATTAGATAATTTAAATTTTGCGAATTGTCGTAAAATACATTTATTTTATAAATTTTACGGGGATCATCCGTTTTGAATGAGGAGTAATTAAAGAAATTTTGGCTATAGCAAAAACTGCTAAAAAAAAATATTAGTAGTAACAATTTCTTCATATCTGTATTTTCCCCAAAGAAAGTAAAAATTTTGATACCACACAATACCGGGTTTTTACGGAAAAATTCCGAGAGATCATAAAAAAGCCTTCCGAATTAATGGAAGGCTTAAAAATAAATTATGATGACAAAAAATACTTACACAAAAACCCTCTTTAACCAGAGGGCTTTACACAAATTACATCAAAGCACAAAAATGCCACTTCTAACGTAATTGCAAATATATAAAAAATTTTAATCCCTATTTGTGCAAAAAGCCTTCTGCAAGAGAAGGCTAAAAACACAATCGTCTCAAAGTACAACAAAGCGACTTCACACGTAACTCAAAAGTAAGAATAATTCAGATAAATTCAACTGGTCAAGTCTTTTTCCTAACGAATCTTTAAAAATTTGCTGGATATTTTTGTTTCATGCAAGAATTTCCATATCTGTCGCCTGTGAGATTTTATCCTAATGAGGATTATCTTTCTGATATGAAAAACCCTGAAAATACTATATTCTGGGGTAAAAGAGCAGACATCCATTTTTTACATGCATATCCTTTGGAAATTAGGGAAATACACCGTTTTCCGGTTCCCATGAACTGGGATGATGTGAGCGGAGCTGAAAACCTAAAACTATTTTTACACTCCGGAAAAAATGATTTTCCTTTAAATTCTGTATTCAGCACCTACAACAATAAAATCAGCTGTATCTCATTCAAAAGTTTTGATGAACAATGTGGTAGATTGGTTGTTAAGGATAATGATAGTGATATACTGATTAGTAACGAAGTCAAATTCATTGACAGCAGTGACGGTCTTGGAAGAAAATATATTACACTTTCGTCCCGGCATTCTTATAATATTAATCGCTTTCCTTTTGAAGATGAAAATTGCTGGTTTCATACAACTATTCCTGCCTATTGTTTGGGGCAATCTTCAGTAGAATTAGAACTGGAACATAATCGTATCGGCGGAGTTTCTTCTAAAAGAATTAAAGAAGCATACTCAGACTATGCAACTTCTTACGAAATAGAAGCAGCTTGCGATAGTAATATTTTGAATTTCATTGAAAACGCCGGGAGAAATAATTTGTTTTTCATAGATGGTATTCAGCGCACTTTGAATGAAAAATTAGAAAGAACGGACAAAAATGCAACCGGAATTTTGAAAGTTGTAAATGTTCTGGATAAAGACGGCAATAATGTGCTATTAACCGATGAGCAGGTTTTTAACGGTGTAATACCGGTTTTGAAAAAGATCTACTACAACATTAAGAGTAGCCCTAATGAGGAATATTTTGAAATTACACAAAACGGACAAAGTATTGATTTCAATACATTGACTTCCGGTGTTATAAGTTTTGCATTAGAATTTAACATCATTGTAAAAAGAAGTCCCGATTTGCCTTACCGAGGTGCAATCTTCAAAAATGGGATTTTGCTTACTGAATTCAATTTACAAAGTGGCGCAAATTTCCTGCAAACTCACTACACGGAATTTATTTCTATAGCTGGATTTAACCAAGGAGATGATATAAGTTTAGCAGTTTATCCTGAAGCTTTTCAAAACAATCTTCTTATTCCAAACTCTTCACAACCGGCAATTGTTCCTAACACTTTAAGCATTTTAGCAGTAGAGTTAAAGGGAAGTCTCACATGGGGTAACGGTACCGTAGAATTACGTTCAGTACTCTCAAGCAGCAATGATGTAAAATTTACAATAACAGAAGGGCTGTCAATTTTTTCGAAGTCTGAAATACAATTCAGTACAGATAACTCAAACTGGATTACTGCGAATACAAACGTCATTCAGAATTCAGTTTATTTCATATCAGCAATGGTGAATCCTGATTGGTATTTTGTAAGGGTTGAACTTGAAGATATCTACGGAAATAAAACATATACAAATACTTTACGAGAATATATATACGGATTTTCAACACCAACCTGCGGAAATTGGCTTGCAAATATAGGCGGCTTACAAACAACAGATGTATTGGAAATTGAATATTTCGATTGTTCGCAATCACCTGCAGGATCTACGAATCAGGGAAATTATATAATTCTTTCAGAAATTGTGGGAGATCTTACAGGCAGCCCGATATTCTGTGCAAGAGGAAATAGTCCAAGGTTAATGGTTAATGGGATATTAAATAATAATTTATTGTCAAATACAGGGTCTTGTGCCGGAACCTCGTATAATCCAGTGCAGGTTATTCCAGGAAATTATGCAAGCCCTATAGATCCCAATATTGTAGGAAGCAGCATTTGTTTCACTGGAAATCAATGGACGAAACAGGTAAAGCTATCAGGACATCCTTCTACAAACCCTTTCATTTTTTTAATGGACGGGGTAACGCCTGCCGTACCAGGAAATTTGGCATCATTTGATAATGCAGGAGCTTCCGGTTTCAATACGAATGGCATCCGCTGGATAAGGTTTGTTGGTTTACCAACCGGAAATAATGTGATTTATGATGTGAACCCAGCAACCGGGAAAATTATAGGGCCATCAACAGTATATAATTGTATTTAAACTTTAGAATATGGCATTTGAATTAGGAAAAACAGCAAATGGAGCCAAATATGTAATTGGAAACAATGGTAATAGAGTTGATTTTACTCAGGCGGTAGTATTAATTAAGAAAGAAGTAGACGGAAACAATGTGTATGTAGAAGGAATTGGTATGGAGCCAATATTCTGTGGAGCATTGGATAACCTGCTTTACATGGGTAATTCTCTAAGTTCAAATCCTCAAACAGCAATTGATTTTTTTAAGACAGAAGGGTGGGTGTATGGAGACGGTAGCGGTTCAGGGTCAAATTCTGGAACTGAGATTTATACAAAAGATTATGAAATCGATTCTGAAATAGAGAGCGGGGCTTCTTTACCAGTAGCAATTCCTTTTGCAGAATTATCGGAAGGCATCCCTTATAGTATCTCATTTGCAGGAGTTCCCACAGGATTAATTGTAAACTACACGATAAGTACTTCAGGATCTATTGATGTAGAGTTCTCCAATACTTCTCCGGATTTAATTCCTTTTCATAATACAATAACAATAACAGCAAAAAAATAACTTTTAAAACAATTCAAAAATGGCAACATCTTTAAAAAGACAAAATGGCAAAATCGTGTATGCAAACATTGCAGCACTTCAGGCAAGAACAGGATTCGTAGCAGACGAAAGCTACGATGTAGAAGTAAAGACTGTGAGTACGGATATTGCAGACTTAGTGTATAACCAGAAAAATGACACTTTGCTGGCTGATGATGGTATAGTTTGCATCCATTCAACATCCGACAACGGCGGTTCCGGTGTGAAATGGCTGAGAGCTGATTCCAAATCGGTAGGATCTTTTAGCGTTACTACAACTGTAGACCTGGAAGGCGGAGCAGAATTTAATATCACTGGCGTAACAGCTTCCGGTATTTTGGCAGCGAACTTTTATCATTTTTCAAGGCTAAATGATGCGACCGGACTGGAACTTATTGAGGAGCCGACTGTTACTGCTGACGGGTTTGTAACAGTGAAATTGCGAAATGCAAGCAATGTAACTGTAGCGAGTGGTGCAGTGATCACTTTTAACTGGGCAGAGCTGGGAAAGCTGTAGCGGTGTCTTCACCGCAAATAATTGACTTAAACGGAAAAGATATTTACTTCTTTGGAGACAGTATAACTCTAGGGGTGAACGCCAGCATTACATACTCGTCTATTGTAACAGATGCCTTCAATGGGACTTTTGTTGAGGGAAATGGAACTGTTGGTTTTGCGAACTCGGGCGCGACTATGATGAAGCAAAATCCTGTTAATGTTATAGGTTTTCCTAACATGGAAGACTGGGCAACACCTCCATACACGCCTATTTATAATCCATTAACGAGCGGACTTTTGTTTGTAAGCTTTTTGACAAATGATGTAGGAATTAATTTGCCAAATTATAGCCTTGCTAACTTTAATACAGCAATTGATAACGTCGTTGCCGGGCTAAATAATGCAGGATGGCCAAATAATCGGATTAAGTTTAATGTTAGATATTATCTTACTGCTCAGGGACTTGATTACACTTCGCTTATAGCAACCACTCCCGCTGATATTACCAGATATAATCAGTTTGCGGATGCGTTAAAATCTAAGTTAGATGGATATGGCATTCAATACTTTGATCATTGGGATATACTATCTCAAATTCCTGATGTTGAAACTCATTTAGATGCAGAAGGAAGACATATAGACAACTATCTACATACATTCGTTGCGGATAATATTATTCAAAATTGTACTATTTAAAGTGAAAAGAATACTTTTTTTTACACTCATAATACTATTTGATTTAGGTTTTGCACAGGTGAGTACCCCTTATTGGGGTACTTCCGGCATAACTGCATCAGGTAGTTACTGGCTGGGAACAAAAAATCCATATCCTTTAATTTTTAAAGTTAACAATTTAGAAATCGCGAGATTTTCTCCTGGAGTCTCAAACAGCAGCGGACTTCGTTTCGCACAGCTTACAAATTCTACAGTATCGAATTCACCGCTAAATGTATCTCCAATAGGTGTTGACAATAATGGTGAAGTAATACGCATTAGCAGCTTAATGGCAAGTATTACAAGCTCATTAACTATCACCAGGCTTGTTACAAATACGGCTACTGCAATACCTTTTAATGTAGATGATAACGCCGCTTTCGGAACTGTTTTACACTCTACAACAGTAAATAATACCAGATTTACTGTTACAAGGAATGGGAAATATGTAGTGTTTGCACAACCGCAAATTGAAAGAATTTCAAATGCTACAGCCGCCTGTATATTTTGGCTAAGAAAGAACGGAACCACAGCAATTGCAAACAGTGCAATAAGATATCAACCAGGATCAAATTTAAATATCGCAATACCTCTATTTGTCACACTTGACTTAATGGCAAACGATTATATTGAAATTATGTGTCAAACACAAGATACTAACACATATCAACTTACCAATACTGCTGGTTCTGGTAGTGGTTCTACACAGATACCAAATACACCAGCAATTATAATAGATATTAAAGGTTTTTACAATTAAAATAAGTTTTATAAACATGAAACAATTATTCTTTTTACTAGCAATTATGCTAAGCGATGTTACAAATGCTCAAACCTCAAAAGCTTATGTAGCACCTGGTGATCTGAGAACATTTTTAGATTATAATTTAGGAGCTGATAAATCACTTCCGGCAACTACACCATCTTTAGGAATTAAAGGTGTAAGATATCAATGGGGTAAATCTGATCCTGTAAGTTTTGCCAGCTGGGGATCGCCTTATGCAACAGATAATTCTTGGACTGATTTAGCTAAAAGCATTTCTGATCCATGCCCAAGTGGATACAGGGTGCCAACTGCAGCAGAATGGCAGGGCGTAATTGAGAATAACAGCATTCAATGGGTAGGAGATTTTGTAGAAGAATCTACCAATCAATACACAAGACATTCCAGCGGTTTGCTCATTAATAATTCGCTTTTTTTACCAGCTGCAGGTATTAATAATCATGTAAATGGAGGTATATTTTCTAACAATGCTTCAGGAACATACTGGAGCTCAAATTCAACCGGTTATTCTAACTATGCAAAAGCCCTTACTTTCTATAAGTCTTTGCTGAGTAATAATCAAATTCTGCACGTTGGCTATTCTGCTGATAAAAATACGGGCGCCAATGTTCGATGTATTAAAGATCCTGCATTACCATCTTCGTTTATACTTTCTACTGAAGAAAATGAAGCTGCCAAAAGTTATTTGCTTTATCCCAATCCGGCTAAAACAAGTTTTAGTTTAAAATTAAAAGGCGAAAGTAAAGTTGAAGTTTACGACAACACCGGAAGACTTCTTGTAAAAAGAATTTTAAAAAGTGAAAGTGATAAAGTAAATATTGACAATCTGAAGGATGGATTGTATTTCGTAAAAATCATGAACGGGAAAACCATTCACACGGAACTTCTTTTTAAATCAAATAATTAAAATATAACGATGAAAAAGTTTTTAAAAAATAATTGGGCTTTAATTGGTTGGATTTTATCCATTGCTTTAGATCAGCAATTTAAAATTGTTGAGACTTTGGTTAAGAATCCCGATTCTGTAAAATTGATCTATGGAATCGGATCTGTGATTCTGGCAAAATTCTGGAATACCAATAAAGCGAATAAAGGATTATTAACTTCCGATTTAGGAGGAACTAATCCTCCACCTAATAGAGATGAGAAGTAGACATTTACTGTTGGTTTTGCTTATTCCATTAACCGAAATTAAAGAGATTTTTTATAACTCTGATCTAAGAGTATCATGGTATCTATTTTCCGAAAAGAAAAGGTACTTGTGTAATGTGGTTGAGGATTATTCTAATATTATCATTTTTGGAATTGTTTTCTGGTTTCTCATTAAAGGATATAACGACAATTACACAAAGCAAATCGCTTTATTTCTTTTCGTTTTAAATGTGCTTGATCTATTCCATTTAGGATTAATGGACATGCAGTATTTAATTTTTGTTAAACTGATAATATCCTTAATAATATGCAGGCAATTAAGAGCTTTATTAACTTAATGGATTATGTGGTGGCCACATTTTGGGGACTAACAGTATATGATATTGTTGGGGTGTTATTTGCTGGCAATAGCATTGCCAATCTTGATGGAATTATCAAAATTTTATTTGCTATAGTCGGTCTTTTTTATTCTTGTGTAAGGCTTTATGATTTTTGGCATAAAAGCAAGATTGAGCGTAAAATAAAATCTGAAGAACTTGAGAAAATTACAAGGGAAAACGACAAAGAAAATGGACCAGGTAACAAAAAAAAGAATTAGCAAACTTCATCCAAGTGTAAGGGATGAAGTTTCCCGAATTATACTGGAATGTGATGCTGCACTTACCGGAAGAGCTAAAGTAAGAATTACACAAGGTCTGCGAACTTTTGAAGAGCAGTCGCAACTCTACGCCATCGGCCGGACTAAGTCTGGGAAAAAAGTAACCAATGCTAAAGCCGGACAGAGTATTCACAATTATGGGTTGGCTGTTGACATCTGCTTGATAATTGACGGCAAAACAGCCAGCTGGGAGACTGTAAAAGACTGGGATAATGATCAAGTGTCTGACTGGTATGAATGTGTGAAAATTTTTGCTAAACATGGCTGGCTATGGGGCGGTAATTGGAAAACTTTTAAAGATCTTCCTCACTTTGAAAAGAAAGGTTATGAGTGGCGAAAACTCGTTCAGATGAAAAAAGATGAAAATGGATATGTTAATTTGTAATCAGAAATTTGAATAAATAGCATTACGGAAAACCGTAAATGCATTTTGTAAATATGTGTATATTTGTCCATTAACTTATAATTCATGGACGAAAATTTAACAGAAATACGGTATCATTTTTACTCACTGAAATTTACACCTTTAAACGGTGTGAATAAAACTAGTAAGGATATTGTATTTGAAATTGTAACATTCATATCAAACAAACTATTTCAAGAAAAACAAGGTTATCTGATAGATAAACATCATGCTCAACGCAATAAGCGTAGGGAAATTTTCATGGATAGAGCTGTAATACTTCCTAGAGAGAGAAGAATCAGATGCTCAATGGCTCTTCTAAGAAATAAAAATCCATTGATTAAACCACATGAGGAATTTAAATTAGTTCCTATTAGTGACATGGGAAGTGTCGCCGAACAAACTAATTTTTTTATTGATTATAGCAGGGATCCTGTTATTATTTGTTGCGAATATCATCATGAAGGGCCACGTATTTCAGATATAGAGTATTATTTTAGAAACATTGCACATAGAGAGCTTCGATTAAGTAAAGCAACAAAAATTGATTCTTTTTTAGACAGCCCTATTGAAGAAGTTTTAGCAAAAATGAAGAATGTACTTAATTTTACAATTAAAGTAGATCCTAAAGACTTGAATAGGCTATCAACTGATGTACATAATCAATATTTTACGGGAATGAGAAATTTAAGTAATATGATGGAACCTAGGTTTCTAAGAATTGAAGCCTACTTTCAGTCGCCTGGCAGCAAGTTTAAGACGAAAGCAGTAAATACAAAGGCTAATAATGTTGTTAAGGATTTGCTTACAAAGATCAAAGGTAGTAAAATTGATATTGATACATTTAAAGATTTTAGATTTGTATACGAAGATAAAGAAGGCATTGAAGAAGTTTTTAATTTACTAAGTGGTAAGAAGGAAATAGTTCTCAATGTTGATCTTAGCCAAAGAATCTCATCAACGAGATGGTATGAGTTTATAAAAAATGATTTTGATGATTTTATGCAAAATTTATGATATTAGATAAATATTTCGCGAGGCCTGTAATCTGGGATTTCTGTATTGCCACAGTGCTAACTATATTTTTATTTTATGCATTTAAAAATGACTGGATTATATTACCAAATGTTACTGATACGTACAGTTTAACAGGTGATTTGACTAATATTACATTAACATTAGCAGGATTTGTATTAACAATATTAACAGTTTTAATAACCTTTAAAGATAATTCTAGTTCTCGAGCCGAAAATGTAGAATACTCAGCATTCGGTCGGTTTTTTGCGTCAGAATTTTATTATGTGACTGTAAAACATCTAAAAAACTGCATTAAGGAAGTTATTATTATTGCAAGTATTGGCTTTTTCATTAAATTATTTGTTCCAGAAAACTATAGATCCTTTTTCTTTTTTTACAATGCATTTGGAGTAATAATCACAATTTTTACAGTCTGGAGATGTTTGGCCATACTTAGTAAAATTTTGGTGCTTCAAAGTAATAATACTATAGACGATTAAATAAATAATCCCCAAGATTAGTAGTTGGGATTTTTATTTCTTCAAGTTATACTTAACATAAAAAAATAATTTGAAAATATGCTGTTTCCCTTTGTGGAGATATAAATAATATTTGTAATATTGCTTTACAAGCAAATGATTAAATGAAAAATAGTTTATTATATTCAGCAATTCTTTTTTTAAATTCTACCTTATTTTTCGCTCAAAATAATAGAGCTGTTATGGAGATTAATTATGAAACAAAATTAATCTCTGATAGCTTGAATAGGGATAAAATTAATGTTTTTGCATCTACGCTGATATGCAACAATGTAGAATCTGCATATTACAGTAAAGAAGCCAAAGCATTTTATGATGGCACTTCAACAAATACTATTAATACAAATTACGGATCAATTCCAAAATATCCAAAATCGGTAGGAAGTGTTTATAAAACCAAAGAAAACCTTTTGGTTTCATTGCCTGTTGGAAAGTATATTTTCACTTATGAGGAACCTCAATTAAAGTGGGAAATACTCAATGACCAGAAGAACATTAAAGGTTTTAAAAGTCGTTTGGCAAAAACAACAACAGACACCGGTGATACTTTTTACGCTTGGTTTACAAATGATATTACGATCCCAGACGGCCCCTTCCGTTTCAAAGGACTTTCCGGATTAGTTTTGGAGGTGTATAATAAAAACAAAACGATTGAAATTTACGCTACAGATATTAAAAAATCCGATGTCTTGATTGAGCCTCTGAATTACGGGAATTCTGTAAGAACTAAAACAAAGCAACAGTTTTTGGAAGCAAGAAAAAATTACACCGAAAACCCGTCTATGTACAACGGTGGTATCAAAATACTTGATGCAAATGGTAATGACAAAACAAAAGTCATGACTGATCGCTTGAAAAGCATGAATACTTTCCTTGACTAAGAAATTTCCAATATTTAAATACAAATAACTTTAAAAAATTTCAAGATGAAAAAATTATTTATCGTTGGAGCAATTGCTCTTTCAACATTTACGTTTGCAAATACTAAGGAAGAAGCAAAACAATCGGTTAACCAGGAGAAAGCAACTGAAGTAAAGGAATTAACCAAAGAACAAAAGGAAGCATTAGCTTTAATCAGATGGTGGTCAGTTTCTTATACTAATGCTTGTGGAAGTGTAAACACGATTTTATTTCAGTCGGATAATCAGGATGGAAGCCCTGCATTCATCAGAGAATTAGCCTTTGCGGTTAACTCAACTTACGATGTGTGTTAATGAAATTAAAGGCGCTCTCGGATGAGAGCGTTTTATTCTTTAATTAAAATTATATGCAAAAGCTTTGGCAGAAATTTGATGGATATATTCACTCAATTTACTTTGAAAAGGATTACCGGAATTATTATGAGAGAGGTGGTAATACTCGCTATTTTGTAAACTTACCTATATTAATGTTTTGGGGAGTAATGGGCTTATTCTTAAAATTATTCAGACTTAGATAATTGAAGAAAATTTTAGCTTAAATATAAATATCTACAAAATAATCTGCAAATCAGTTTATATAAAAAAGCTGTCCTATTTGAGACAGCTTTTTTATTATTTCTTTATTATTTCGCTATTAAGTATCCCCTAAATGGTGCTTTTGTAGCTATTGTTATAGTATTATTTTTTTGCATTATTGCACAATCGGTTTCGTTTACAAGTACATATCCATCTTCTAAATCTTTAAACACTTGAATCAACATTTTGTCGAATGAATCGAGATTCGTGTCAATTCTGTAGATACCCCCTGGCTCTACTATCCAGGTTTGTTCTGTAAATTCTCTTAACATGATTATTAATTTTTAGTTAGTTTGCTAATTTACAAAAATTTATGATTCTTCAAAGAAGTTGCGTAATTGCAATATTAAAAAAGCTTTATTTAAAGAGTTTAATAATGATTGTGGATAAAAAGTAAGAATTGCTGTAATTTAATTTCGGTTTGTAATTCGTAAATTTGAGAGTAATTAAAAATTCAGAACGACACTACATCGAACAAGTTTTTGTCAAAATAGACCACCCTAAAAAATTCGTATCTTTGTATAAAGATATTAAACGATTATTTAGATGAAATATTTAGCAAAGAATAATTTATTATATGAAAAAAAATACTTATAATATTTATAAACAAAAAACTACCTGTGACGCCAATCATTTAAGGTAGTTCTAGTTTGATCAAATCATTTCAAATAAAAAGTAACCGTTTGAAGTGATATAAACCAAGGTTACTCTTTAATTATGGATTCAATTATTCAAATCCTCAATTCTGAGGTTGTTGTTAATGCTGAACAACATTTGAGCTTTTGCTACATGATTTATCAACTCTTAAAACCAGTGATAAAACAAAAGTAGATTTTAATTGGCTTTAGTAGCTGGAACTACTAAAGCTTCTGATACAAAGATATATATTATATATATTATACGCAATAGTTATTTTAATATTTATATCAATAGTTAAAATATCTTTTAATTTAACATAAGTAATATATAATAGAATAATATATCTTTTATCAATTTTATCAAGGGCGGCAGCATCTATTTTAACGACTATTATTTACTTCCCCGGTTAGTTCCGGGGATTTATTTTTTTGTGGAAAACTTTTTTAACACGTCAAGTTCTGTCGTAGTGGAGCTTTTCCAATATTCATAACAGTTTTGTAGATCTGGTTGATTCATCGCATTCTTTGCCGTGGGAGACCGATCTCCTGTTCTTGCGGATAGGGCTTTCTTTGCGTCATGCTTATATCTTCACGAAGTATACCTGCTGTCTCCAATGATTTGGATCGATCCATAGAATATCTCGGATCCGGAATAAAAGGCATTTTGGCCATTTTATGAATGGTGATCGTCGGAAAGTGAAAGTCTACTTCGACAGTCCCAAGTAGCAGATAACATCCGCCGCCCTGAAAAGGATATTCCTCCAGACAATTGGGAAAATGCGCCGTGTCAAAATATTCACCTTCAGAATCAATCCAGGTTCCAAAGAACATAGCTCCTCTTTTAGTAGGAACGTGCTTTCTGGAGATCAGATAGGCCAGCATCTTAACCTGTTGTTTGTGAAATTTGTTAAGATCTTTCGCCATCACATTGCCCCGGTATTTGGTCTGCAATAGATCAAATGGACTAAACGATACGGGAAAACCAAGGATCTCAATCTCGTCAAAGGCATCTTCAAACGGATCTCTTTCTATAGAAGGAAGCTGATATTCTTTCTTGGGCTCTTCAAGCAGGGTTAGTTGTCTGTTATCCGGTCTGTTTCCAGCCATTAGAAAGCGCGCTTCGATGAGCAGCTCATGCTTTTGTTTTCCGGTAAACCGGAAAGCACCGATGAATATCAGGATCTGCAAGGTTTCAATACCGATAGGAATCCTTTTGACAAAGTTCTCAAGAGAAGTAAAATTTCCATGATCTTCTCTTTCTTCCGGAATCATCTGTGCAATCCTTCCTTCCAGTTTCTCAATATGCATCAGGCCTAAATACACCTTTGTGTCATATACCGTGGTCTGAAACTCACTAAGGTTTACACACGGATTATGGATCGTGGCACCGGACATTTTCGCTTCATGGACATAGACTTCGGTGCGATAAAAGCCACCACCATTATTAATGGCGCATACCATAAACTCAATAGGGTAGTACACTTTCAGATATAGACTCTGATAGCTTTCGACTGCATAAGAAGCCGAGTGTGCTTTACAGAAAGAATACCCCGCAAACGACTCAATCTGCCGATAAACTTCTTTGGACAATTGTTCAGGATGCCCTAATTCCTTACAGGATTTAAAAAAATGATCTTTCACTTTCTGTAAAGCGGATAGTGATCTGCCTTTACCACTCATGGCCCTTCGCAAAACATCGCCGTCAGTAGCGGAAAGCCCACCGAAGTGCAGGGCGATCTTGATCACATCTTCCTGATAAACCATAATACCATAAGTTTCTCCCAGCTCCTGTTCAAATACCTCATGGAAATACTCAAACTTATCGGGATTGTTATGCCTGAAAATATATTCCCGCATCATTCCGCTCTGCGCTACGCCCGGACGGATAATTGAGGAGGCGGCCACCAGAACCTTATAATTTTCACATTTTAACCTTCTCAACAGCCCCCGCATTGCCGGACTTTCGATATAGAAACAGCCTATCGTCTTACCTATGCTCAGGAATTCATTACACCGGGCTTCATTTTTGGAGAGGGTCGTGTCTCTTATGTCTACGGTGATCCCTCTTTTTTCCCGGATCAGGTCAACCGTATCTTTGATCGTCCCCAAACCTCTCTGTGAGAGAATATCAAACTTTTCAAGGCCAATGGCTTCTGCAGTATGCATGTCAAACTGTACGATTGGAAAACCCTTGGGCGGCATTTCTAATGCTGAATACGTCGTGATGGGTTCTTCAGATATCAGGATCCCGCAGGAGTGCATGCTTCTCTGGTTAGGGTATTTCTCCAGCATTTTTCCGTAATAATGGACCGATCTGAATACGGAATTGTTATCATGCTGATCCATTGGCTTTCCAGCGAGAACGTCGAGTTCTTCCTTTGGCAGCCCAAAGGCTTTTCCTACCTCACGGAAGATTGATCGGTATTTGAACTCTACATTGGTACCGCAGAACGCCACATGGTCTTTGCCGTATTTTTTGAAAATATATTCTAAAATAATGTCCCGGGTTTGCCAGCTCCAGTCGATGTCAAAATCAGGCGGAGTTTTCCTGTTAAGGTTTAGGAAACGTTCAAAATACAGATCGAGTTCCAAAGGACATATGTCAGTGATGCCGATACAATAGCTGACAATGGAATTGGCACCGCTACCACGGCCGACGTGCATAAAACCCATCCGATTGCTGTATTGAATAATATCCCAGGTGATTAGGAAGTACCCGCAGAAATTAAGCTGGTCAATAACTTTCAATTCCTTGTTAACCCTTGCAATCGCATCGGGATTGCTATCAGGATATCTTATCTTCAGGCCTTCAAAAGCTAATTGCCTTAACAGCTCAAAATCCTGTTCCTTACTGTCCGTAAAATATTTTTTATTCTTAGGCGTGGAAAAGTCGAAATCAAAACTGCAGCTGTTGACCAGGTATTTTGTATTCTCAATGATTTGGGGATAAGGCTTATAGGAATTCAGAAGCTGTTTCTTATTGGCAAAGGTTTCGGTGCTTTTACAGTAATCCGTTTCTGAGAGTTTACTAATCAGGGTATTGCCGTCAATCGCCCTCAAAATTTTATGCAGCTCATATTCTTCGGTACTGTCGAATGTCACGGGATGCAGGATCACCATCTTTTCAACCCATTTTTTCATGTCAGGTCTTATCAAAAGATTCAGTTCCTCCTGTCTTATGCCAATAAACTCATTTTCATACAATATTTCAGGAATATTGCTCAAAGGATAAATAACATAGGTATTTGCAAATGATGGATTTGTTTTGGGAATAGCAATGCCATCACAATTGTAACCGGTCAACAGTCTGTTGATCTCTGCGATTCCTGCAGCGTTCTTAGCCAGGCAAATGTAATATAGTTCATTTTCCACCCTGATCTCTGAACCGACGATGGGTTTGATATGATGCTCCTGGCACAATCTGTAAAAATCATAGATTCCAGTGACTGTATTAATATCTGTCAAAGCTAATGTTTTAATATTTAGTTGCACAGCCTGATGTATCAAATCCTCCAGGGAAATGGTACCGTATCTTAGGCTATGATAGGAATGGCAGTTGAGAAACATAGGACGGATATTATTTTAAAAAACCGGACGCTCTTCCAACACTGGATGCCCCGAACCTGTTCTTTATCCTGTCCATCGTCTGATACAAAGAGATCAGTTCTTCGGTATCTTCAAAAAGATCCATCTGGTGGCAGCCATGAACAAGACCGGTAAAACGGACCCCGATCAGCCGAATCCGCATCCTGCGGGTATAGACTTTATTAAACAGTTCAAGAACAACACGTAGCAGGGTATGATCGGCAGAGGTATACGGAATCCTGCATTGCTTGGTCTCCGTATCGAAATTCGAGTACCTGATCTTAACGGTAACCGTTGAGGTTAGCCACTTTTCCTGCCTTAGCTGAAAGGCCAGCTTTTCTACCATTCCAGAAAGAATACTTCTGATCTGATGAACATCGATCGTATCCTCTGAAAACGTGTCTTCTGTAGATATGGATTTTCGTTCAGAGTAGGGAACCACAGGAGTATCATCAATCCCGTGGGCCTTTTTCCAAAGTACCGTTCCATTTTTTCCGATCAATTTGTGAAGAACTTCCACCGGCATTTCAGACAGGGTTTGTATGGTTTTGACTCCTAATCTTGAAAAAAGATTGAACGTTTCAGTACCCACCATCGGAATCTTTTTTATGGACAATGGATTTAAAAAATTCTGAATATTAGGAGCCTTGACCTCTAATCTTCCTATCGGTTTTGCTTCGCCGGTTCCGATCTTGGAAACGGTCTTGTTGGTAGAAAGTGCAAAGCTAATCGGAAGCCCCGTGTTTTTAGTGACGGCATCGACAATTCCATTGGTCCATTGGTAACATCCGAAGAATTTGTCCATACCGGAAAGGTCGAGGTAAAATTCATCGATGCTCGCTTTCTCCATAACCGGAACTCTTTCCTGAATCACCTCGGTTACCAGATGTGACATATTAGAATAATATTCCATATCTCCTTTTATAACCTTTGCCTCAGGGCATAATCTCAATGCCATTTTAATCGGCATCGCACTGCGGACGCCGAAATACCGCGCTTCATAGGAGCATGAGGCCACAACCCCACGGTCTCCACCACCTATAATAACAGGCAGTTTTTCCAATGCGGAGTTCTTCAGCCGTTCACAGGAGACAAAAAACGTATCAAGATCCATATGGGCAATTGCTCTTTCCATGCTACAAACTTAGTCACGTTTTTAAACAAAAATTGTATATTTGTTGTCATAAATAATGACAATGTCAATTTTTTCAGATAACATCGTGTTTTTGAGAGGTCAAAAAAAGCTGTCGCAGCATAAGCTGGCGGAAGAACTTATTCTGACCCGGTCAAGGTATGTCTCCTACGAATATGGGGCAGCAGAACCGCCTATTGAGGTCCTTATCAGGATTTCCAAATACTTTAACATAAGTATTGACCTTCTGGTCACGGTGGACATCAGGAAGTTTCCTTTGGAAGAAATGGTCAACCTTCCCGGAAACAAGATCTTGCTACCCGTTGTGGTGGATCCGGAAGGCAACAATTATATCGAAATTGTTCCCCAGAAAGCATCGATGGGCTACCTGAAAGGATACAGCGATCCTGAATTTATTGAAAGCCTCCAGAAGATGCAGCTGCCATTCTTAAAGAATGGAAAGTACCGGGCATTTTTAGCTGATGGCGATTCAATGCCTCCTTTTGCCGACCAGTCGATCATCATCGGTGAGTATGTTGAAACATTGGAGGACCTGAAGACAAACAAAGAATATATTTTTGTTACCAAAGAAGGCATCACGTACAAGACCTTTCTGAAAAAAAACAAAAAGTCTATTATTGTATCAGCGGACAATTCATTGTATGAGCCGTACAACATTGCCCTCGAAGACATTGCTGAGGTATGGCGTTATGTCAGAGGTATACTACCCCAAGATTATAAACCCTATACGCTTCCTGACGAGACGAACCTAAAACATCTGGTGGAAGAAGCAAAAAGAAGCATCAGCAATCTGGAAAACAGCATCCTGAAATTGGATCAGTAAATTAAACATAAACAAATAACACAAATTATTGCGAAATGTAAGATGCTTTTTGTATGTGATTTTTTATCTTTATGTAAAATATAAAAATGCCAACAGTAATATTAGCTCAACAAGAATTAGATTTTGCTAAAGAAGCACTGGAGACTTTTGCTGAAAACAGACTGCAAGAAAGAGGCTGGTTTGATTTTATTCTGCATTTAGATTTATGTTTTATTAGAGCCGAAAGAGAATGTCAAGATATTAGAAACAAATTTGAACCATTTCAAGGTAAGTTTAAGGCATTAAGAAGAAGGGATCGTTGTTGTCTTATTTAAAAAATGCCAGAGATGCAATTAATCACTCTTTAGTATCAGGTATAAATTACTCTATAATAGAAAACGCAGAGCCTATTCCTATTACAATTGGCTTTGGTCTAGATGGTGAAATGCATACATGGAAGGAAGTATTAGGATTTCCTATTGAATTGAAATTACAACCAATTTCAATAAATGGACAAATATGGCAGCCGCCTACGCCGCATTTAGGAAAAGCATTGATTGGTGATAGAGATCCATTAGAAGTGGCTAATCTAGCTATCGAATTTTATCAGAATTTCTTAAATGAAATAAAGAAACAATTTTTAATTTTATAAAAAAATATCCCCACATTATTAGGGGGATTTAGCTATTATTTATTAAATAGATTATATGAAAAAGCTGCTTTCTAATATGCCTTTCATGGTCATCAATCAAGCTTTTATCAGCATTGGATATTGGCGTTGATTGAGTGCCAGGATTTATGGTACTATCTACTCTACGAACCATCAGGTTTAATGCTGCAAATATAGTATCAACATTTATAGGTATATTTGCTAGATGAATTATTTGCTTAACATTCTCTATTTCATCTCTAATTTTAGTTATATATGGCAAATAGGTGTTTAAATCATAATTATCTGCCTTGAGTTTTTGAAAATTTTCCACGCAAATATTATAAACAAATTTAACCTCATCAATTATAAGATCCTTTTTTTTCCTCTGCGAATCATAGTTTTTTGAAATAGATCGAGAAATAAACATTACAAAAATAATATTTACAATAAAGGTAAATATATCTTTGTATTCTAACTCATTATTAAACTTTAAACCGTTATCAATTATTAGATAAAAAAAAACAACAATTAAAGAGCATATAATGCTTACAAGAGCTGTTTTATAATTTTCCGTAATAAATTCATTTATTTTTTGCATCATTCATGTAATCATTAACATCATCGATATAATAAGGTCGTTGAATCGATACAATTTCTATTAGTCTTTTTACATTTTCATACCCAAACTTTCTTACAATTCCTCCAAAAACCTCTTCTAAAAAAGATGTGGCATATCCTAATGTTCCGTCTAAAATAATTTTAATTTTTTCGCCGGAATTTAAGGATTTTCTTATTTCTGGTTCCAAAAATTTAGTTCTATATTCCTCACCAGAAAAAGGTCCTTCGTCTTTACTTCTTACCCCAGGGGTCGTTGAAAAATCTTTAATTCTTAGAGTAACCATTTGATTTATCATTTATTATAATAATTGTATAAATTCGTTATTTGCATCAATTGTCCAGTTTACTAAAGTTCCAGTAAAATTATCAGCTAAATTAATATATTTTTCGTTTTTAAGATCAACAAATATGTTATTTGTTAAAATATTAACATCATCGTAAAACCGCTTTTCATAATTTTCTTTTATACTTGGAATCCCTTTTCCCCTGAAATATAATCCAGTCGAAGATTTGAAAACGTTGGAATTTGCATTTAACATATCTTTGAAAATATTAGAATTTGATTGAAGAATATTTAAAGCATATCCAAACCATTTCTCGTACACTTTTGAATTTTTTAAACTTTCAAAAACGCCAATACCAAAATCAATAAATTGAAATTCAATTCTCTTTTCAATTTTGTTAAATGACATAGTTAGTAACCATAAATTGTGACCATTAGGCTGTGAAGACCATTTAAATGTATTTGCCATCAATTCCAGCAGCATTGTCTGTAACCCATCATTTACCAATCCTGCTTTGCCAAATAACTTATTTGAGACGTAGTCAGCAATTTCTATGCCCAATTCAGGTTTTACTTTCGAGTCGCCTTTGATAGTAATTTTGTCATTTTTTTTCCCTAAGCTAAAGTGAATATCTTCATAGCTTGGCACAATGCCCATTTGTTCTAAAAACTGATATTCACCAAGCAAATTACATAATTCCTGTTTTTTCGGATTACGTCCATTGAAATCTATACTATACAGTTTTAACTTGTATCTCAATGCAATTAATAAAGAAATTCCAGAAAAATCTAATTCTTCGACATGTAACAAATCAAAGAAAAATGGCTTTTTATTATTACTTGATTTGAGATTCTCGAATTTTTTTATAAAGTCCACAAATTGGTAGGGATCTTTATTGAGTGATAAGATATTAGGGACTCTAAGTAAATTATATGTATTTAACTTTCTATCTAAATATGAATAATTCTTTCTTAAATCTGATCTTAGAGAATTAAGAAGTCGTCTTTTAACCTTTCGGTTAGTTTTAAATGCCAGTTTTCTATTAAACCTTTTTAGTATTATTTTTGGATTTTGTATCTGTAGTTTTTTCTTCAATGGTTATTTGTTTATTTTAAATAAATGATTCGAATATACAATAAATTAAAATTATAAATGTAATTATATAACTAATATCTATGATAAAATTAAAATACTATAATCTGATATAAAGTAATATTGTGAATATAGTATAAATTAATAAAACACTGGAATATTAATGTGTCCAAATAATTTGAAATTTAAGAGGGGAATAATTAAAAATACATTTATCGGGAAAATATCGGGAAAACTACAAATAAAAAACCTCTAAAAATCATTGGATTAGATACTTAGAGGTTTGTAATGAGGTACCTAGCGGATTCGAACCGCTGTAGATGGTGTTGCAGACCACTGCCTAGCCGCTCGGCCAAAGTACCATGTCTTTACCATTTTTAGGTGTGCAAATATAACAAAATATCTGATTCAACAAAAATTTTTCAGGCGATTTCTTTCACTCCGATGTTTTCAATTTCTCTTTTCATCTGGGTTTCAGCCGTATATTTTTTTATATCAATCACACGGGTATCGCTCCAGCTGTCGTGCCAGCCGTTTTCGCCCAGAAAAGATAAGGCATCAAAAGGGACTATTCTTGAAAATGTGCGACCCAATATTTGCATAAATGTCGGTTTTTCTCCATCGATGCTAATAACTTTTGTTCCGGTAATATATTTTGCAGGCGTTCTTCCCAGGTAATATTCCATCAGACAATAATAAGCAAATATGTAAGTAAGATAAATGAGTATAAAAACAAAATCCATACTTGTATTTTCTTCTTCAAAACTTTCATCTATATTCTCATTAAAAAGAGTGACATTTAATATTCCAAAGATAAAAATTGCCCCATAAAAAATGACCTGTATAAAGATCCTGTCCAGTATATACTCTGCAAATCTTTGCCATTTTGTAGCTCTGTTATTGTCTACTACGCGTAAATATTTTCTCATATTAGTTATTAGTTTAAATTCCGTTTACTATAAGTTCTAAAGTTGCTTTCGTATCAATTACGGCGGTAATTCCAAAAGGATTCATCAAAATGTTTCCGGGTTTTAAAGTAAACACCTTTCCGGACATTTTGAGCCCTTTATAATATTCTTTGTTAAAGGCTTCTTCAATACTTTTCCTAGAAGTGTTTTCAAGATCCTGAGTCGGAATACCATATTCTTCCTCAATCATTTTTACGATTCTTCCCCGGAAGAGCAGAGTGGCCGTTTTCTGTAATATATTGGATGTTTTGAGCCTGAATTTGGTTTCAGAAAGCACAATCTTCTTTTTGCCCTCATCATATACCGGAACTCCCGAAATATAGGCTGTTCCGTTAACGTATCCTTCTGTTTCCGCCTCTACCATCACGCGGTTGTCTTCACCATATACTTTTATATCCTTAATCTTTACCGAAGAACCTCTTACATCATATTCTTTATTCAGGAACATATTCCGTGCAATGGCCGTTGCTTCCGTAAAAGGAACATTTGCTGTGGTCTGAAGCAGAAACTGGTCTTCCAGCGAAGCAACAAAGCCAAAATCCGGAGCTGATTTTACAAGCTCTGAAGATTCGGGTTTACGGCCGGTATAAGTTTCCGAATATATATCTATTCCCAGGCTTGTATTGATTTGATTGGCGTAAAACTGCAATGGTGTAATATGAACATTAATCGGTGTAATTTTCAGCCAGGTATTGTATTCTTCCGAAACCTGAAAGGGATTTGCAAAAACATTGAAGGCCATAACGGCATAATTCTGAAAGTTCAACTGTCCGGCCATTTGCTGGTCAATCGTTGTGCAGAATTTCTTTTGTTGTTCCACAAGGCTTTTTTCTACCAGTGACGTGATAGGGATTTCGATTTTTCCAAAATCCAGTACCGGTTTTGTCACCCATCTGAATCCGTTAGGGCGGGTTTGTGTAAGAATTGTCCAGTTATTTTTTAAACTGATGGAAGTATTGAAAGACATCACCGTTTCAAAAGTTGTGCTTTGGTAAGTGTACAACCCGAGGGTTCCAATTCCTTTTTCTGCCCATATTTTTAAGGGGACCTCAATCAGAATGTTTTGGTTGGTACCCCCAACAAGACGTATCGGGCGTGTTTTCCATACTTTCACTTTAAACTGGTCGTTATTGTTGTCAGTATAAGAATCATCCTGGTAGATGAGATCTTTTACAGAAGCATTGATAATGTTGCTGATCTGAGATAGGGGAATGGTTACCGGCATGGTAATGCTGGATTTTAGCTTCGGGAAATTGTAAACAGGCACCTGATTATCTGAACCAGTCTGACCGCAAACGGTAATAAAAGCTAAAAGAAATAATATTTTTATGAATTTCAATTCTTTGTATAATTTTAAACGAAAATAATAATTTTTTAATTATCGGGTTTAAAACTTTTTTCCAGTTCGATGCTTGCCCCCTTCATTTCACCTTTCATCGGCGGTGCGGTTTTGGTGATTTTCAGTCGGATATAGGAAATTTCCGGGAATTTTCCATGAATCTTTGAAATAATTCTTCCGGCTACATGCTCCAGCAATTTAGATTTGATTTTCATTTCGTTATGAATAATTTCATTAACATCTGCATAACTGATCGTATCTTCTAGATTGTCTGATTCTGCCGCTTTCCACAGATCTGTGTGGATTTCTGTATTCAGAATATAATAAGTTCCGATGATGTTTTCTTCCGGTAGAACACCGTGGTAGGCATAAATTTTTACATCTTCAAGATATATTTTGCTCATCTTTTTTTAAGCAAAAATCGTTTTAATTCTTCAGAATTCCAGTGTATTTCCATATTTTTTTGTCTTATTTAATTATTTTAAAACACAAATTCCAGTGTAGCATCACCTTTCGGTTTATTACTATTCAGATCTAATAACAAATGTTTGTGTTAATTATTTTCAATATGTTATCATTTCTCAAAAATAATATTAAATTTATAAAATTAACTAAATCAATTTATTATGAAAAATTTTAAAAAATTAAGCAGACGAAATTTAGAACAGATTAATGGAGGAGCGGGTCCTAAAAGCTGTAATGAATGCCCTCAAGGTTCCAATTTTACTTGTGATGAATACTGGGCACTTTCAGAGTTTTGCAGAAACTGTGTTCTTATCAATTCTGAATGTTATGTTCCTGGTCCGAATGATCTTTAAATAGTGAAATTCGATGAGAATAAAAATGCCCCAATAAGTCTTACTTTTTGGGGCCCTTTGTTTTATTTTATACTTTTAGAAAGATCAAGCATCGCTTCAATAGGCTTTAATGCTTTCAATCTTAATTCTTCGTCAATAATGATTTCCGGAAGCTCATATTTCATGCACAGATAGAGTTTTTCCATGGTATTTCTTTTCATGTAAAAACATTCCGAACAATTGCAGGTTTCATCGAAAACCAGTGCCGGAATAAGTTCTTTGTGAGGTGCACGTTTTTTCATTTCATGAAGGATGCCTTCTTCCGTAGCAATAATAAATTTCTGGCAGTCGTCCTGTTCTACATAATTAAGCAGGGCGGAAGTGGAACCGATAAAATGAGCCAGTTTTAAAACCGCTTCTTCACTTTCCGGGTGGGCAATAAGCTTGGCATCGGGATTTTCCGCCAGCTGTTTCGCAATTCTTTCCATGGAGAAAGCTTCGTGAACGATACAGCTTCCATCCCATAGAATCATATCACGGCCGGTTTTCTGAGATAAGTATCTTCCCAGATTTTTATCCGGAGCGAAAATAATCGGACGGTCTTTCGGTAGCGCTTCAATTACCGTTTCCGCGTTTGAGCTTGTCACGATAATATCACTTTCAGCCTTTGTTTCCGCATTACAGTTGATATAAGTTGCTACCAACGCATTTGGATGCTGCTCACGCATTTTTCGCAGTCCTTCTCCGGAACATCCGTCTGCTAAAGAACATCCCGCCATCGTGTCCGGAAGAACAACTTTTTTTGTAGGATTAAGAATTTTTGCAGCTTCGGCCATAAAATGTACTCCGCAGAAAACAATCATATCTGCATTGGTGTCTTTTGCCTGTCTTGCCAATTGAAGTGAATCGCCAAGAAAATCAGCAATATCCTGAATTTCTCCGGGCTGGTAATAATGTGCTAAAATCACTGCATTTTTCTCTTCTTTTAACGCAAGAATGGCTTTTACAAGCTCTTCTCCCTGAGGAATGGCAATATCTTTTATATCCAAAAATCCTCTTACGGGAATTGCAGATTTAGCTTTTTCTAATGTTTCGGTACTCATATTTACCTCAATGTTTTAGAATTAGAAATTAGAAGTAAGAAATTAGAAATCAGAATTTGAAAATGTTTGAAGTGTATGAGCCATCAAACTTCCGTCATCCAACTTCAGGCTTCCATCCTTTAACTTCCAATAAAATTTTTTATTAAACTTTCTATTTCTCTTTTTGCTTCGTCAAGATCATTATTGATCACGATTTTATCAAACTCTTTTGCATAAGACATTTCTTCTTCAGCTTTTGCCACACGGGTTCTGATGGTGTCCGCATCGTCCGTATTTCTTGAAATCAATCTTCGCTCCAGTTCATTAATTGAAGGCGGTTCGATAAAAATCGACAATGCCTGCTCTCCAAAATATTTTTTAAGGGAAATCCCGCCTTTTACATCAACGTCAAAAATCACCACTTTCCCATGATTCCATATTTTTTCAACTTCGGATTTTAAGGTTCCGTAGTATTTGTCGGTATACACTTCTTCAAATTCTACAAATGCATCTTCCGCAATTTTTTGCCTGAATTCATCAGGCGTTAAAAAATGATAATCCACCGCATGAACTTCGCTTCCTCTCGGCTGCCTTGTTGTGCAGGAAATGGAAAACTGCAGTTCTTTAAATATTTCCAGTGAATGTTTTACCAGTGTCGTTTTTCCGCTTCCCGAGGGCGCTGAAAATATGATAACTTTATTGTTCAAAGTTTTTAGTTTAAAGTTTAAAGTTTCGTTCATAATTCAAAGCATATGTTTTATATCAAAGCTTACAACCTTGAATTTTAAACATTAAACCCTGAATTTAAAGTACATTTAACGTTTGTTCTTTGATTTTTTCCAGATCATCCTTCATCATCACTACCAGCTTCTGAATTTCAGAATGATTGGCTTTTGAACCTAATGTATTGATCTCACGGCCGATTTCCTGAGAAATGAATCCCAGTTTTTTACCGTTAAAATCTTCATTGTCCATTACTTCTTTATAGTATTTAAGATGTTGGGAAAGCCGTACTTTCTCTTCGGAAATATCAAGTTTTTCCGTGAAATAAGCCATTTCCTGGTAGAATCTGGTTTCATCTATATTTTCGAATTCTTTTAAAGATTTCTGATAACGCTCTTTCACAGCAGAGATTCGCTCTTCTTCAAAAGGAATAACTTCGGAAAGGCTCTTTTCAATATTCTGTATGTTTCTTTCCAGCTCTTCATGCAGGATTTTACCTTCCGTTTTTCTGAATTCTCCAAACCGGTCAACCGCAGCATGTACAATTTTAGCCAATGCTTCCCATTCTCCTTCCGAAAGTTCATCGGGCCTTGAAGTGATGGCATCCGGTAATCGTACTGCCATTTTCAGATATTCGAAATCGGGGCCGTCTGAAGCGATGTTGCGAAGTTCGCTGATGTAAGAATCAATTAAATTTTTATTAATTTTCACATCCGTAGATTCTTCAAGATTCTCAAGGTTAATGTAGCAATCCACTTTTCCACGGATAATCCTGTCGTTGAGAATTTTTCTGATTTCAAATTCTTTTTCTTTATAGCGTAAAGGGATTTTAATATTCAAATCAAAGCTTTTGCTGTTCAGTGACTTAATATCTATGGTAATCTTTTTGCCTTCAAAAACACCTTCGGCTCTACCGAAGCCGGTCATTGATAAAATCATAGTTTTTTATTGTTGTACAAAGATAAACATTTAAGTGTATAGTTTAGCTAAAGTAGTAAGGATGGAAGTTGGATGCAGGAAGCGGGAAGATTGTCTTGGATATAAATGACCTCCAATTTTAACTTCCATCTTCAGGCCTCCATCTTCCAGCCAAATAAGTAAACTCATTTTCGTAAATTAGCTTCGTGAAAAATAAAACTTTAATTTCTGTTGTAGGCCCCACCGGAATTGGAAAAACGAGACTCGCAATTGATCTGGCAAAACATTTCAACACGGAAATTATTTCCTGTGATTCCCGACAGTTTTTTAAGGAAATGAAGATTGGCACTGCTTCGCCTTCAGAGGAAGAGTTGGCGGAAGCTCCACATCATTTTATCGGTAATCTTTCGGTGGAAGAATATTATTCGATCGGGCAATATGAGGAAGATGCTTTAAAAAAACTCAATGAACTTTTTGAAAAATACGATACGGTCATTTTGGTGGGCGGAAGTATGATGTACGAAAAAGCCGTAATTGAAGGTCTAAATGATTTGCCGGAAGCTGATGACAACAATCAGAAAAAATTACAGGAAATCCTGGAAAATGAGGGAATTGAAAAACTTCAGGAAATGTTGAAAGAACTCGATCCTGAATATTTTTCTATAGTTGATTTTCACAATCACAGAAGACTTTTACGTGCTATTGATGTCATTTGGCAAACGAATAAAAAATATTCTGAACAAATTGCTGTTTCTCAGGATTCCAGAGATTTTAATACCATCAGGATCGGAATTGAAGCACCAAGAGAAGAATTATATGACCGAATCAACAGCAGAGTGGATATTATGATGGAGAAAGGGTTATTGGAAGAAGCAAAAAGTTTAGAAAAATTTAAATATCTGACGGCTTTAAATACTGTTGGTTACGCTGAATTATTCAAATATTTTGATGGCGAATGGGATCTGGATTTTGCCGTTTCAGAAATCAAGAAAAACAGTCGGAGATACGCAAAACGCCAATTGACCTGGTATCGGAAAGCGGATGATATTCATTATTTGCCGTTGGGATATTCTCAGGAAGATTTTGATGGGTTGATTGGATATATTAGTCAACAGACTTTGAAGTAATTTTTTATTCCCACAGATTTCGCAGATCTGCAAAGATTTTTGGAAATATTTTAATGTAAAGAGTTATTGATTGTCATTCTGACGAAGGAAGAATCTCCATAAATATTTTATAGATTCTTCACTTCACGTTGTTCCGTTCAGAATGACAGCGTGAGTGTTTTTTTAATCTAAAAACAAAAAATGCAGCCCCGAAAGACCGCATTCCATTAACAATATAATTTAAATTTACTACTTCCAGCCGCCACCTAACGCACGGTACAAATCTACAATGCTGCTTAATCGTTGTCTTTTTACTGACGCTAAATTAAGTTCTGCCTGCAGAGAATTTCCCTGAGCGGTTATCACTTCTAAATAGTTTGCCATGCCGCCTTTGTAGAGCATTTCGGCACTTTTAATTCCGTTTTTTAACGTTGCCGCCTGTTCGGCTGCCTTTTGTTCCTGAACCTTCAGACTTTCATTAGAAACCAAAGCATCTGAAACTTCACCCACTGCATTCAAAACAGATTGACGGAAAGCCAATACATTTTTCTCTCTCTGAATTTTAGCAACATTTAAATCCGTTTTCAATTGTCTTTTCTGGAAAATAGGCTGAGTCAATCCTCCTAAAACAGATCCGAACAATGAAGCCGGAATCTGGAACCAGTTGTCAATTTTAAATGAATTTACGCCTCCGTTGGCGGTGATTTTCAATGAAGGATACATATTGGCCTGCGCAATTCCGACTATTGAGTTGGATTCTAACAACACCAATTCCTGCTGACGGACATCCGGACGACGGCTCACCATTGCTGCCGGAAGTCCTGCGGAAATTTCCTGTGGTAAAGAGGTTTCGGACATCTCAATCGTTCTGCTGATTGTTCCGGGATTTTCGCCCACCAGAATACTTAATGCATTTTCCTGAATGGCAATATTTTGCTCCAATTGCGTGATCAATAGTTCCGTCGATTGCTTTTGTGCAGTGGCCTGCTGAACTCCCAAAGAAGTCGTGTCACCGCTTTGCCATAACTTTTCTGTGAGAGCAAGGGTATTATTGCTTAATTCTAAATTCGATTTTGCAATCTGCATTTGTTTATCAAGCATTAATAAATTATAATATCCCTGAGCTATCGCTGCAACAACTTGTGTCTGAATGGCTTTTGTTGCTTCATATGTCTGCAGGTACTGCATTCTTGAAACTTCCTGCTGATTTTTAATTTTCCCCCAAATATCCGCTTCCCAGGATAAATTGAACGCTGCATTGTAATCTTCAACATAGCTTTTTCCTAAAAATAAGTTTAAGCTTTGCCCATTCATGCTGTTTTTTGAAGGCTTTGAAATCTGTGCAGAAACGCCGAAACCAACGTCAGGATATTGAAGATATTTCGCCTGTTTTAATTTTTCCTGTGAAGAAGCAACCTGCTTCAGAGCGATTTGTAAATCGTAGTTGTTTTTAATTCCTTTTTCAATCAATCTTTGTAACATCGGATCGCTGAAAAACTGTCTCCATTCCAGGTTGGCAACGCTTGCGGTATCTGCTGTTGCGGTATATTTGAATGTTTCGGGCAGCTCGAGCTCAGGCTCCTTGTATGCCAGTTTGGACACACAGGAGACCGAAGCTAAAGCCAGTCCAAAAGTGATGATGATATTTTTTATTCTCTTCATAATTTTTAATTTTAATGGATTACAAAACTTTGAGAAATTGTTTCAGAAATTGTTTTGTTATAAATTTTTTCAACGCAAAGAAATATTTAATGTGGAAAATATTTGAGTGAGCAAAGTTTAATCAATTTATATTTGATTTGAATAAGCGTACTTTAATCTTTAGCTTCATCAGCGACTGTCGCTCCCTTTACTCTTTAAAATATTTGGTGTTAATAATTAAATCTTTGCGTTTAAAATCTTAGTCTAAATTTTTCTCAAAGCTTTGTCAAGCATATTATTAATGAGTTGTAGCTAAAAGTTCAGCTTCCAGTTTTTGTCTTTGAAGTCTTTTCTTTTTTCTGCTTGGCATTTTTTCATGTAAATACTGGAAGATCACAAACATCACCGGAATAATGAAAATTCCGAATACAACGCCTGTCAACATTCCGCCAACGGTACTGAAGCCGATTGAATGATTTCCTTTTGCAGAAGCTCCCTGCGTAAATACAAGCGGCAACATTCCGACAATGAATGCAAATGAGGTCATTAAGATCGGTCTTAAACGCAATCTTGAAGCCTGAAGCGCAGATTCCAGTAATGATCTTCCTGCATTTCTTCGTTGTACAGCGAACTCTACAATAAGGATTGCATTTTTCGCTAATAATCCGACGAGCATGATCAAACCAACCTGAACGTAAATGTTATTATCAATTCCTGCCAATCCTGTGAAAGCAAATACTCCAAAAATCCCTGTTGGAATCGTTAAAATAACTGCGAAAGGAAGAATATAACTTTCATACTGAGCAGCCAAAAGGAAGTATACAAATAAAATACTTAACATAAAGATAAATGCTGTCTGTCCGCTTGTTTTAATTTCCTCACGGGTAATCCCTGTCCATTCGTATCCAAATCCTCTCGGAAGAGATTTTTCTGCCACTTCTTCCACTGCTTTGATGGCGTCTCCGGTACTGTAACCTGGTTTTGGCGTTCCGTTGATGGTCACTGCGTTGAATAAGTTGTTTCTTGTCACCGTTTCAGGCCCGAACGCTCTTTTTAAAGTCACCAATGTTTTCACGGGAACCATTTCGCCTGATTTATTTTTAACATAAATTCCTTCCAAAGAATTGGCATCCGTTCTGTATGGAATATCCGCCTGAGCCATTACTCTGTAGTATTTTCCAAATCTGTTGAAATCTGAAACGAAGCTACTTCCGTAATAAATCTGCATCGTTTGCATTAATTCTGTGATGGAAACTCCAAGCTGATTGGCTTTATCACTATCAACCTCGATCGTGAATTGTGGATTTCCGGCTGCATAGGTTGTGAAAGCAAAAGCAATTTCCGGACGTTTCATCAACTCTCCGATGAAGGCTTGTGTTGTTGTCCCTAAATTTTCCAAAGAACCGTTGGTTTTATCCTGAAGCATAAATTCAAAACCGGAAACGTTACCAAATCCCTGAACGGTAGGGAAATTGAAGAAGAATGCATTGGCATCTTTTACCTGCGAAACTTTCCCTGTCAATGCTGCTGCAATTTGATCAGGATCAGTTACTTCGCCACGCTGGTCGTGATCTTTTAATTTAATGAAACCTGCAGAATACGGAGAAGCATTGGCATTACTGATGAAATTCAGACCGTCTGCCACCCAAAGGTGATTTTTAGCTTTTTCACCATTGATAATTTGATCGATTTGTTCGGTTGCTCTGTGGGTTCTGTCCAATGAACTTCCCGGAGGCGTGTTCACGGCATATAAAATAAATCCCTGGTCTTCTGTAGGAATAAATCCTGACGGTGCTTTTTTAATTAAGAAAATACTTGCGGCAGTAATTAATACCAATCCTCCTACGGCAACCCATTTGTTTTTAATTAAAAATTTGAGGCTGTAAATGTATTTTTTAGTTAAATTATTAAAGCTTACATTAAATGCATTAAAGAATCTTGCACCAAAGCCTGTTTTTTTACCGTGCTCTCCGTGTTCACCCTGAGGATCATTTAAGAACATGGCACATAAAGCCGGACTTAATGTCAATGCATTCACCGCAGAAATCATAATGGCAATAGCTAATGTAAAGGCAAACTGTCTGTAGAAAACTCCCGCAGGACCCTGCATGAAGCCAACCGGAATAAATACCGCACACATTACCAATGTAATGGAAATAATAGCTCCGGAAATTTCACTCATTGAGCTCATTGTTGCGTGCTCAACTGGCATTCCTGTATGTTCCATTTTAGAGTGAACAGCCTCTACCACAACGATGGCATCATCCACCACAATACCGATGGCGAGTACCAATGCGAACAGGGTCAACATATTGATACTGAATCCAAATAGCTGAAGAAAGAAGAAAGTACCAATAATCGCTACCGGAACGGCAATCGCTGGAATTAAAGTAGATCTGAAATCCTGAAGGAAAATATATACTACGATAAATACCAGTATAAAGGCAATGACCAACGTCTCAACAACCTGATGTATAGAAGCATCCAAGAAGTCTTTGGAGTTGTACATGATGATTGGCTCAACACCTTTCGGAAGGGTGGTTTTAAACTGATCTACCTGCTTTTCAATTTCAGTTAAGATTTCGTTGGCATTAGATCCTGCCGTCTGCATAATCGCAAAACCTGAAACCGGTTTTCCGTCAACTCTGTTGGCTGCTGTATACGTATAGGAACCGAATTCTACTCTTGCCACGTCTTTCAGTCTCAGGAAAGATCCGTCGCTGTTGGCTTTGATGGCGATGTTTTCGTAGTCTTCATTTTTGTTTAATTTACCTTTATACTTTAAAATATATTCGTACGTTTCCTTACTTCCTTGTCCCAAACGTCCGGGAGCGGCTTCCAGGTTGTGATCCTTCACAGCATTTAAAACTTCCTGCGGTGAAAGTCCGTTGGCTGCTAATCTGTCCGGCTTCAGCCAGAGTCTCATGGAATAATCTCTCGTTCCGAAAACCTGCGCCTGGGCAACACCCGGAATACGCTGGATTTGTGGAATAATATTGATTTTCAAATAGTTTTGTAAGAAAAGCTCGTCGTATTGTTTAGGATCATTACTGGTTAGTCCCATAAACATGATCATACTGTTCTGAACTTTCTGTGTGGAAATTCCCGCCTGTACAACCTCTTGCGGAAGTTGACTCATGGCTTTCGATACACGGTTTTGAACGTTTACCGCTGCATTATCGGGATCAGATCCTTGTTTGAAAAATACGCTCAGCGTCATGGTACCGTCGTTACTGGAGTTGGAAGTCATGTAGGTCATGTTTTCCACACCGTTTACCGCTTCTTCGATAGGAGTTGCTACCGAACGGGCTACAACTTCCGCATTCGCACCCGGATAAAACGCGGTCACCTGAACACTCGGCGGCGCAATATCCGGAAAGAGGGCGATGGGTAAATTAAAGAGCGACAAAGCACCCAATAATAATAGTATGATGGAAATAACCGTTGAAAGTACCGGTCTTTCTATAAATTGTTTTAACATAAGAAGTTTATTTTTTAATGTTGTTTAAACGATATTTTTACCACAAAAGGCGCAAAAGTATATCTTGGGTTTAAAGATGAATTGCTAATGTTTTAAAGTTCACAAAATGAAAATCAAAGATTTTCTAAAACTCATGTGTTCTTATTATAGCGAATGATTTAAACCTGATGTGACTTATGTGTTTAAAAGCTTTTGTGACTTTTGTGGTTAATAAATTTAAACAGTTATAAAGGTCTTGCTTTCAATAAACTATCAGAAGAAATAGTTTTTGGCTGAATGGCAACTCCATCTTTCAATACACCGATTCCTGTAAATACGATTTTATCTCCTTTCGATAATCCTTCAGAAATAAAATAGTAGCTGTCTGTTTTTCCGGATATGGTTATCGGTTTTCCCGTAACCTTTTTATCCTTCCCAACTACATAGACGTACGTTTTATCCTGAATTTCGTAAGTGGATTCCTGCGGAATCACCAATGTTTTATCGAATAGCTGTGGCATACGAACTCTGCCTGTATTTCCGGTTCTCAAAACTCCGTTTGGATTCGGGAATACGGCACGAACGCTAATGGCTCCGGTGGTTTTATCGAATTGTCCGTCAACAATGCTCATTCTGCCTTTTTCAGTATAGATGCTGTTATCGGCGATTACCAAATCTACCAGTGGCATGTTTTTCAGTTTTTCATTTAGAGTTGCTCCCGGATATTTATTCTGAAAAGCAATGAAATCCAGTTCGCTTAAAGAAAAGTATGCATAGATTTCGCTGATATCAGACAGTAACGTCAATGGATTGGGATCTGTTCTTGAAATCAGGCTTCCTTTTTTATAAGGAATTCTCCCGATATATCCGCTTACCGGTGCGGTAATGGTTGTAAATCCTACATTGATTTTTGCGCTTCCAACAGAAGCTCTTGCCTGTGAAGCGGCTGCCACTGCGGCGGCATAATTTGCTTTTGCGGTTCTCAGCTGTACCTCGGAAACCACTTTCGCGGCAACAAGAGGTTCAAGGCGGTTGACTTCTACTTTCGCTTTCTGAATGTTGGCATTGGCAACCTGTAAGTTGGCTGTTGCCATATTCATCTGTTCGCCGTAGCTTCTTGAATCTATTTTGAACAGAGGCTGTCCGGCTCTTACATAAGCACCTTCTTCCACATAGATTCTATCTAAATATCCGTCAACCTGAGATCTTATTTCCACATTGTTTTTTCCTTCCAATGCGGTAGGGAATTCCTGGTAAACAGTTGCTGGTGAAGTGATAACGGTATAAACCGGAAGCTGTGGAGGTGGCGGAGCTGCGTTTGATCCTTCTGCTGCTTTGGTACAACTTTGTAAAAGGATAATGCTTGCGATGAGTACAATAATCCTCGTTTTTCCAAATATTTTCATTTTGAGTTTAAATTTTTAATGAAGTGTTAAATAAAATAATAAAGTTTTTAATTTAATATCTGTTATATTTCCTAACGGTGTTAATGAAGTATTAAAAAAAATATACAGAAATTTAATATTGGCTTTAAGCAGTTGTTTTCATAATGTTTTTAAAAAGATTGATTTAGATTTAACGTGTTACTTTTTCTAACGGTGTTAATTTAAGTGTAAAAAAATCTACAGATAATTCTAATTTTACATGATAGTTTATTTTAAATGTTTCTTAATGAAAAAGTTTATATTAATTCGGTGTTAATATTCCTAACGGTGTTAATTATAAATTCAAAAAAATTTATAATGACTTAATGAAAGCAGAAACAGTTTCATCCAAAGTCGTTTTATTCATCGTTGAAGGAATATCATCATTGCGCATCATCATGATGGAAATCAATCCATGAACCGCTGAGAATAATGCGTGAGACATATGGCAGGCATTATCAGTATTGGATCCGTTTTTCTTGATGATTGCGTATGTGCATTCGTAAAGCATATCCTGAAACGACGAAAATTCTTCTTTCATCATTCCTTTTCCGCTACACTGCATTCCCAAACCAAACATCAGCTGGTAGTATTCTTTGTTTTTGAATGCAAACTTCCAGTAAGCATCTACAATAGCTTTCAACTGATCTTCAGGATTGTCGTGTTCTCTCTGAGCTTTCAAGAGTTCAATGTGTAAACAATGAAAACCATTCAATGAAATTTCATATAAAATAGCTTCTTTATTTTCAAAGTGATCATAAACTACCGGCGCACTGTACTCAATAGCATCGGCAATTTTTCTCATGGAAAGTGAAGCCCAGCCTTCGGTTTTAGCCAAAGAAAAAGCCGCATCCAGAATACTGGCACGTATATTTTCTTTTTCTCTTTGGCGGCGTTCATGTAAGCCCATGATTTTTATATTACTAACAGTGTTAGCAAAACTACAAACTTTTTAACATAACTTCCAAACAAATTTTTAGGTTTAACTTTTGAAATAAGGTTTTTGGAGGACTTTAAAATTTGGCTGGATGCTGGAAGAATGGGAGGCTATAAGTGATATCAGATTGTTAATCTTTTAATTATTGTAAAAATTAATATACTTTATAGCCCAATTCAATCGACTGTAATTTTAAAATTTCCAACTTTCCACATCCATCTTCCTTACTAGAATAATCAAGAAAATCTTTTATCTTTGTGAGCAAATAAAAAAGTTATGAATACTCCCTCAAATATGATTGATTTAGGTACAAAAGCACCTTTTTTTGAACTTCCTAATCCTTCAAAAAGCAATGAAATGCAGTCATTAGATGATCTGAAAGGAGAAAAAGGCACTTTAGTGATCTTTATGTGCAACCATTGTCCGTTTGTACTTCATGTTATTGACAAGTTAAATGAACTGTACGAAGATTATAATGAAAGAGGAATTGAATTTATAGCCATTAACTCCAATGATGTCGAAAAATATCCTGCAGATTCTCCTGAAAAAATGATTGAATTCCAGATTGAAAGAAAATTTGATTTTCCTTATCTGTATGACGAAAGCCAGGCGATTGCAAAGGCCTATGATGCCGCATGTACTCCGGATTTCTTTTTCTTCGATGAAAAGCTGGATCTTATTTACAGAGGGCAGATGGATGATTCCAGACCGGGAAATAATAAAGATGTAACGGGTGAAGATCTGATTATTGCCTTTGAAAATCTTTTGGCGGGAGAGCCTCAGGAAGAGATTCAGAGACCAAGCATGGGCTGCAATATCAAATGGAAATAATTAAATTATAACCTGATTTTAGATGATTTTTCAGTAAAACAATTACTTAAGACCATTTAAAATTAGGTTGTAATCATTTTCAGCATTTCATTACAATGAGTATTTTCTGTTTATTTCTAAAATATCAATAAGATTGTTGGTTCCCAGTTTTTGAAAAATCCTTCTTTTATAGGTACTTATTGTGGCAACATGAATCTTCAGCTCATTGGCAATTTCCAGATTACCATATCCTTTAATTAATAAATTATACACCGTTTTCTCTCTCTCAGAAAGATTTTCCAGTGGATTGCTTTTGCTGGAAACTGAGTGATGAATCAGTGCATCCATAATTTCTTTTGAATAATATTTACCTGTATTTAAAACTTCTAAAACTGCCCGTGCAATTTCGTCTTCGTGAGAAAGTTTGTTCAGATAGCCATCTGCACCTTCCAGAATAAAGGGGACCACCTCAGCAGTATTGTGTGTTGAAAAAATAAGAATTTTTATATTTGGAAACTTGCATTTAATTTCGGCAATTATCTTTTTTTGGTTTCCTTGTAAACCAGGATCCAGAATGAGAAGCGCATAATCATTTTTATCAGCTAACTTTTCGAAAACCTCATCATAATTTAGAGCATATTCAAGGTCGATATTTTTTAAATATTTTTTAAGGATCATTTTAATGCCTGTCATCACGACGAAATAATCATCGGCAATAAGTATTTTTTTATTCATATCATTTGTATTTATAAGGCTGATGTGTTTTTTATAAGCTTTTTTATTTGTGTTCTGTTTAGGAAGTTAATATATCTATACCATCCTGTGCATTAATTGTTTTGGTTTAAATATAAAAAATATTATTTATTTAATCATAATAGATCTCTATTTAAAGCAGTACTCATAACAATATCATTTCCGATGCTCTTTTTTAATACCATATTTAAAGGGCTAATGGTGATGTATGTTTTGTAATTTAAATATTACAAATATATCATTATTTTATTACGCTAAAATGAATTGTTAATCAATATGTTGAACGTAAATTTGTAGAAGTAAAACAAACGTGATTATTAGAGTTATTTTCTACAAATGAAATTCTTGGATTGCTATCCGAATTCATAAGTCTAAAAAATAAAATTAGAGAAAATTGATCTAAGTTGTTTTGTAATTAATAAAGAAAGACATAAAGATTATAAATTTTTTTAAAAAAAGGATTTGCCGGTTTGAAAAATGTTATAACTGTGCAAAATATCCCAATATTAGAGATATTATAAATAAGTCTAACAAATGTGATAAAAATGTTTTTCCGATGGAAAAGCATAAAAGATAAAACACAAACGCTGAATTTTATAAGTTATGGATAACCATAGCCGAAGCAATTCATAAAGCAATATGATGAAAATAAAACTATTTGTTCCCAAAGCAGTAGCTTTCCGACATTACGGAAAGCTGCTTTTGGCATGTTATATTTTTGTCGTTTGTTTTTTTAAATCACAATCTTTTTCTGAAAGCAATGCCGTACATATTTCAGGTGGAGCTTCAGTATTTTATTTGGAAACTAAAAGCGGAGCAGCTTCAGAATACAATGCACAGCTAGAGATAAGTGATGAAGGTTCGTCAAATCAGCCGCTTAACAAACTAGAAGACTCTTTTAAAAATAGCAAAAAGGGAAAGTTGAAATTGAAAGTCTCTTTTGGAAAAAGAAAAAAAAGACTCAATCAAGACCTTAGGGATAAAAAGAGCAATGTGTATGCGTATCCGCATATATCCGGTTCAAAAAGCAAATATGCTGAAGGTGCTTTGGGAAATTATTTCTGGATGGGTACCTTAAATGACAGCCAATGGTTCAGGTTTATACTGGCATTGTGTGTTATTTGTTTTTGTGCTGCTCTTCTGTTTGTTGCGAAGGTATTGTTTTCTTTTTTTTACAGTAGTTTCTCTTTAAACAAAATTTCCATATTATTTTGTAGCCGTCCTCCGCCTTTTATAGTTATTAAAAATGAACACAAATTCTTGTGACATTTTGGGGATCTTATTATCCGCAGATTCATAATTCATATGAGCTATGGATTTCCCGTAAAATTTCGCAAGGTTTTTTTAACTATTAAAAAATTTCGTATGAAAATATTTATTAATTATGAGCCGCCTCAAAAAGGTGCGGTTCTGCTAAAAGCGTTCCTGTTCAGGGCGGTAGCTTTAGTGCTGCTGCTCACGGTAAGCTTTATATATGCGCAAAATCCCGGTGGAGTTAGCTCTAACCTCGCACTTTGGTTAAGCGCAGACTCCGGTGGTGCATCATGGACAGATCGCTCGCCGCTAAATACTACAGTCACCAGAACAGGTACTGTTGTATCAACCAATAATCAGGTTAACTTTAACCCGGGTCTTGTCTTTTCCGGCACCAACAGCTATTATGACACAGGTCTTAATATTGCCAGAGGTACTTACGCCAATGTTTCAGTATTTGCTGTAGGGAATGGTAGAGGAGAAAATTCAAGACTGATGTTTACTTCAAGTTCGGCAAATAATCACAGGGGGTTAACATCTAATGTTTTTGCCTGTGGAAATGTTCCCAGCTATACTGCAAAGAACGGCTATGGTGTATATAGAGCAACGTATGTAACAAATACTTCAAATGCATCTACATTATCCTTTAATGGTGTACAGCAGCTGGCTACAACAGATAATAACGGGACAGCCATCAATATGAAAATAGGAGCGTACCTAGCTAATTCTTTTGATATTGCTGAAATATTGGCCTATCGCGGTACACTGACGCCTACACAGGTAAATCAGATAGAGTCTTATCTGGCATTGAAGTATGGTGCGAGCTTAGGGTCAAACTATATTTTGTCAGATGGCTCTACAACAGTTTGGAATACAGTAACCAATGCGGGGTATAACAATAACATCGCCGGTATTGGTAGGGATGATGATTCCGGGCTTTCTCAGAAACAGTCGCAATCGGTAAACAGTGGCTTGCAGCCGGTGATTGGGAACGTTACTATTGCAGCGACCAATCAGTCAAACTCCAACAGCTTAAACACGGACATGAGTTCTATGGTTTGGGGTTCTGATACGGGGAGTACTAATTTTACAACGGCTTTTGCTTTTGGCGGATTGAATAACCGCATGGCAAGGATATGGAGAGTACAGGAAATCGGTACGGTGGGAACAGTAAAAGTTGCCCTGAAAGTCAGTGATGTACCAGGCAGTGTTACCAATCCGACCTTATTGGTAAGTTCAGATGCCGTATTTGATGGCACTGATACCAGACAAACCATGGTTCTGGAAACGATTGGCGGGGTACAGTATTACACCACGACGGTAGATCTTACTTCCGGACAGTTTTTCAGCTTTGCTGGATTTGTTACGGCTCCGGGTGGGGTGTTAGGGTCGGCAGTTTGGCTAAGACCTGATTATGGAACTGGTACAACAATTAATAATACAGGTATTGCCCAATGGAATGATTCAAGTGTTAATGGAAATAATTCTACACAAGTTACAGTAAGTAAACAACCAACTTTTAGAAATAATTTTGCTGATAACTTTAATTTTAATCCTGTAGTAAGTTTTGTTTCTTCTTCAAGTCAAGCATTTAATAATACTTATTCATTTCCTTCAGGAACCGGTAAAGCCTTTGATTACTTTGCAACTGATAAAGATACTGGAGGTGGTCCGGGATTTATTTCAACATCTACGGCTAATGGATCTATACAATTGAATTACTGGACGATGAATGGATATAATTTAGGTTATTCCTCAAATTCAACATTCCAAACTCCTGGAATGGTTAATTATTATAAAACAACTTCCAGCGGCGCTTTTGCTACCAGCATGGGAGGGAGTCCTGCTAGTTCCAATTGGCCAAATGATTATACAATTCCAGCTAGTACAGGAAGTTATTTAGGTTTAAATAATGGGGGCGTAACTTATGCAGATACACGAGCTGGTGATATAATTATTTACGATCGACTTGTTTCTAACGCTGAACGACAAAGAATTAATTCCTATTTAGCGATTAAATATGGATTAACTCTTAATCAAACAACAGCTCAGAATTATCTGGCATCGGACGGATCCACTATTTTTTGGGATGCAACGGCTAACAGCACTTATAAAAACAACATCGCCGGGATTGGTAGAGATGATGCTTCTGCATTGTCACAAAAGCAGTCCCAATCTGTAAACAGCGGCATCCAGCCGGTAATTGGTAACGGAAACATTTTTGATACCAATGCCAATAATTCCAATAGCTTCAGTACGGATAAAAGCTTCCTGGTTTGGGGGTCAGATACAGGCAGCACCAATTTTGCAACTGCTTTTGCTTTTGGCGGCTTGAATAACCGTATGGCAAGAATCTGGAAAGTCCAGGAAACCGGAACGGTAGGAACAGTGAAAGTAGCTTTGGCGGTAAGTGATGTACCGGGAAGTGTCACCAATCCAACCTTATTGTTAAGTACGGATGCTGTCTTTGACGGTACTGATACCAGACAGACCATGGTTTTGGAAACAATTGGCGGCATACAGTATTACACCACTACGGTAGATTTTACTTCCGGGCAGTTTTTCAGCTTTGCAGGATTTGTTACAGCACCGGGAGGGGTTTCTAACGGACTTACGTTGTGGCTGGATGCACAGAAGGAAAGTGTTGGAAATAAAACATCACTAACGAACTATGCAGGAACAGGAATCGATATTACCAAAGGAGGATTTGGTAGTGCGAGGGTAGTGGCAGGCAGAGCTAATTTCAATAATCAGATTTCAATGTCTGATGCAGCAAATACCTTTGTAGATAATAGTTTTTTCCTTTCTTCTGCTCCAGTTCTTGCTAACGGGGAAAATTCCTTTGCGGAGTTTTATGCTTTCGGTAAACCAGATTTTCAGTCAGGACTTAATTTCGATGAAATTGTAATATATAATGAAAGTGATCTAAACTCTCATAGAATTGAGAATGACCGTACAAATAACGCTTATACAATTTGGGACAATAATTATCCTAGTCTTTTAGGCTTTGGGTTTACTTCATTTTCTCCATCTTCCTTCTTACTATCCAGTGCTCACAACGGCTCGGTTTATAAAGGTTATTCAAATGGGTTTCAGATAAATAATTTAAATACTACTACAGGTATAATAGCAGGGGGTAATTGGAAAATTGGTACAGATGTTTATAACAGTGGTGATTCCAATTATAATGGAACCAATTTTAATGAAGTTGTTGTTTATTCAGAAGCATTATCGGATGCGGAAGTTCTCAAAGTGCATTCATATTTAGCACTTAAATATGGGATCACAATGGATCAGTCTACTCCTACTTATAATTTTAATAACGGAAATTTTGCCAGCAATTTCAATTATTGGGCTAATTCAGGAAATGTGGTTGTTTCTAGTGGAAGCGCCGTATTTAATAGTGCTAACACTACACCCAACGGGGTAATCAGTCAGTCCATTAATACGGTTAATGGACAGGTATATACATTTACCGGAAATCTTTTGCGCTTTGATGGCGGTGGCTCAGGTACCTTACGCCTTAGGCTGGATATAATAGACAATGTTACCTCAGCTGTAATTGCTACGCAAACTCTAACTGTAGTTTCAGTTTCAGCACCATTTACTCAGACATTTACCGGGAATGGTAACAGCTTTAGCATTAAGTTTACCGATACATCCTTAGTAACAAATAATATAGATGTTGGAGTAAATAACTTACAACTTTCGCCTAATGCTTCTACTATAGGAACCAATTATGTGAACTCCCAGGGCAGCATATTTTGGGATGCGACAGCTAATGCATCCTATAACAAAAACATCGCCGGTATTGGTCGGGATGATGCGTCCGCATTGGTACAAAAACAATCCCAATCTATAAACAGCGACATTCAGCCGGTAATCGGGAATGGCAATATTTTCGATACCAATGCCAATAATCCAAACAGTTTCAGTGCAGATAACAGTTTTATGGTATGGGGTTCAGATGCGGGAAGCACTTCTTTTGCGACTCCGTTTGCATTTGGCAACTCCAACTTTAGAATGACACGCATATGGAAAGTACAGGAAACCGGAACAGTAGGTACTGTTAAAGTAGCTATCCCGGCATCTCAGCTGCCTGTATCTATTGCACAACCGACATTATTGAGAAGTACGGATGCTGTATTTGATGGAACAGATACAAGTATTTCAATGAACCTGGAAACCATTAGCGGTGTGCAGTACTATACAGCGACTATAGATTTTGCTTCAGGGCAGTATTTCACCTTTGCTGCATTTTTAACAGCTCCGGGTGGTGTGTCAGGAGCTAGTGTATGGCTAAAAGCTGACATGGGCGTAACTGCTGCCATTAATACTGATAGTGGAGTTTGGGATGATAGTAGTGGAAATAATAATGATGCATTATCATCTTCAGTGTCAGGAAGAAATCCAAGCTTGAATTCAACATCTAATTTATTGAACTTTAATCCTAACCTTTCCTTTAGTGGTAATGCGGAATTAAGAATCAATAAAAATATTAATCCACCAGCGGTAGGAACTATTGATTTTTTCACTGTTACTAAAGGTTCGGGAGGAATTCTTGGTAATGATAATGGTTTTACAGACAGATTTATAGATGCATTTACGGTATCTTCTGGCCAAAATGATGGTGGAGGTAATCCTATAAATTCAAGCTCTTTTGTAGGTGTTAATACCTCATTGCCTGAAATAAGATTTGTAGGATGGAGAGCTACTTCCAATAGTGCGACAACTTCTTTTCAAAGTTTAAACTCAGGAAGTGTCGTATCTTTTACAGAAGCCAATTCTGATGGAGGATATGGTTTCTTCGATATCGGAGATACTGGTGACTTTAGCCCTCTTAATGGAAATATTGGAGAGGTTATTGCGTATGATGATCCTATATCTACTCAGGATCGCCTTCGGGTACACTCTTATTTAGCAATAAAGTATGGAATAACATTAAATCAATCTACTGCCACAAATTATGTAAGCTCTTCTAACAATATAATTTGGGACGCATCTGCAAACAGTACTTATAATAAAAACATAGCAGGTATAGGAAGGGATGGTGCTTCCGCATTGATACAAAAACAATCCCAGTCAGCTAATACAGGAAATCAGATTATTATGGGCCTTGCATCTGTTGCAGCTACCAATACGGCAAATACGGGAAGCTTTGCAGCAGATAACCAGTTCCTGGTTTGGGGGGATAATGATCAGAGCAGCAGTTCTGCATTTACGGGTATTCCTGGTTATAACAGCCGTTTGAACAGGGTATGGAAAGTTCAGAATACCAATAGCCTTAATCAAAATGTACAGGTATTGGTACCTCTTACTTTGGTACCGGCTACAAGCAGCCTTCTTGCGGGTACGGATGCTACTTTTGCAGGAAGCTACCAGGTGTATAATCCTACGGGTACGGTTACGGTTAATTCCGTAAGCTACAGGGCTTTCACTTTGCCTGCTGTGATGGTAAACCAAGCTTCATTCTATATGACATTTGCTTTCTATGAGCAGTCTCCGGGTGGGGTAAGAAGCGAAGCATTATGGCTTCGTGGTGATGCAGGCCTTGCCGGTGTTACCAGCTGGCTGGATCAGAGCGGAAACAACAGAAACCTGCGTTGGGATATTACCAATTGCCAGGGCCATACCTCAAGGGGACAAATGGTTCTTGGAAAAACACTCAATTTCAACAGTGTGGCAAGTTTTAGCGACGCAGATTGGACGTGGGGCTTTACCCAAACGGATATTTCCCGTACAACGACACCAAATGCAGATGTTGCTATAGTATATAAAGCTGTTTCACCTTCTGTACAGGATGTATGGAGTACAGATTGGGGTGGTGCTTTGGACGAACGTGCGCTGACAACCACACAGGTTTCCAATGATAATACCGCTATTGCGTACAGCGGAGGAAACTCAGGTTCTGCAACTATTAATGTGGCCTCATTTAAAAATACAACAGCCAACGGATCCAATGTACTGATCAACGGAAACAATATCCTTAACTTCACAGGAAATACAAAATACGTTGGGTGTTCTCAGATTACTATCGGAGACGTATGGGGAGCTCAGAATCCGTTCAAGGGGCTTATCGGAGAATTCGTGGTGTACAGAAGTAATATCACGGCAATAGAGCGTATTCAGCTGAACAGTTACCTTTCATTAAAATACGGTATTACGTTAGGCCGAAATAATAATGGTAATGCTACTTCAGGAGAAGTTGTATCAGGTGCGGTCCTTGAAGGGGACTATCTTGCAAGTGACGGGATCACCCGAACCTGGAATTCTGATGCGGTGTACCAGAATAACATAGTAGGTCTTGGAAGAGATGATATCTCCGCTTTCCATCAGCGTATTACCACGAGCCAGTCGGCTTCGCCGGATATTATCACGCTGAGTACGGACGCCAACTTTACGAATAATAACCAAAGCGGCGGAAGTGGTCACACGGATATTGCTAATGACAAATCTTTCTTTATCACGGGCAATAATAATGCGGCAACATCATATACATTGAAATCAGGATTAAGCAATGGAATGAATTCTCTCATGAAACGGGTGTGGAAGACACAAAATACCGGTACTTCATTTGATGTATACATAAAATCTTCAAATGCCAAAGCTTCTTATTTAGTGTATAGCGCAGATGCTACGTTTTCTTCAGGAGTTACGTATGTGCCGCTTACGGCAGGTGCTACACCGGGAATTCAGATCCCGAATGGAAATTATTTTACATTCGCAGCATTCCTCGAAGCTCCAGGAGGAGTTTTTGATGAATCGTTATGGTTGAAAGCTGATGCAGGAACTTCCAGTACCACAAATGGAACGGGTCTTTCTCAATGGGATGACCAGAGTGATGTGGGTAATAATGCAACACAGTCAAATGCAGGTAATCGTCCGGTATACAGTAACTTGGCTTCATCGATGATGAATTATAATCCGGTTGTAAGCTTTAACGGTTCAAATTATTTGGCATTGAAAAGACAGCTGCTTCCTATAGGGACAACTGGCAGAACTGAATTTGCAGTCTATGCTGCTAATTCGGGCTATCTTCTATCTTATGGAGCTAACGCGAATAGTGCATCGTATTATGGACTTGTTGGAAGACCATTAGGGTTAGACTCTGGTCAGTCTAATTTTCAAAGCGGTGGAGGGACTAGTGATTCTAATCCTTTAATGATAAGTCATTTATTTGCAGGATCGGGTGGAGCAAGCGCTTTTTACCGATTTGGACGTGCCTTTAATAGTGCTAACAGAAACTTAAATACATCATCTTCTGGTATAGCTGCAGTTGGAGCAAACGTTTGGAATGGTGGTTACAATACATTATTTAATGGTCGTATGCCTGAACTTATTGTTTATCCTAAAGCATTAAATGGTACGCAACGTTCTCAGGTAGATTCCTATCTGGCGATCAAATATGGTTTAACACTGGATCAGACAACACCTCAGAACTATCTTGCTTCAGATGGAGTTACAGTTGTCTGGACAGCTGCTTCGGGATACAACAATAATATCATAGGTCTGGCTAAAGACAGAACGGCTACCTTGCATCAGCGTATCAGTACCTCACAGATGCCGGTAAAAGATATTATTACCTTAAGCACGGATAATAACTTTACCAATCCTAATCAGAGTGGTGCAGGTGGTCATACGGATATTGTCAATGACAGATATTTCTTTATGACCGGAAACAACGGACAGGCAGCTGTTTTCACCCAAAAGACAGGGCTTGCCAATAATTTACGTGTTGTGATGAGCCGTGTATGGAGAGTTCAGCAGACGGGAACGGCACAGAACATTTATATTAACGTGAATAATAGCAGGGCTACGTACCTTATCTACAGTACGGATCCTTCTTTCTCATCGGGTATTACTTATGTGCCGCTTACATCAGGAACAACATCTGCATTGCAGATTCCTACTGGAAATTACTTTACTTTTGCAGCTCCTGCAACGGGTCCTGGCGGAGTTACGGATAATCTGGTGAGATGGTACCGTGCAGACCGCGATGTAACTACGGGAAGCACATTGAGATGGGCAGACCAGATGCAAAATTCAGATGCTGTACAGAGTGTTGCCGGCAATCAGCCGACCTACAATACTACAGGTTCAGCACTGCTGAATTTTAATTCCTCATTCACATTTAATTCTGCTAATGCGAATTACCTTTCATTTAGTGATACAGGAATGGCGTCCGGTAGTACATCAAGATCTGTTTTTGGTGTAGGAAGGACTTCGGTAACAGGTGGTACTTTCGAATGGATCAGTAGCTATGGAACAAGTGGTAGTGGTCAGAACTTTGGATTGATGAGATCCGGAAACAATGTATTGGTAACTACGTTTGGAAGTGATCTTTTAGCTTCAACCTCTAATCCATATGCATCCAATACACCTGTTCTTTCTTATGGTGCCGCTTCTGGAGGTACTTTATTTGGTACATTTAATGCGCGACCGCTTACTAGCATCGGCGGTTCAGTGAGTACTTCATTGAATGTCGGAAGAATAGGAACCAGACAGTCTCTCGGAGAATACTGGAACGGTATTATTAGTGAAGTAGTGTATTACAATAAAATTCCTACTGCCAATGAGAAACAAAGGGTTGATTCCTACATGGGACTGAAATATGGAGTAAGTTTAGGAACTTCTTCCAATCTGTTTACTTATTTGGCATCAGACAGTACACCATTCTGGACAGGAGATGCTACATACCAGAACAATATAGCAGCGATCGGAAGGGATGATTTCAGTGATCTGCAACAGAAGCAGAGTCAGAGCGTGAACAGTGGTAATCAGGTAATTCTTGGTCTTGATACGATCACAGGAAGCAATGATACCAATACCGGAAGCTTTGATAATGACCTTCAGTTCCTGGCATGGGGAGATAATAATACCGCAGGTACGACTTCATTCACTGTATTGTCACCATATCAAGAGAGATTAAGTAGGACGTGGAAAGTACAGAATACAGGAAGTTTTGCTAAAGATGTGCAAGTGTTGATACCAGCAGCATTTATTAGGTCAGTAGGAACTTCATCACTTTTATATAGTACCAGTAGCACTTTTGCTTCATCAAACCAAGTATTCACTAGTTCTGCAACTACAACTGTAAATGGAAACACGTATTATATTTATTCAATTCCTGCAACACAGGTCAATACGCCTATTTTCTATTTCACTGTAGCTTACTTCAAGCCTTCTCCGGGAGGTGTTAAATTCGAAAATCTGTGGCTTCGTGCGGATGATGGTACATCGGCTACTGTAGACAATTCATCAGTTTCCCAATGGAATGATCAAAGTGGTTATGATAGTAATGCGGTACAGGCGGTAGCAAGCAAACAGGCTGTATACAGAAATAATGCGACAGACAATATTAACTTTAATCCGGTAATGAAGTTCACAGGATCTTCATCCCAAAATTACGATTTTGTAAATGCCGGCGCTACTGGTTTTAATAGTATTACTGGTGCTGAGCCTGTAAATGTATTCTCAGTGTCTGATACTTCAACCGGAAGTCGTTATTTTCTGGAACCAAAAGGAACAGGTAATAATCTTTTACAGTTCCGCTCTAATACTCCGGGTAACTCATTCATCTCTTTGAGTAACAGTACCTCGGCAAATGGCTCATTATCTGGTATAGGTTCTGCGGCATTGTATTCTGGTTGGAGAAACTCTGGCACTTTATTCAGCGGAGTTAATGGTAAGCAGGCTGGTTCTGCTGCAACTTCAGTTGCTTGGTCTGCTGCACCACTTTCACTTGGTGCCGCTTATAATCAATCTGCATTTACTACCGGAAAAATACCTGAAGTTGTGCTGTATGTGGAAGCTCCTTATTCGGATAGCGACAGGCAGCGTATTAATAGTTATCTATCTATCAAGTATGGTATAACAATGGATCAATCTGTTATTCAGGATTATCTTGCATCAGATGCTTCTGTAAGCTGGGCGAAAGATGCTGTGTATAAGTTCAACATCGCGGGTATCGGAAGAGATGATCTTACAGCACTGAATCAGAAACAGAGCCAAAGTGTTAATAGTGGAGTACAAGTGATAACTTCATTGGGATCCATAGCGAATACAAATAGTGAAAATACTACCGTATTTAATACTGACAAGCAGTTTTTAATATGGGGTGATGACAATGGTTCGTTAAGTACAACCACAACAACGGGTAATGTATTAGCATCTAATGGAAATACCTATACCAAGCGTATGACCAGAGTATGGAGAATGCAGAACAAAGGCAGTTTTGCTCAGGATGTCACCGTATATTTCCCTGCTTCTGCATTCCCATCGGCTAGTGCAGCAGGACTGATTTATGCTACGACAGCAGCTAAGCTGAGTGATGGTACTGCAACAGTAATTCCGGCTATAGGTACAGCTACCGTAAACGGAACGGATTACTATGCCTTCCCGGTGTCTGCTGCTAGTTTAGCAGGTTTAAGCTACATGTCTTTCACTACCGCTACAGCGGTATGTTATAAACCGGCAGTTACAGCAGGTACAGCACTTAACACCAAAGCAGGGATCACCTCACTTGCGAGAGCAGGTTCTGCTGGTGATAACTGGCCGATGGTAAGGAATGGCGGCTGGCTGGCACTGGAAGCCAAGACGAAAGGAATGGTAATCAACAGGGTAAGGTTTAATGCTTCCAATCAACCTGTTGCAGACGATGGAACGACCCTTATCCTTACCTCTCCGATAGAAGGAATGATGGTAATGGATGTTACGAACAGGATCTTTAAGATTTATACAAGTAAAGATGGCGGAGCAACATACGGATGGTATGCATTCGGTGAACAATCCTGTCCTGATTAATAAATGATTTGTCAGCTCTTCTTCATAATTTGCATTATGGAAAGGGCTGGCTTTTAATTCAAAAAAAATAATAATGAAAATTTTATTAATTTTATGTATAACGGTTTCCACAGCATGTTTCTCGCAAGTTGCTGTAGGTAAATCTTCAGTAACCAATTCTAATGTATCATTGGAGTTTGGGAATTCAGAAAACAGGGGTTTGATATTACCATGGGTAACTTCGGAAAACGATATCATTAATCCGGTAGATGGAACAGTGATATTTGATACAAGCGATACTAAAGTAAAGTATCTGGCAGCAGGAGCCTGGATAGGTCTAAATGCCGATCCTAATTTAGTTACTCCTGTAACAATAGATACATCCCTGCAGGATACCAAGACTGAAAACACAAATGCCATGGTAAGAATAGGAACAAATGTAGATCCTGATGTTGATGGTATCCTTGTGCTTTCGGATACTAACAAAGCGATGGTGCTTCCTAAAGTAGCAAGCCCTCATCTTAATGTTGTAAACCCTGCGCCGGGAATGATAGTCTATGATACGACGTCTCGTTTAGTAGCGGTTTTCACTGGAGATGCGTGGAGTTTTTGGGGACCTCGATAGTGCATTGTTGATTTATTATATTTGGCTGGATAAGAGATTATCCGGCCTTTTTTGATAATATGGTTCTGTTCAGTTAATTAAATTACAGCCTACATACAATGTATCATGTTTAAAGTATCAATTAACTCTTCTCTTTCAGTTACTAAAAGTTAAGCTAAATTATTCTTTCCAACCTTTTCTCGATTTTATGCATCTGTATAAATAGAAACAGTTGTAATCAATAAATTATGAAAAGGTTATATACACAATTACTATTATTTTTTCCGCTTTTATTTCTGGCTCAGATACCGGTTGTTGAAAGTCCGGACGGGAAAGGGAAATATAAAAAAGACAATCAGGTAATTCTTCAGAAACTGGAGATTGAAACAAAAATTGCCGGGAAAATTTCTACCAATACCATTACAATGGTTCTTAGGAATAATTCGGGACGTTTGAGAGAAGGCAGAATTACCTTTCCTCTTCCTGAAGGTGTTAATGCGAGCGGCTATGCTTTAGACATCAATGGAAAGCTTCGAAACGCTGTTCCCGTTGAAAAAGAAAAAGCAAAAGAAGTATATCAAACCATCAGGAAAAGAAATATAGATCCCGGGCTCCTGGAAAAAGTGAGTGGGAATAATTTCCGGACAACAGTATATCCTATCGCCCCAAACGGAGGGGAAAGGACTGTTCGCATTACCTATCAGTATGAATTAAAAAAGTCGGGGGATTTTCTCCAATATTTTTTACCTCTGAATCAAACCGCTGAGATTCCCGAATTTGACATAAAAACAACCGTTTTTCAGAATTTGGATGCTCCTGTGCTTGAAGAAAAGCCTGACGGTAGCTATAATTTTGTTAGTACCGGAAACGTATGGACTGCCGAAATGCACAAGAAAAATTACAGACCAGACAATAATCTAAAAATCAATTTTCCTGTACAGGATAAGAGCCAGCGGATTGTCGTTCAAAAAGCAGCGGATAACTTTTCCTATTTTCTGGCTGATATCTCCGTATATTCAAATGAAAGAATGAAAAAACTTCCGAATAATCTGGCCGTGGTCTGGGATCATTCGTTGAGCGGAAAGAATCGGGATCATGTAAAGGAAATGGCCTTGCTGGAGGAATATTTTAAATCGAATAAAAATCTTACGGTAAACATTTATTTCATTAACAATATCTTCGAACAAGGACAAAGTTTCAAAATTAACAATGGAAACTGGAGTGAGTTAAAGACTTATCTTTTAAAAACAATTTATGACGGCGGAACAGATTTCGGAAAGCTAAAGCTGCTGAGCGAAGACGAAGTATTGTTTTTTACGGACGGTTTGTCATCTTTCGGAGAACTGAACATGCCTTTGAAACAGCCTGTCTACACTATTGCTGCATCCAATAATATAGATTTTAACCAGCTGAAATTCATAAGCAGTACCACAGGAGGAGAATTTTTAAATCTAAATGAAAATAATCCTGAAAAAGAAGTTCGGAAATTAGTTTTTCAACCTTTGAGATTTTTAGGTATTGAAAATAATACTCAGCTTTCAGAAGTCTATCCTTCATTGCCTCAGACTATAACAGAAGATTTTGTATTAACTGGAATTGTTAAAGGTGACCATACAACAGCTACTCTTAAATTTGGGTACGGAAATGAAGTGACAGAAACCAAAACCATTGATGTCAATATCAATGAACAGGCTGTAAAGGATTGGGAAATTTCAAAGTTCTGGGCTCAGAAAAAACTTAACGAATTGGAAATTTTTGAAAAGAAGAATAAAAACGAAATTAAAAATGTCAGCAGGCAATTTGGCTTGGTAAGCAATAATATGAGTTTAATGGTGCTGGAAAATGTGGAGGATTATGTCCGTTATGATATTGCTCCACCTGCAGAATTAAAAAAGCAGTTTGATGAGATTGTTAAAAATGACAAGGCAAAAAAAGATGAACGAGTAAAAGATCTCATGGAAAATGCAGAAAAAATGACTGAAAATCTTAAGACCTGGTGGGAAAAAGAGTACGATCAAAAGAAAAAATTAAGACAATATCCTAAACCTGAATCCCGGCGTGCTGCAAGTGATAGTACATCAAGACAAACTGAAATTGAAGAAGTTGTATTAATTGGATATAATAACAGCAGAACTGATGATGAATCAGAAGTTTCAGAACCAAAACGGGAACAACTTCAGATGAGTGTCAGGGGAATGTCATCCATTGCATCGAATACAGTACCTAATGCGCTGTCAGGATCTGTCCGTGGGGTTGAGGTGAGAAATGTAACTCCTGCAGAAAGGCCGTCAGATATCATTAATTCCGGAAGAATTCTTACCGTTGATATTGTTTCTAAAGCAAAATACATGAAGCTTTTCAGAGACATGAATAACCCGGCAAATATATATAAAACTTACCTTCAGAACCGTAAAGAATATGAGGAAATACCACAGTATTACTTTGACGTTGCACAGCTTTTGTTAAAAAATAATGATAAAAAGCGTGGCTTAAAAGTGTTGAGCGCAATTGCCGATCTTGAGTTTGAAAATGAAGAGTTGTACAAATTACTGGCTTATAAATTGAAGCAGGCTGAAGCGTATGATAAAGAGCTTTTTGCTGCAGAAAAAGTGTTGGAATGGCGGCCTTTTGATCCGCAAAGTTATAGAGATCTCGCTCTTGCACTGGAAGATAACGGCCAGTATCAGGCTGCCCTGGACAATTTTTACAAAATTCTCACACAGTCTTACACAAAGGAACTTGCTGACCGGGATGATGGTATTGAAGAAACGGTTATTATGGAGATCAATCAGCTGATTGCAAATCACGGATCCCAATTAAACCTTAGCAATATCAATCCTAAAATCATAGCAGATCTTCCGGTAAATATCCGCGTAGTCATTAGCTGGAATAAGGATGATACGGATATTGATCTCTGGGTGACCGATCCTAATAATGAACGATGTTATTATTCGCATAAGGAAACAGAAATAGGAGGAAGACTGAGCGACGATTTTACAGGAGGCTTTGGCCCTGAACAGTTCTTACTTAAAAAAGCGATGAAAGGAAAGTATAAGATTCAGACCAATTTTTTTGGAGAGCAGCAGACAGGAATTGCAGGTCCTACAGCCATTATGGCGGAAATTTATATCAATTATGCTACCGGCAAGCAGGAAAGAAAGATCGTGGTATTCCAAAATCAGAAAGAAAATGGAAACAAAGAAGATGGTATTCTTATTGGAGAGTTTGAATTTTAGAACTGATGATCTGTGATAAAGCGGTTTTTATGTAATATCCATGTTAAAAAATAAATAAACACAATAAATTTAATATGATAATGTTAATATAATGATCAATGTGTAGTGAAGAAGTTTGAGTTTGAGTGCCTGCAGTAATGCAGGTACTTTTGTTTTAAATCAATATCTGAATTAAAAATTATGAAAAAAGAAAATGGTAAATTGAATAAAAATTTAAGCAGTTTTAATTGTTTTATTTTTATTACTTTTGAAAACTGACTCAACTGATATAATTATGACTACAGTTAAAAATTCTTTTGTCGGATTGATGTGTGCAATCGGTTGCATAAATTCAAGTAGTATACATGCTCAAAAAATTATTGAGTTAAATAATACACTTGATTTTCCCAGAAAAGAAGTTGTCGCTGTCCCTGTTTCTCAGTTAAAATCATTTTTGGATAAAAGTAAAGCGACTGATCTAAGGATTAGAGATACAAAAGGCCAACTTGTTCTGATCCAATGGATTGATAATAATGGAGACGGAAATAATGATGAATTGCTTTTTCAGGCAACAGTTGAAGGACATCAAAAAGCAGTGTATACGATCTCAGCTGAACCGGCAATACCAATCCTCAAAACTGAAATTTCAACGTACTCCCGGGTGGTTCCGGAACGGGTAGATGATTATGCATGGGAAAATGACAAAATAGCATTCAGAATGTATGGCCCGAAAGGTCAGCAGGAAGCATTGCAGGGGGTAAAAAGCAGTACGCTCTCAAGCGGTGTGGACATCTGGCTGAAAAGAACGGAGTTTCCGGTCATTAATAAATGGTACAAAGGCTATCTTACGGATCCCATGTATTATCATAAAGATACAAGGGGGGAGGGTTATGATCCTTACCATGTCGGAAACAGCCGCGGAACAGGTGGAATCGGAATATGGATAAATGACAAGCTTCAGGTTTCGCAAAATTTTGTTGCCTCCAGAACCATTGCAGAAGGTCCTTTGCGTACGGTTTTTGAATTGACCTATGATCCGTGGAGTGAATTTGCAGTTAAAGAAATTAAAAGAGTTTCATTGGATCTTGGATCAAATTTTTCAAAATTTGAATCGTATTTTAGAGCAGAAAAACCGGCTCCCAACTATACCATTGGAATAACTTTACATAAAAACGAAGGTGAAGCAAAACTAAATGACCAAAAAGGATACTATCTTCACTGGGAAAAAATTGATGACGCTTTTGTAGGTGAAGGTATTGTTGTGGATCCGAGTATTGTTGAAAAATCAATTGTTTTCCGATCTGATGCTCCGGATGAAAGTAATCTGTATGTCGTTACAAAACCTCAGGATAAACTGGTTTATTATGCAGGATTTGCATGGCAGAAAAGCGGTGATATCCAGACTCGGCGGGACTGGGAAAATAGGCTTCAAAAACAATCTGAAATCATCAGAAATCCTTTAATCATTACAATTAAATAAATCATGAAATTCAACATCTGTACTCTTGCTCTGGGATTAGTTAGCTTAAATATATCCGCTCAGGTAAAAAAAGATACGCTGGCAGAAAAAATGATGCTGTATCAGCTTCCTGTGGGAGGCTGGGGAAAGCAGCTGGAAGATAAATCAGTAGTTGATTATAGTCTTCCGGTTGACAAAAATCTTTTAAGAAAAATAAAATCCACGGGTGATGATCACGCGACCATTGATAACAACGCTACCTCAAGGGAAATTAACGCTTTAATGAAAGCATATTCCGAAACGAAAAATCCGGATTATCTGAAGGCAGCGGAAAAAGGAATCCGTTATCTGCTTACCATGCAGTACGAAAATGGTGGTTTTCCTCAATATTATCCTAACAAAGGATTATACCGAAAGCAGATTACTTTTAATGACAATGCCATGATTAATGCGTTAACGGTTCTCTACAATACCGCAGAAGGGAAAAACGATTTTATCGCGGTAGATCAAAAACTGAAAGAACAATCTAAAAAGGCTGTAAAAAAGGGAATTGAATGCATCTTAAAAGCACAGGTTCTTCAGAACGGAAAGCCAACGATTTGGGCAGATCAGTACAATGAAATTACCCTGCAGCCGGATAAGGCTAGGGCTTTTGAACCTGTTTCCCTGGCAACCGCAGAATCCGTAGGAATTGTACGGTTTCTCATGTGGCAGCCCGTAACGCCTGATATTGAAAGATCCGTGAAATCTGCCGTAAAATGGTTTACAGAAAATGATATTGAAGGATACAGCTATAATGTCGTAAAACAAAACGGAAAGACAGTAAGAGTTCTTGCAGAGGATAAAAATTCCGTTGTCTGGGCAAGATTTTATGATATTCATGATAACCGTCCTCTGTTTGGCGACCGCGACGGAAGTGTAAAATACAATTACAACGAAGTTTCCGAGGAGAGAAGAAACGGCTACAGCTGGTTTGGCGATTTTGCAAAAAAGCTGATCGATAAAGAATATCCTAAATGGCTGAACAGCAATAAACTTTCTCAATAAGAAATTTACTTAAAAACAACCGCGCGGGCTGAGAATCAGCCCGCGCGGTTTATAATCAGCGTTTAAATTCCTAAAAAGTATCGCAGATATTTCCGCTTAATGTGGCTCCTGCTTTTGCCGTTACATCAGATTTTACATCAGAAGCATTAAGTTTATTGACGGAATAGGGTGGGGTAAATGCAGTCCCGCTTCCGGATGTATTTCCGGTTACGTTCACAAAACTGTTTCCTGTTTGTGTTACGGCGGTATAACCCGTCATGAGATTGATCGGTTCTTTTACGTTTTCAAATACGTTTCTTTCCACCAGGATATTCGCCTGAACACCCGCAGCAATACATTTATTGCTTACCGAACTGTTGAAGTAGCTGTTAAGGATATGGATCTTTCCGTATCTTACCCTCGGCATACGTTCTCTGCATCCGGGTCCCCACCAGCATCTTACAAAGGTTACGTTCAGTTTGCCTGCATCTGCAGTAGCACCGTCACTTGAGCCGATCAGATTGGAAAAACGGTGATCGTCTGTCCCTCCGGATCCTCCGGGTTTAGGGGCTTTCAGATAATGAAATTTGGTGTAGGATACAGTGACGAAATCCGATTTGTTTTTAATATCGAAGTTTCCGTCTACGCCGTCCCGGAATTCACAGTGGTCGATCCATACATTTCGGCAGTCATCGAGAATCGCATTGTCCCAACCGTCGGTATCATATGCTCCCGGACCTTCAAAAATAAGGTTTCGGATGATGATATTGTTGCATCTTTTAATGTTGATGATCCCTGATCCGTCTTTGGTCTGGTTGGTGGAAACCAGTTTTGCGCCGCTGGCTCCATAGATGGTTTTGCCGCTCTGATCCTGAAAAGATAATCTGGCAGTAATCGTTATGGTTCCGGTAACTTTAATGACTTTTACCGCCGTATTTTCAATTGCCGATTTTAACTGAGCATAAGTTGACACCGTTGTTTCCGCAGCGGTTCCACCACCGGTTGTTCCGCCGTTTTGGGAAGCCCATCCCGGAGCAACACAGTTTGCCAATGGGACAATGGTATTTACGGACATTTCATTTTTTATTTCATTCGGATTATTCGCCAGGTCGGATTTTAGATCTTCCTGTCCGCAGCCTGTTAAAGCAAAAATTGAGCTCAGGGCTGCCGTGAGAATGGCAGCTTTTGTTTTTGTTTTCATAGTAGTAATTATTTGTTGTTGATTCAAATCAAAATTATTAATTTAATATTTAATTGTTTTATATTTTAAACTATCAATATTTATATAATTATAATGTTGATTATTTATATTGTTCAATCGGTTGCATATTATGTATTTAAAAATAATATTTTTTTGCGGCTTGAAACGATATAAAAATAGTTGAATTAACAGATGAACTACTCTGTAAACGATAGCAGTGCCCGGTAATTTTTATTTAATAAAATCTTCTCTGAAAGGCGCGAAAGCATCAATCAATTGTCCTTCTTCAAGACATCTTACCCCATGAAAAATATTGGGTTGGGCAAAAAAGCCGTCACCGGCCTTCAGTATTTTTGTTTCACCGTCAACGGTAACTTCAAATGTTCCCGAAGCAGCATAGGTGATCTGTGAATGAAAATGCTGATGTAAAGCCCCTACTGCATCTTTTTCAAATTTCACAATCACCATCATGATCTGTGAATTGTAGCCCACAAATTGTCTTGAAACGCCGGCTCCCAAGTTTTCCCATTCGGAATTGCCATCGAAAAAAGGCTCTTTTTTAAAATTCATTTCAGATATTTTTATTGATATTATTTGATAAATTTTTCCAGTCCGGTTTTCATGTTTTTCAAAGATTCAGCGGCAAGTTTCGCTTCCAGATCTGCTCCCAGTTTGGACAAGTGGGTATCGTCGTCTTTTCCTTTGGGATAATACGGCTCTTCACCTTCCTTAAAATGGAGATGCAGTTTTTTTGAATTTTCTGGACCATAGGCAATTTCAAGCTGTTCTGTAAGCAGCTGCATGTCTACGAAAGGAACATTCAGATCATTGGCAACCATTCTTACCACCAAGGGATATTCTTTATGGGTGTCTATCAGCACTCCGTTTTCGTTAAAATTTCTTCGTACAATAGAAGTCATTAAAATAGGAATGGCTCCTTTTGCTCTTGTTTCCTTTACGTATCTCTCCAGGTTGGCCCTGTATTGCGTGTACGGATTGGTAAATTTTGTAGAGTCTTTCACCTTCTGATCATTATGCCCGAACTGGATAATGACAAAATCTCCCTTTTTCAGCTGTTTTTCAATGGCAGCCCATCGTCCTTCCGTCCTGAAACTTTTAGAACTTCTTCCGTTCATCGCATGGTTCTGGATTTCGATACCTGTTGTAAAAAATTGGTTTAAAACCTGTCCCCATCCATGTTCGGGATTTTTATCCGGATTTTCTTTATTGGCCATGGTAGAATCACCGATAAGGAATAAAGTCGGCTTTTTCTGAGCCAGAATGAATGTTGAAATTACTATGCTAAACAGTAAAAATATTTTTTTCATTTTAAGATAAATTTAATTGGTTAAGGCAATTAAGAATTATATTTTATTACTCATTACTCATTACTCATGATGGGGTTCCAACCACTAAAAATCTTTTCCAGGGTATAATTTTTCATATCTTTTTTAGTCAGCTGATGCGACCAGTTTACCCGATTTGAGGTATTACCGCCTGCGCCTTTGCTTCCGAACTCTGCGTAATAAGCCGTTTTTTCTTTATCGGGAAACATCTTGTCTCCTTTCCACGGGTTCCAGCCTTCAGAAACAATATGACCTCCCATTTCGGTATTGATGAAAACCGTTTTGGCGTAAGGTCTCCAGGGTCTTCCAAGAAAAACTTTTGTAACACCTTCTTTTGCGATAAGTCTGCAATCAAAGAAAACAAAACCATATTTCCTGTCTTTTTCCGTTGCAGCAGCTGTGATATAAGAGTCGGTTAAACTTTTAATGGTACAGTTTTTAAAAACTGCTGTTGCCTGCCCGAAAATAAAATCGGTAGTACCTTCTATAAAACAGTTTTCAAAATACTGCCTGCTGTGATTTGTTGCACAATATACCGTATCCTGACACCCCAGAATATTTGAATTTTTGATGATAAAACGATCGCCTTCCACATGGAGTGCAACTGCCTGTCCTTCATTGCATGAAGAATTCTGAATCGTTAGATTGCTTATTTGTATATCATCACCCATCACCAGCAAGGTGTAAGAATTGAATGTCGTCATTTTTTCATTGAACGAATCCTGTTTTCCTGAGAAATCATTGTTGGTGATCATTGTATTGTCTTTATTTTCACCTTCTAACGTGATTTTATGTTTTGAAGATGAAATGACCACTTTTTCATTATATGTTCCTGATTTTATATAAATCAGTGCTTCTGCCGGACCAAGATCTCTTACGGAATTGATGGCTTTTTGTATGGATATAAAGTCGCCGCTTCCGTCTTTGGCAACGGTAATTTTGATATAAAGATTATTTCCGGCAAAAAGAAAATTTGCCATTGAGACAAGGAGAATTAAAAATAATTTTTTCATAAACTGATTTATTATTTTCTGACGCAAGATTTGTTTTATATTACCTGATTTTTAGACAGCAAGGACAAATAAATTTGCTGCGCGAAGCGATGACGATAGCTTCATAAAATCAACTTATTGATTCGTTTTTGCTCACTAAAATATTTTTTTAATTAAATTAACTCCTTTGTGTTAAAATTATTATTTCAAAACTTTATCTAAAAAAGCAGCGGTAAGATTCAGGGTTTCCGTAAACCAGGGTTCTGCTGACCAGAAAGAGTGCGGCGAATCCTTAATCTCATGGAATTCTGTCTGAATATTATAATTTCTTAATTTATTCATCATATCGTCTCTGCCAGCATGAAACCGGGGTTGCGAACTGTTAATGAAAAGAGTCGGTGATGTATTTTTATCAACATATTCCAAAGGTGAAGCGGTTGTCCAGTTTTTCAAATTAACATCTCGGTCGCCATCCAGCCAGTACGCTGCGTAGGTACTTTCTTCGGCTTCAGGATGAATAAATGAAACAATTCCGTCCACATTCACGATGGCCTGGATTTTATTCTTTGATTTTACACCGACCAAGGTGGCCATTTGTGCTCCCGCAGACTCTCCGTACACTGCTATTTTCCTTTTATCTAAAGCATATTTTTTATGATTTTTCTTCAGCCATTGAATTCCGGTTTCGATATCTTCCACACCGGCAGGAAATTTTGCGACATCTGCCAAGCGATAGCCGACAGCAATCACAACATATCCTTTTGAAGCGAGCTCCATGGCCATATATTTTTCATTTTCCTTGCTTCCGGAAATCCATCCGCCACCGTGAACCATTGCAATTCCGGGATATTTTTTAGATCGATCTTTGGGATAATAAATATCTGCTTTTAAAGAAATTCCGTTGATATTCTTGTATTCTACGTCTTTATCAATAATGACATTTTGAGGAACCGGTCTTTCAATCGGGGTTAAAAAAGAATATTTCTTTTTTAGTTTTTCAAACGTAATTTCGTTGGTATAAGGAGTGGCATTCGGCCGTTTTACCTGTCCGAATGCCATGGTCCCCATTAAAAAAATAGAAATATAAGTATGTTTTATGCTAAAAATCATCCGCTTGTGGAGTTTTTATACTATTTAATTAATTAGTTATTTAACTGCATTTTTCGCTACATCTGCACCCACAGAAAGTAAACTCCTGTCAGACCCAATTTCTTTCGGCAGCAGGACTGCTCCGGTTTTATTTCCTAAAAGTTTTACGTAAGGTTTGTTTGCTGATTCAAATTTCACCGTTGAAAGGTTGATGTTTTTACTGTTGTAAATTGTTGCACCTGTTCCTTCGGTATATTTCAGCTTTACATTTTTAAGTTGAATTCCGTCTGCGTCTGCAATGGTTAATGCTTTCCGGGTATCAAACTGCGAATCTTCAATTACAATATTTTTAAGGTTCATTTCCGCAAGCCCGAATAAAGTTATGGCTTCATCAGAATTCACGGCATTGATATTTTTAAAGAAAATATTTCTGAATACCGGTGTTTTTTCCGTTACCGGAAAAACTTTTTCAGGGGTTTTGTTTTCTTCCTTTGTCTGCCCGTCTTCCAGCACAGGAGATGCGCCTTCGTAGAACATATTAAAACCGATCGTCTGTGTCGGGATGTTGATCATATCGATATTTTTAATGTAAATATTCTCCACAATTCCGCCTCTTCCGCGGGTCGTTTTGAAACGCAGACCGATATCGGTACCGATAAAAGTACAATCGGAAACATGAATATTTCTTGCGCCGCCGGACATCTCGCTTCCTATCACAAACCCTCCGTGACCATGATACACCACATTATTTTTAATAATGACATTTTCAGTAGGCATTCCTCTTTTTCTTCCGTCTTCATCTTTTCCGGATTTGATGCAGATCGCATCATCACCAACATCAAACGTATTATCATAAATTAAAACATTTTTACAGGATTCTAAATCTACACCGTCTCCGTTCTGGGAAAACCACGGATTCCTGACCGTAAGATTTCTTAGAATAACATTGGAGCACATTAGAGGATGGAGATTCCATGCCGGAGAATTCTGGAAAGTCGGCCCGTCCAGCAGGACTTTGTCGCAGCCAACTAAGCTTACCATTACCGGTCTGAGAAAATCTTTTACGGTAATTAATTCATCTTTGGAAATTTTATCCGGAACATTAAAATTAGAGCTGCTTTCCAGTCCTTTTTTATAGCTTTCCGAAGGATACCAGTTTTTACCGTCCGCAGACAGAACGCCGCCGGATTTTACGATGTCTTTCCATTGAGATTCGGAAACTTTACTTTTTTTGATGGCTCTCCATGCGTCACCGCTTCCGTCGATCACGCCTTTTCCTGTAATGGCGATGTTCGTCGCATTTTTTGCTGAAATAGGAGACTGGCAGCGAATGGTGTTTAGCCCTTCAAAGCTTACGTCCACCAAAGGATAATCGTTTTTATCTTTACTGAAAATAATGAATGCGCCTTCTTCAACATGAATGTTAATATTGCTTTTAAGCACAATCGGTCCTGTAAGCCACATTCCTCTCGGTACAACTAATTTACCGCCACCTTTTTTGCTTAATTCATCAATAGCTTTTCTGAAAGCCTCCGTATTTTTTACATTGCCTCCGGAAATTCCTCCGAACTGTGTAATAGAAACCGTATTGGCAGGAAATGAGGTTTCCGTTACATGAGGCATTTTAAACTCAATATTTTTATAAATATCCAGGTTTTGGGCATTTATCTGGGCAGAAAACAGTAACGCTGTCGCCAAACCGATCATTTTTAAAGACTTCTTCATTTTATTTTTTTTGAGTTGTAATTATTTTTTTAAATTCCTGATAAACCAGCGAAGCAACCGCTTTTGCACCTTCCGGCTGAAAATGGGTATTGTCTTTCTGCCCTTTCGGATAAGCTTCGTATGTATTTTCAGGTAAATTCATAAAGTAATGATTCGTGGTGAAATCCTCTCCCTTATGGGTAAAGTATTCCATAGACAATTTATTTAAATCGATGTACGGAACATTCATTTCCATCGCTACATCAATCGGAGCTTTTGCATATTCACCATGAACATTTTGGAGTTTTCCGTCTTTCCACGGATAATTTCTGGCCACCGGTGTCAAAATAATGGGATTGCCCCCTTTTTGTTTTGTCTGGGTAACAAATAATCTTAAAAATTCTTTATACCCTTCAATATTCACATATCGCTCCGTATGCTTTTCAGAACTGTCGTTGTGACCAAACTGCATTAAGACATAATCTCCGGGCTTCAGGTGTTCATAAACGTATCTCCATCTTCCTTCCTGAAAAAAAGTTCTTGTGCTTCTTCCGCCATGCGCTCTGTCGATAACTGCCACAGAATCTGCTGTAATACCGGGCTTCAAATCCGGCAGGCTGTCTTTTTTAAAGAAGAGCTGAAAAACCTGTCCCCAACCGGTAATCGGATAGCGTACTTTCATATAATCTTTTCCCGGTTCATAATCTCCCGTATAATCTGCCACGGTAGAATCGCCGATGAGGTAAATATGGGTAACTTTTTTATCGCGTTTTGCCGTTGTTTTCTGAACACTGCTCTGTGAACTGCATCCTGACAACAGCAAAACGACTAATAAAAATGAAACTATATAAAAAATTTTGTTATTCATTTATTATAAAATATTTATATTGTAAATCCAAAGGCGCAAAATCAAAGATTTTCGACAAATTTCCAGTGCGATTTAACAATTTTAATTTTTAGTTATTCTGAACCAGTCGAAATCGGCATAGCCGCCGCGTGGTGCCTTAGCGCTACTTAAGCTATACAAACCGACTTTTGCACCGATCCATTTTCCGGGTTTTGCCTGAAAAACTTCTCCTATTTTCATAAAGCTTTTTCCGTTTTCACTATAGCTAAACTGGCATAAACCATTCGGTTCGCTCACATGTACTTTTAAATAGGCTTCATTTCCGTTTAACTTTGTTTCAGCTAAAATTTTTTCCTCGCCGCCTTTCTCTGCTTTTTCAGCTTTTCTCAGTTGGATGTAAAATCCGTCCGGTTTATTGGTGATAACAAGGGAAGCATGATCGGTTCCCATAATCAATAATCCTGCAGTTTTTCCTTCTTTAGCTTCTTCAGGAATTAGTTTTACTTTCGTTGATGCTGTAAAATTTGGAGCCGGGAATTTCTGGGTTAATAAATTCGGGACATTCCAGAGATTTTTTTCGCCTTCGGGAACTTTTATGGAAAATAATCTTAAAAATTTCTGTCCCGGCAGTTTTGAAGACCACACAATGTTTTCATTGGCGCTCCATTGCCATTGCAGACCTAATTTTTCACCATCAAATTCATCTGTTTCCGGGGGAGTAACAATAGGATAAGATTGCCCTACATTTGGTTTTTTATAGGTTAAAACAGGTTCCCCGATTCCGTTTTTATTGGTATCTATTCCCATTACAGGCCAGTCTTTTTCCCATTTCATCGGCTGAAGATGAACAATTCTTCCATAGGTGTCCACATCCTGAAAATGATAAAACCAATCTTCTCCGGAAGGCGTATCTACCCAGGCTCCCTGATGAGGTCCGTTGATTTTTGTAGAGCCCTGTTCAAGGACAATTTTTTCTTCGTAAGGGCCATAAATATTTTTCGACCGTAGTACCAGCTGCCAACCTGTAGCCACCCCGCCGGCCGGAGCAAAAACGTAGTAATAACCGTTTCTTTTGTACATTTTCGGACCTTCTACGGTTGGGTGCTTGTCGTGGCCGTCAAAGATATGAATGCCTTTGTCCAATACTTTTGTTCCCTCCGGATTCATAGTATTTAAGGTTAATATGCTTTTCACTCCGGCACGGCTTCCCGCCCATCCGTGAACCAGATAAGCATTGCCATCTTCGTCCCAGAACGGACAGGCGTCAATCAGGCCTTTTCCTTGCATAACCAAAACAGGTTTTTCCCATTTTTTCAGCGGATCTTTGGTTTTAACCATGTAAATCCCGAAATCCGGGTCACCCCAGTAAATATAAAATTCACCTTTATGAAAACGCATGCTTGGTGCCCAGATTCCGTCGCCTCTTTTCGGAACGGAGAAATGTTTGGCGGGCAAAACATCTTCAACAGCATAATTGACCAGATTCCAGTTGACCATATCCTTGGAATGAAGAATGGGTAATCCTGGGGCTTCGTTAAAGCTTGAAGCGGTCATATAGTAATCATTACCGACACGAACTACATCCGGATCTGAGTAATCTGCGTGGAGAATAGGGTTTTTATAGTTTTTTCCCAGATCAGCCGTCCACACTTCGGAAACATAGTTTTTTTCCTGTGCATTCAGATAATTCGATGCTATCGAAAAAACAGTGACTGAAAGTATATTTAAAATTTTTTTTGTCTTCATAATCAGATTTAATCTGTCTTTATTTAACACAGGGAGCGCAAACTGTTTAACAAATTACTTTTCAAATTCCAGACTTGCCAGAATGAATGGTCCGGTTCCTTTCGGATCGTTGGACCGGATTTCTTCGTTAATATAATATTCGTAGGAACCGCTTCGGTATGGATTTCCTCCAAGACCTGCAACGGCGCAGCATCTGTTTAGATTTACCATTCCGTTTTCATCGACAGTAATTAAATTTTTAAGAATGCCTTCGTACCCTTTTTTAGCAAATTTTTTATAGGATTTCGGAAGATAATTTTTGTTAACGGATTTCATCATGGTGTAAACAAACATGGATGAACCGGTAGCTTCCAGATAATTTCCTTTTTCGCCGCCTTTATCCAAAACCTGATACCACAATCCTGTTTCGCGATCCTGAACTTTAATGACAGCGTCACAATATGATTTCAGATAAGAAAGCAATCTTACTCTTCCGGGATGATTCTGTGGAAGGTAATCTAATACATCAACGATGGCCATACCGTACCAACCCATTGCTCTGGACCAGAAGTTCGGGGAAAGTCCGGTTTTCTTATCGGCCCACTGTTGTTCTCTGCTTTCATCCCATGCATGATAGAGTAGCCTTGTTTTTTTGTCGAGCAGATGTTTCTGGATAAGATCAAACTGATTCACGATGTCGTTATACGCTTTTTCTGCATCCGCACCTTTGCTGAATATGTTGGTATAATGAGCATAGAATGGCTCACCCATGTACAATCCATCCAGCCACATCTGATTAGGGTAAATTTTTTTGTGCCAGAAGCCTCCTTCTGAAGTTCTCGGCTGTCCGTCAATCTGAGAACGGAGGGTCTGTAATGCTGTCAGATATTTCTCTTTCTTTTCTTTCTGGTATAAATACAAAAGAACGTTGCCGCAGTTCAGCATGTCGATATTGTATTTTGAAAGATCGTATGAAAGAATACTTCCGTCTTCTTTTATCATGGTTTCTCCAAACGTAGAAATGTATTGATAATATTCTTGATTGCCGGTTTTTTCAAATATTCTTTCGGCACCTTCCAGGACGATAGCGGTAGGATAGCTCCATTTCGGAGTTTTGTTATAATCAAGCATCCAGGCTTCGGGAAATCTTTTCATTTCGGAAAGAAGCATTCGCTGTGACCACGGAAGATCAACCGGGATTTTTTCTGTTGTGGTTACTGTTTTTGCTTCACCGGAATTGTGTAAGGCTTTTTGAGCGCATGAGAAGAAAATTCCTGAACATAAAGCGGTAATGGCGTAAATTTTAATATGATTCTGAATAAAATTCATTCTTTTTTAATATTTTAAATTGATTACACTTTAGTTTTTATGGACATTAATTTTGTGCTTCGGTTATCCTTTGTACAATATCATTAAAATACATTTCAATATTATCGTAGTTTTTATCTAAATCTCTTCCGTTGGCATTGTATGTTTTGGGATCCAGTTTGTTTCTGATTTCCCATTCATCGGGCATTCCGTCCATATCTGAATCAATAATCGGCTGTCCGGTTTTCAGATCCGGAAATCCGCCTGCATCTTTCTGGGAATCTATAATTCCGTTTGTACTTCCTTTTGAACCCTGATGTGTAAAACTTCCGTTTTTAATATCTTTTAAAATCTGAAGATCAATGATATCTCTTACAAGACTCGATCCTCCAATTTTCAAGATCCTGTCATAAGCTTCTTTTGAAGAGTGGGTTTTTACATTATTCGATATATTATGTGGACGGATTATTCTGATTGTATTTTTGTCTTCGTCTGTTAAGTTGTAACGGTTCATCTGGCTGAATACGCCTTCTGTCCAGTTGTCTTCGGTGACTTCCGAACTGCCTTCCATCACATTTCCATTTATATAGTATTTTCCCCAGATATTATATACTTCGGCTTCCGGCTTTTCATTTTTATCAATAGCGGCAATTCTTTTTCTCGTCATCGTGGCCGGACCTGGCTTATAATAATTATTGACGATATTCACATTCATTCCTTCGCCGCCATACATGCTGTTGTGTCCCCAGTTGTAAATGACATTATTTCTGAAATCGGTAAGGTCTGTTAAAGCAAATTTGCTTCCTGCGTATTCTCCCAGTCTGGGATTTCTGCTGTCATGATGGGCATAAACATTATGATGAAAAGACGCAAATTTCCCGCCTGCAATACCACCATATCCGTGAGCACCTTTCTGATGTACTGAATTTCTGAGGCTTTCCGCAATGATACACCATTGAAGCGTTGTGTTTTCATTGGCATAGATCGAAACTGTTTCGTCGGTAGACCAGCTCATGGAACAGTGGTCAACGATTAAGTTTTTAATAAACCTTGCTCCTAAAGCATCACCTTCATAGTTTTTCAGATCGCCCATTCTGAAACGCATATACCGGATAATGACGTTGTCTGCTGCTACAAAAGTTTCATAGTTGGCTACTGTGATGCCGTCTCCCGGAGCGGTTTGTCCGGCAATGGTTACATTTCCTTCCCGTATTTTTAACGGAGATTCCAGATAAATGGTTCCTCCGGTTCTGAAAATAATATATCTCGGGCCTTTTTGATCCAGGGCATATCTTAAAGTTCCTTCAGAGCCGTCGTCGGTTAATTTTGTTACGAAATAAACTTTACCGCCGCGTCCTCCGGTGGTGTATCTTCCGAAACCTTCAGCACCCGGAAAGCTAATGACATTCTGGGCTTCAGCAACATTTGAAATGCCACAAAAAATAGCTGTTAGTAAAAGTATGCAGAAGTTTTTTGTCATAACTGAGCATATTTGTTGATGAACGGCTGGATTATTTTAAATTTTTTTTGAAATTCCAGTTATCTTTTCCTTTTAGGATATTGCCTGGGGTATATTCTTTTGCTTCGGTCTGGGTGAGCTGATGTGACCAGCTGACTCTTGAGATATGATTAGCTCCTGGACCTTTTGAATCATATTCTGCGTAAAAAGCCGTTTTTTCGGCATCCGGTTTATTCCAGTTGTGCCATCCTTCAGGTTTTATCGTTGAATTCAGCATACAGTTGATATAAACCGTTTTGGCGAAAGGTCTCCATGGTCTTCCGAGGTATACGGAATGTTCTTTTGCATTGCCTGCAATGTTACAATTAATAAATACGAACCCGAAGCTGTTTTCCTTTGGGGTAGACGCTGCAGTTATATAGCTTGCGGTTTCTTTGGAATAGATCATGCAATTTTCAAATACAGCGGTCCCTGCTCCGAAGATATAGTCAGTTGTTCCTTCGATATAGCAATTTTTAAAATAATTTCTTGAAGGTTGGGTTTTATCTTCAAGATCCTGTGCTCCTTTTAAATATAAGGTGTCCTGATTTCCGAGGAACCTGCAGTTTTCAAAAGCAATTCTGTCACCTGCCGTTAAAACTGCTACAGCTTGTCCCACTTTTCCGGAACTGTTTTCAAACGAGATATTTTTGGCTGTGAAATCGTCGGCATATATAAAAAGGGTAGCAGAACCTGTGGTTCCGATATCTTTTCCTTCCTGATTTTTTTTAGAGGCAAAATCATTAAAGGTTATTAAAGTATTTTCAGGATTTTCTCCTTCTAAAATAATTTCTCCTTTCGTTTCAGGAATGATGATTTTTTCTTCATAAATTCCTTTTTTAATAATGATTTTTGTTCTCCGGGAAGAATTGTTTTCAATGGCATCCACAGCTTTTTGAATGGTAGTAAAATTACCTTTTCCGTCTTTTGAAACCACGATCAGTCGGTCGGCAGTTTTAAAAGAAAGAAAATTAAATATTGCTGTGAGAATCATTAAAAATACTTTCAGATTTTTAAAAAATGGGGAGCTTTTCATTAAATCATTTTTAGTTAAAATACAGACTTCCGCTTTTGGCAGAAGCCTGTATTTCTGATATGAATGTGAAACTTTTTCTAATATCCGTAATCCTGTGTAAGATTATAATTGGAGTTGATTACATCTGCTGCAATGGGCAGAAGTTCCTTCCTGTTCGGCTGGAAATAATAAGCATAACTTTTCACGGGATCTCCGCTGATGTAGGATTGTGTCATGGCCAGCCTCCAGTTTACTTTTGTATATCCTGATGGCGTTGCAACACTTTGGTTAGGACTGTAGAATACATCGTCTTTTGCAATTCCGTTGAGATAGAAATCAATATCCAGAACATTCTGCTGTGCTGTTTTTGCAGGTGCATAATTGGCAACGCCGCTAGCAGGTTTTTTATAGAAAATATATTCCGGTACGTTGGTATAAGCTCCCGTTCCGTTCATAAACTGGGTAAGTTTCTGTCTGGTTTCATTGATTTTTGTTTCCAGAAGATTCCAACGGATGAGATCGTATTTTCTTAATCCTTCACCTCCGAATTCCAGCATTCTTTCTTTTACGATATAATTAAAAAATCCGGGCTTGTCTGTAGGAATGGTTCCAACCTGGCCTAAATTCCCCGCATAAGCTCTTTGTCTTACGGCCATCACAGCATTGATAGCTTCCTGGGACGGACCGTTATGCAGCTCATTATCGGCTTCCGCAAACATGAGAAGAATATCGGAATATCGTAACAGAGGCCAGTCGATTCCCAGGTTTTGGGAAGTTCCTGTGATGGAAGTCCACGATTTTCTGAATTTACCGTCGTTCCAGTTGATTGATGTCTGGAGTTCTTCCTGTTTTGAAGTACTTACCCTGAAAATAGCAATATTAACATCTCTTCTTACATCATATTTGGTAAACTCATAAAAATAAACCGGAATGGCATTGATCCCTCCTGAAGATTTCCAGTCTGTGTCATCATGTCTTAAACCATTATAATATCCGATTTTACTGTCTGTTCTTGAATTCCCTCCGAATGCTCCGATTGCATAAATGATTTCATTGGTGGTATCCGGACTGTTGGTATGCAGTGATCTGAATAATCCTTCATAGCTTGGATTAAGCTGGTGCTGCCCGGAATTGATGATGTCTTTGCATTCGTCATAAGCGATCTGATAATATTTTTGGGGATTAGATCCCTGCATCATCATCTGTGGATTTCTTCTCAACGAATATCCCGCTCTTGCTAATGCGATTCTCGCTCTTAAACCTTTTACGGCAGCCTTCGAAATTCTTTGTGGAGTAGTACCTCCTTCTGATCTCCATGGCACGAGGCTTTCCGCTTTTAATAAGTCATCCAGAATTTTATCATAAATGATATCTCTGTCTGTTTTAGCCAGATAAAGATCGGGAAGATCTGCAGAAGGAACATCCTGAAAAGGAACGTCACCCCAGTTTTTAATAAGATCATGATAAAAGTGTGCTCTTAAAGTAAGGGCTTCCCCCAGATACCTGTTCATCATTTTTTTATCCGCTTCAGAACCTGTCTGGAAAACCGGAGAAAGCGGAATGTTTTTGATGACAAGATTCGCTCTTTCAATACCAGCATAGGTATCCAGAAAAGGTCTAAGAAGTTCAGTATTGGTAGGAATGGCACCGAAGCAGCTAACGCCTCTTCTGTCATTGGCATTGTAATCTCCTGAAGTTCTCATATCATCTCCCGATTGCGAAAGGATAAGATTCATTCTCTGTCCGTATGTATTGTCACCCATTGTGCTGTTATACACTCCTACCAATGCAGAGAAGGTGTCAGAAACTGAATCAAACTGTTGTTTTTCAGCAGTATTGGATAAGCTTTCTACGTCCAGATACTCTTCGCAGGAATTAAAAGATAAAAGTCCTGCAATGGAAAAAACGATTATTAAAAATGTATTTTTTTTCATAATAGTAAGATTAAAAAGTGATATCAACTCCCGATAAAATGAATCTGCTTCGCGGATAAGCGGCATAATCTACACCAGGTGTTAAAGGATTTCTTCTTGTATTGGCTTCCGGATCATATCCTGAATATCCTGTAATGGTAAATACATTATTCATGGTGAAATATAATCTGAAATTGGAAAGTCCTAGTTGTTTGGTAAAGTCTTTTCCAAGAGAATACCCTATGGTCAGGTTATTCAGACGAAGGAAAGAGCCGTCTTCGATAGCATACGAATGAAGGAAATAAGCACCTGCCGGCGGAGTCCACATAGTCGTATTGGCGTTCAGTGCAGCTAAAGCATTAGGATCATTTACTTTTACCCCGTTATCATCAAACCATCTCCAGCGGTCAGCAACTTCAGCAAGCATATTGTTGTCCCTGTAAAGGTATTGGGTAGAATATTCGATTTTGTTGGCATTGTAAACTTTGTTTCCAACTGAGAAATTAAACATTACACTCATATCCCAGTTTTTGTAACGGAACGTCTGGTTAAATCCGCCATAGAATTTTGGCTGTGCACTTCCGAGGTCGGTCATGTCATTGTTATCAATTACACCATCTCCGTTGAGGTCTTCCAGTTTCAGGTCTCCTGGCTGTACAGGTCTTGCTCCGTTGGCGGCGGCTGCAGAACTTGCGATTCCTGCTTTCAGGGTATAAGCCTGGGTTGTTGGGTTATAATCAAAATCATTTATTTCATACCTTCCGGCGGTTACATATCCCCAGTAAGTACCAACGGGCTTGCCCACCTGTACTAAGAAATCATTGAGGTTATTCTGCCATCCGGAAGGAAACAGGTAGTAGTTGGAACTTGCAGAGGCACTGTTTCCTAAGCTTTTGATGGTATTTCTGTTGGATGAAATGTTAGCATCAATTTTCCAGGTAAAGTTATCATTGCTGATGATGGTACTTCCTACTGAAACTTCAATTCCTTTGTTGGTTGTGCTGCCGGAATTCTGGTATTGGTATTCATAACCTGTTGTCTGCGGAATTTTTGCCAGTAAAAGAAGATCTTTTGTATCGGTTTGGTAAACATCAACGGAACCATAAACTTTTCCTTTAAACAAGCCAAAATCCAATCCTGCATTTTTTGAAGTCGCGGATTCCCATTTAACATTTTTATTAGCCATGATATTACCTGTAGTTGCTCCAGGGGTTACATTTGTTCCGAAAGCATAACCGTAGTCAGATGACGTGGTAAAAAAAGTATCATAAAGGAAAGCTTTAATTCTGTTGTTTCCGGAAAGACCATATCCCGCTCTCAGCTTCAGTTCGCTGATAACACGGCTTTCTTTCAGGAAATTTTCTTCATTGATCTTCCATGCAACGGAAGCTGCGGGAAAATATCCCCATCTGTTTCCGGGACCGAATACACTTGATCCGTCTGCTCTCATGGAAGCTGTTACAATATATTTGTTTTTGAAGATATAATTGGCTCTTCCGAAAAACGATACGATTCTGTCCGGCAGCAATTCTGTTCTTGGATTATCCTGAACCAACCCTGAAGGCGGACTGGCCGACTGGATGTTGGCAAATGCTTCCTGAGGACTGATTGATTTCGGAAGCCATTTGATATTCATTGATAACGATTCGGCATCGGTTTTTACAGTTTCCTGTCCTAAAAGGAAATCTACTTTATGACTGCCGTATGTTTTCCTGAAATTTAAAGTATTGGTATTGGTAATTCTTCTTGATTGAGCTTTGCTTAAAAATACGACAGGCTGATCATTATTCTGTCTTGCGAGACTGGTAACCACACCCGAAAACTGATTTACAGATTCGTCTCGCTGCACGTATCCTATAACACTCCGGAAGGTGAAATTTTTATTGATCCTGTATTCAATGACACCATTCAATAAGAGATCATTTCTGCCGTTTTCTTTCACTTCATTATCAGCAAGGATGAGAGGGTTTACAAGGTTGGTTTCATTCGCAAATAATGGATCAAACTCATCAATGTTTTGAGCGGGTCCTCCCTCAAAAGGTTGATATCTTACTGCATTTCTCAATCGGTTGGTACTTTGTGATCCTGTTGCGGAAGTTCCGGCACCGTAGATGGTCTGTCTGCTGTATCTTGCATTGAGCGTCATGCTCAGCTTTTTGGAGAGATCATAATCATATTTGAAATTGGCCATATTTCTCTTAAATCCCGATCCAATCATGATTCCGTCTTCCTGAACATTATTTAATGACAATGAAAAAGAAGAATTTTCAGACCCTCCCGTAACAGCAATATTATGCGTGAAGTTGAAAGCTTCTCTTCCAAAAACCTCATCCTGCCAGTCTATTTTCTTAATATTTCCATAGTTTTTTCCGATGTCCTGAAAACTTCCGTATCTCTTATTAAAGGCATCAATGTCCGTTTGTACACCCCCTTTATTGTAGATTTCATACTGATACAATACATACTGATACGGATCCAGCACATTAATTGTATTCTGGATCGATCGTACTCCTAAAAATCCGTTATAATTGATAGATGTTTTTGCCCTTTTACGACCGCCTTTTGTGGTGATCAGGACAACCCCATTTGCTCCTCTGGCTCCATAAATACTGGTAGAAGAAGCATCTTTTAGAACTTCAATAGACTCAATTTCTTTCGGAGATAATATTGTCAAAGCATTGTCCATCTGAACTCCGTCAACAATATACAGGGGAGCATTGCTGCCGGTAATGGAGTTTCCTCCTCTGATCACGATATCAACGTCTGCTCCCGGAGATCCTTCGCTCAGGGAAACCTGCACACCGGCAAGTCTTCCCTGGATGGCTTCTGCAGCATTGTTGGATGGCATATCCTTTATAGCTTCTGCTTTTACTGAAGAAACGGCATTGGTAACATCCTTTTTAGAAACCTTGGTGTATCCTACCAGGACTACTTCATCAATATTGGTTTCTTTATCCTTTTTGGTTTCTTTTTCTTGAGCCATAGCAAGGACAGGAAGTAGAAAGGCAGTTAGGTATAACCACTTTACTGATTGTACTTTTTTATCCATTTTGTATCCTTATAGTTTTAATTTTGGTTGAAAGTTTTTTTCAATTTTTGTTTTGTGGTGGATTTTTAAGTATTCTATTTTTTAGTGGAAAATATTTTTCAAAAAATTAACGCTTATCATTGTGCAATCGATTGCGTAATTTTTCATGACAAATATCTTGGCTTCTAAACTAATATTATTTTCCAATATGCAAAGAAAAAAATATTATTTTTTCATTAATTCAGGTTTGAAGCTTATTCATTTTAAAGTAACAGTAATTAAAATAAGTTATTTAAAATGCTGTAAGATAGTGTTTTATATAATTTATGTTAAAAAATGACGTTGATGAAAAAATAATAAAAAAAATTATTGCTGATTAATTTTTAGCTTAAAATTTAATTAAAATCGCTGAGTTTTTGAAGTAAAATATTTACCAAAATTGAATGTAAGAAATGAGATTTCAGATTTTTTACTGATTTTTATCATCTTTTCATGTGCTGTGATTCAATAAGATTATTTACAATTTAATCAAACTTAAATATTGAATTGTATGAATTTTGTTTTTTAATATTAATAAAAACTCATTACATATGTTCAGTTTTTTTAAATTATAAATGTTACTGTTTAATATTTTGGGTGATTATCTCAATTCTAAAAAAGTGTTTTTATTCTAGAATTGCTTAATTCAATTATACTTTATTAACTTATAATCAGCTTTTTATAAATTTAAATTAAATTTTTGTTAAGGATTTAAAGAATAGTTATATATTTATCCCCATAAGTATTTCTAAAGATTTTTAGTGTAATTTATGCAATCGATTACGCAATGTTTAACTGGTTTTGATAAAACCGCAAAAAATAAGAAGTATGCAAAAATCAGAATTTCGCTACGCCCATCACCCTGACGATGTAAGAAAATATACAACAGAAGATCTCAGGAGGGAGTTTCTGATCGATGATCTATTTAATGAAGACGAGATAAAATTAGTCTATTCTATGTATGACAGACTGATTGTAGGAGGCGTGATGCCCTCAACAAAAGCTTTAAAACTGGAGCCTACCGACGATCTGAAAGCGCAGCATTTTCTTGACAGAAGAGAATTGGGGATTATCAACGTTGGCGGAGCAGGAAGAATAACAGTAGATGGTGAAGTATATGAACTGAACAACAAAGAAGCTTTATACATAGGAAAAGGCGCGAAAGAAGTGATTTTTGAAAAAGCGGGTGATGCACAATCCTACTTTTACATCAATTCCGCTCCGGCACATCATAGTTACCCGAATAAAAAGATCACGAAAAATGAAGCTGAAATCGTAGAACTAGGTGAAGAAAAGTATGCTAACAAGCGCACCATAAATAAACTCATTGTAAATTCTGTGTTGGAAACCTGTCAACTGCAAATGGGAATGACGGAACTTCATCCGGGAAGCGTTTGGAACACAATGCCTGCACATACTCATGCTAGAAGAATGGAAGCTTATTTCTATTTTGATCTTGAAGAAGGGCAGACGGTAAGCCACTTCATGGGACAGCCCCACGAAACCCGTCATATCTTTATGACCAACAGACAGGCTGTTTTGTCCCCGGAATGGTCTATCCATTCAGGAGTTGGAACCTCCAATTATACTTTTATATGGGGAATGGCTGGCGAAAATATGGATTACGGTGATATGGATGGTATCAAAACAAACGAACTAAAGTAATTTTTCAAATGAATTTATTTGATTTATACGGAAAAGTAGCAGTTGTTACCGGCGGAACTCACGGATTAGGAATGGCAATGGCAGAAGGTCTTGCAGCTGCAGGTGCCGAACTGGCAATTACAAGTACAACTCCGTCCAAATTAGAAGAAGCTTTAGACTATTATCATTCAAAAGGATACAAAGCAACCGGTTATATTTTTGATGTAACGGACGAACTGGAAGCTGCACAGAAAGTAGCTCTGATGGAAGCCACCCATGGAAAAATAGACATCCTTGTCAATAATGCAGGAATCATCAAACGTATTCCGGCAATTGATATGGAAGTAGAAGACTTTAGAAAAGTAATCGACGTAGATCTTACAGGTCCTTTTATCATGTCCAAACTGGTTGGGAGATACATGATCAAAAGAAGATCCGGAAAGATCATCAATATCTGCTCAATGATGAGTGAGCTGGGCCGGGACAATGTAGTAGCATACGCTTCTGCAAAAGGAGGCCTGAAAATGCTGACCAAAAATTTAGCAACAGAATGGGCAAAACATAATATTCAGGTGAACGGTATTGGTCCCGGATATTTTGCCACCTCACAAACTGAACCTATCAGGGTGGATGGAAATCCGTTCAACGATTTTATCATCAGCAGAACTCCGGAAGGAAGATGGGGAAATCCTGAAGATCTTGCAGGGACAGCTATTTTCCTGGCATCCGAAGCAAGCAGATTCATCAACGGACAGATCATTTATGTTGATGGAGGAATTCTCGCCACTATCGGAAAACCTGCTAATGAATAACAAAAGAATTACACGAGAATGAAACCTTTTATAACAGATCAATTTTTATTACAAAGTAAATACGCTGAAGAATTATATTTCAGATTTGCAGAAAAACAACCGATCATTGATTATCACAATCACCTGATTCCTAAAGATATTGCAGAAGATACTGTTTTCGAAAATATTTCTAAAGTATGGATTGCCGGCGATCATTACAAGTGGAGAGCCATGCGTACTTTAGGCGTAAACGAAAAATTTATTACAGGAGATTCTTCAGACAAAGAAAAATTTCAGGCATGGGCAAATACGGTTCCTTACACCCTGAGAAATCCTTTATATCACTGGACGCATCTGGAATTAAAAAGATATTTCGGAATTGATGAATTGCTGAATGAAAACAATGCTTCGGAAATTTACGATAACATCACCGCACAGCTTCAGACTCCTGAAAAATCCACCAGAGGATTATTAAAAATGATGAATGTGGAATCTCTGTGTACAACAGAAGATCCTACCGATACTCTCAATTATCATCAGGATCTGGCGAAAAGTGATTTCTCCATCAAAGTCAGTACTGCCTTCCGCCCGGATAAAGCCATTTTAATAGAAAATCACAACTTTGCAGATTACATTTCAAAATTGGGCGAAGCTGCCGGAATTGAAATCAATTCATACCAGACATTATGTGACGCTTTATTAAAAAGAATTGAATACTTCCACGAAAACGGATGCCGGCTTTGCGACCACGGGTTAAATAATATCTCTTACGAGGAAGCTACAGAAGCGGAAGTGAACGCAATCTTTAATGATAAACTGAATGGAAAAGTTATCGCTGAAAAACAGGTGAACCAATTCAAGACAGCGATTTTATTATTCTTAGGTGAAACCTATCATCAATTCGGCTGGGTTCAGCAGTTTCACTTGGGAGCATTAAGAAACAATAATGAAAGAATGCACAGAATCCTTGGTCCGGATACAGGATGGGATTCTATCGGAGATTTCGTGCAGGCAGAAAATCTATCTAAATTTTTAAATGCGTTAGACGGAAAAGATAAATTAACGAAAACCATTTTATATAATTTAAATCCTGCCGACAACGAGATTTTCGCAACCATGATTGGAAACTTTAATGACGGTAGCATTAAAGGAAAAGTACAGTTCGGATCAGGATGGTGGTTTCTGGATCAGAAGGACGGAATGATCAAACAAATGAATGCGCTTTCCAACATGGGATTAATCAGCTGCTTTGTGGGAATGCTTACGGATTCCAGGAGTTTCCTTTCTTACCCGAGACACGAATATTTTAGAAGAGTATTATGTAATCTTTTCGGGGAAGAAATGAAAAATGGAGAATTGCCGGACGATATAGAACATGTCGGTAAAATAATTTCCGATATTTGTTACCATAATGCCAAAAATTATTTCGATTTTTAAATTTAAATAAGAATTCTCGCAGATTAAGCAAATCTAACAGATGATTGTATTAGAAAAATCTGCGTAATGTGCTCAATCCGCGAGAAACAAAAAAATAGTAAAACTTTGAGATCTTAGTTAAGTGAAATCGAAGATTCGACGTAGTCAAACGTCTTTGCCTCAATTTATAATATAATTTATAAGAATCGGCGAAACTTTGTTTTGTGAACTTAAAAATATGCATTAAGTTTTAAAAGAAAATCTTTGAGCACTTTGCATTTAAACCAAAAACAGATATTCAAAAATCAAGGTTAGTAAAACTTATGGGTAAAATACTTACTTTCGGTGAAATCATCATGCGGCTTTCGCCACCCGGAAACAGAACCATGAAGCAAAGTCACGAAATGGAATTCTTTTTTGGCGGAACGGAGCTTAATGTAGCGGCATCACTGGCAATAATGGGTTGTGAGGTTAAACATGTCAGCAGTGTTTCCGATGATTTTGTAGGGGAGTCAGCACTTTCTTTTGTAAAAAGCGTTGGAATTGATACCAACTTTATTTCTAAAAACGAACATCCTTTAGGTTTATATTTTTTAGAAGTAGGATCGGCGGTTCGAGCAAGCAGAATTGCATACAACAGGTTAAACGGTTCTTTTGCGAATATTGAAGCCGGGAATCTTAACTGGAAGAAGGCTTTGGAAGGTTGTGATTATTTTCACTGGACAGGAATCAGCCCCGGAATTTCAGAAGCAGCGTATGAGGCACTGAAAGAAGGTCTTGAAACTGCCCGTGAAATGGGAATCGAGATTACAACGGATCCTGCTTATCGTTCCAATCTTTGGAAATATGGTAAAAAAGGAAATGAAGTGTTGAAAGAACTGGTTTCCCTGTCAACAATTTTCATCGGAGGAACCAATGAAATCAACGAAATTCTGGGAACTCAGTTTTCATCAGATCAAAACGGATTTCTGGAAGCATGTGAAGAATTAAAAAAACAGTGTCCTTCCATTCATAAAATTTTCGATAAAATAAGAATTGGTGTTACAGCGAGTTCTCAGCAAACGCAGGGAAGAGCTCTGGTTAACGGAAATTATTTTGAAACAGAATTACTGGAAGTAAATCCTGTAGTCGACAGAATTGGAACAGGTGACGCTTTTGCAGCAGGCTTAATTTATGGCTTACAAAATTTCGATGACGAAAAAGCACTGAATTTTGCCAACGCCGCGTGTGCCATCAAACACACCATTTTAGGAGATATCAATTACAGCAGTGCAGAAGATATCCTTGAAGTAATGGGCGGAAATTCAGGAGGAAGAATAAAAAGGTAAGAACCTCAGCCGTGTTAGAGCTTTAAGCTCTAACACGGCTCCCAACTTTGCACTTTTGCATTAAAAATAAAAAATAGAATGACAAAAATACAAACCGTTACCAACGCCATCATTAATCAGGGGATTTTACCGCTGTATTATAATGCTGATGAAACGGTAACTTTAGATATACTGAGATCACTTTATAAAGCGGGAATCCGCGCAGTAGAATATACAAGCCGTGGTGAAGCAGCGTTAAGCAATTTTACCAAAATGATCGAAATCCGTAATGCAGAAATGCCGGAGATGCTTTTAGGAATCGGAACCATAAAAAATTTGCAACAAGCCGAAGAATACTATAAGGCAGGTGCAGATTTTTTCATTAGTCCAGGATTTGTAGCGGAAGTTGCAGAATTTCTAATTCCAAAAGATATCTTGTATAGTCCAGGCTGTATGACGCCAACTGAGATTATTGAAGCTGAAAATTCCGGGGTAACTTTCATTAAATTATTTCCAGGAAACGCTTTAGGAACAGGTTTTATAAGTGCGGTGAGAGATGTTTTTCCAAATCTGAAATTTATGCCGACCGGTGGAGTTGACACTACGAAGGAAAACATTGAAAGCTGGTTCAAAGCCGGTGTTTCTGCAGTGGGAATGGGAAGCAAGCTGGTAAGCAAAGAACTTATGGCTGCTAAAGATTACGCAACCATTGAAAATGAAACAAAGAAAGTTCTGGATATTATTCAGGCTTTAAAATAATGATAAATAAGCTAAACACTTTGCGATCTTAGCTGAGCAGAGCGCCTTTGCGAACTTAAAAATAGTTAGTAGTCAAAAAAAACTTCGCGGACTTTGCGTTAAAACAAATACCATCATTAATAAAAAACAAAAAATAACTAATTCAAAAAACTAATATGAGTTCAGTTAAATTACTTAAACCAACGAATTTCAGGTGGACAATTTGTGTCCTGCTGTTTATTGCCACAACAATCAACTATCTGGATCGTCAGGTTTTATCTTTAACGTGGAAAGATTTTATTGCTCCGGAATTCCACTGGAATAATAATGATTATGGAAATATAACCGCCTTATTTTCCATTTTTTACGCAGTGGGAATGTTATTCGCAGGTAAATTTGTTGATTGGATGGATACGAAAAAAGGATTCCTCTGGGCAATTGGTATTTGGTCTGTAGGAGCCGTATTACATGCATTCTGTGGTGTTGCCACATCAGGAATCCTCACAGGAAACTGGACGGCAGGTTTTCATGGATCAAAAGAACTGATCGCAACGGTTTCCAATACATCTGCGATTATCAGTACCAGCGTTTCGCTGTTTATCTTTGCCCGTTTTGTCTTGGCTATCGGTGAAGCTGGTAATTTCCCGGCAGCTATTAAAACTACGGCAGAATATTTTCCCAAAAAAGACAGAGCTTTATCCACAAGTATCTGGAATGCAGGTGCAACGGTGGGTGCCTTAGCTGCGCCAATTACTATTCCGTTTATTGCAAAATCAATGGGATGGGAATGGGCATTCATCATTATTGGTGCCTTAGGATTTGTATGGATGGGGCTTTGGGTTTTTCATTATAAAAAACCTCACGAGCATCATAAAGTAAACGAACATGAGCTTACCTATATCAATCAGGATCATCAGGAAATAACTGTTGAAGAAAATCAGCTTGCTGAAGAAAGAAAATTCACCTTCAAAGAATGCTTCAGCTACAGACAGACCTGGGCATTTGCTTTCGGAAAATTCATGACAGATGGAGTTTGGTGGTTCTTTTTATTCTGGACTCCGGCCTATTTAAGTTCGGTATACCAAATGGATTCCACGCAAAGTGCATTCCCTTTATTTATACTGTACATGATTACGTTATTCTCTATTATAGGAGGATGGCTTCCCAAGTATTTTGTAGAAAAAAAAGGGATGAATGCCTATAATGGAAGAATGAAAGCCATGCTGATCTTTGCATTTTTCCCGTTGCTGGCTTTACTGGCTCAGCCATTAGGTTCTATAACGTATTGGATTCCGGTTTTAATTATCGGCGTAGCAGGCGCAGCACATCAGGCGTGGTCGGCCAATATATTTTCTACTGTCGGCGATATGTTCCCGAAAAAAGCCATCGCAACCATCACTGGCATTGGCGGAATGGCAGGCGGAATCGGTTCATTTTTAATCAATAAATCTTCAGGAGTTTTGTTTGATCACGCGCATAAAGCATGGACAACCGTTGACGGAGTTCCTTTATTAGATAAATATCCGCAGTATATCAACGAAAGGCTACCGGACGGCTTCTTCGAGCAACTGGAAAAATCAGGAGCAGTTGTAGTCGACGGAATTGATAAAGGCTACATGATCATTTTCTCAGTCTGTGCGGTTGCTTACTTAATCGCCTGGGCAGTAATGAAAACACTAGTCCCGAAATATAAAGTGATTAGTAATAAAAACTAAACCTATAAGATTTTAAAACCTTATAGGTTTGGCAAAAGTAGTATTTAAACAAATTCTTAAGTCAAAATAAAAACTTTGAGTTCTTTGCTAAGTAACGACTTTGCCTCAATTTATAATTGATTCAGTAGAATCGGCGAGACTTTGTTTTGTGAACTTAAAAATATACATCAAGCATTAAAAAAAATCTTTGCGGTCTTTGCGTTAAAAAACATCCTGCATCAAGATTTAGCAGAATTAAAAACACAATTTAATTCAAATTAGAAAAATGGAAAATCAGATAAAACAAAAATTAAATCGTGAATTAAGCAATGCTCAGGAAAAACTTCCCATTAAAATCGTTCAGTTCGGTGGTGGGAATTTCATGAGAGGATTCACGGATTATATCATTGATAAATTAAATAAGGAAACCGAATGGAAAGGTGGAATTGTCAATTTGCAGGCAACGCCCAACGGCTCCATTCAGAAAATGGAAGAGCAGGATAATGTATATACGCTTTTCACAAGAGGAATTAAAAAAGGAGAAATTCATGATGAAAAGCAAGTGATTTCTGCCATTCAAAAATCGGTTAATCCTTATTCAGACTATGATGAATTCTTAGCGCTGGCAAAAGAAGAAGAGCTGGAATTTGTATTTTCAAACACAACAGAAACAGGAATCGCTTACGACGAAACGGAAACCTCTTACGAAGGTCCGCACAGAAATTTTCCTGCAAAAGTGACGGTTTTACTGCACGAAAGATTTAAGCATTTCAACGGAGCGGCAGATAAAGGATTGAGAATTATCCCTTGCGAATTAATTGAAGACAATGCATTTGCTTTAAGAGAGATCATCCTGAAATATGCACAGCTTTGGAATTTGGAAGATCGTTTTGTGCAATGGATTAACCAATATAATTATTTTCATAATACGTTGGTTGACAGGATTGTTCCTGGCTATCCTAAGGATGATGCAGGATCTTATGAAGATCAGCTGGATTATGAAGACCAGATGATGGTGGTTTCTGAATGTTTCCTGCTTTTTGTAATTCAGGAAGCCGGAAATTTAAATGAAAGAATTCCATTCAACAAAATCAACGAGCAGATTTTGGTGGTTGATGATATTCAGCCGTACCGTTTAAGAAAAGTAAGAATCCTGAATGGTGGACATACTTTGATGCTGGCTCCTGCGATTTTATCGGGCCAGGAAACGGTAAAAGAATCCATCGACAATCTGTTTATCGGGAAGTTTTTAAGCAATGCCATTTTTAATGAAGTTAACCCGACTTTAGGTTTGGATGAAGCAGAATTGAAAAATTTCGCGGAAGAAGTTTTTGACCGTTTCAGAAATCCGTTTATCAAACATTATCTGGCGAGTATTGCGCTGTATTTTGTTTCCAAATTTAAAGTAAGAGTATTGCCCAGCTTATTAACTTACGTTGAAACCAAAGGAAAATTACCGGTCAATCTTACCTTTTCTTTAGCTAGCTTAATACGTTTCTACCAGGGAAGTTTTGGTGAAAAGGCCCTTCCCCTGAATGATGAAGCCGGAATTATCGCTAAATTCAAAGAAATCTGGACAAATGAAGATTACGAAAAAGTAGCTGAACGGGCACTTTCCGAAACGTTGTTCTGGGACACAGACCTTACTCAGGTTGAAGGATTGAACACAGCGGTTGCCAAAGCATTATACGAAATCGATCACCATGATATGGAAACGGCGTATAACAATTTTGTAGAATTTAATTCTTAAAATCATGCAAAAGAAAGTACTGAAAGTAAATCCCAAAGACAACGTTATTGTGGCGCTGCTGGATTTGCCTGCCGGAGAATCGGTACATCTTGACGGAGCAGATTATACCGTAGTAAAAGATATTAAGGCTAAACATAAATTTGCGGCCACCGATTTTGAAGACGGAGATCACATCATCATGTACGGAGTTATCGTTGGAAAGGCAAATCAATCCATCAAAAAAGGAGAAGTTATTACGACGGAAAACGTAAAACACCAAAGTGCAAAAGTAGAAGGTAAAACCGAAACTTTAGGCTGGATTCCGCCGAATATAGATAAATGGAAAAACCGTACCTTCATGGGCTATCACCGCGAAGACGGACAGGTGGGAACGGAAAACGTATGGCTGTTCTTTCCTTTGGTTTTTTGCGAGAATAAGAATATCGAAACACTAAAAGATATTTTTGAAAAAGAACTGCTGCATGAAAAAGCAAGCAAGCATCAGCTGTTATTAAGGTCTTTGTTAAATGGCGGCGAAACTTCTGATATTGCGGTAGAGGACGAAGAAGATACGAGAGTATTTAAAAATATAGACGTAAGGTTCATCACGCACCAGGGTGGTTGTGGCGGAATCCGTCAGGATGCCGAAGCATTGGGAAGATTATTTGCAGGATATGTCAACAATCCTAATGTTGCAGGAGCAACAGTTTTGAGTTTGGGATGTCAGAATCTCCAGGTGCAGATTTTTATGGATGCCCTTCACACGTTGGCTCCAAATAATAAAAAACCGATTGTCGTGTACGAACAGCAAAAATCAGGAACCATCGACGAAATGCTGACCGGCGTGATTAAAGATTCTTACGAAGGAATAAAAAAAGCCAATGATATTGAAAGAAAACCGGCACCCATTACCAAACTGAATATCGGTTTGGAATGTGGCGGATCAGATGGTTTCTCAGGAATTTCCGCAAACCCTGTTTTGGGAGAAGTTTCCGATATTATGGCAGCTGTTGGCGGGACCACCATGCTTGCAGAATTCCCTGAACTGTGTGGAGTAGAGCAGGAGCTAGTGAACCGTTGTATCAACGATGAAGACGGTGTGAAGTTCCTTCAGCTGATGAAAGATTTTGAAAAATCCGTTGTCGCTGCAGGATCAGGTTTTGATATGAACCCGTCTCCCGGAAATATCAAAGACGGATTGATTACCGATGCCATGAAATCGGCAGGTGCAGCCAAAAAAGGCGGTGCCGCACCCATCGTAGAAGTGTTGGATTTTACGGAATACGCCACAAAGCCAGGTCTTAATCTCCTTTGTACGCCCGGAAATGATGCCGAATGTACAACTGCGTTAGTAGGATCAGGAGCAACAGTCGTTCTTTTCACAACAGGCCTCGGAACACCGATGGGAAATCCTATTGCCCCGGTGATAAAGATTTCTTCCAATACAGCCTTGGCAGAAAAAATGCCGGATATTATCGATTTTAATGCCGGAACCGTGATCAGCGGGGACAAAACAATCCCGGAGGCGGCAGACGAGCTGTTAGAATACATCATCACAGTAGCCAGCGGCGAGGTCAAAACCAAAGCCGATCTTTTAAATCAGAATGATTTCATTCCATGGAGACGAGGGGTCTCTTTGTAATGGGTTAGTTATATTAAATATTAGGGTTGAAAATGCTTCCTGCTTCGGTGGGGAGCATTTTCTTTTTTTTGATAATAGCATGTGAACTTTGTCATTCTGTAAGAATCTCGACATGCCGAAATATTGGGTTGAGATTCTTATGGAATAACAAAAAGATGTTAAAGTTTAAAAGAGCACTTTATTTCTCTGTCCAATATTTCTTTTTTAAATGTTCCGTTTTCAGGATGTCACAGCCTAAAACAAATACTCTGTACACCGGCCTTTCGAGTCCGTAATACGGAATTTTATCTTCAAAGTATTCGATGTTCATGGAGGCTAATTTATTTTTCAGATCGGTAATTTTACCAATGTCCGCTGAAAAACCGATACAATGCGTTTTCGCCCATTTGTCGGATTTAATTTGGTTAAAAGCATACGCTGTGATTTCTGCTTCTGTGTTGAAGGTTTCCAGAACCTGCTTTTGTCCACGTTCCGTATAATACCAGGTAAAATGATTACCGGATTGTTCGATTCCCATACCTTCATAAATAGGATTTCCGTTGATCGAATAACTGTTGAAATTAAAACAGTGTTCTTTCATCCAATATTCAAGTTCACGGATGGTCTTTGGTAAATGATTGGTATCCATTGTCAGTTTACATAAATATACGTTGGCGCAGCATCCTGCTCGTGCGGCAAATATAGCAGTTAGGTTATAAATTTCATAAAGCTATGAAAACAAACCACCCCGTCTTAATTTTACGGAAAATTAAGACGGGGTGGTTAAATTGAATCATGACGATATTACGCTTTTTGAAAGTCACGGACTACAAATCCGAGACATCGGGTTTTTGATTGAGGAATATGATTATATTTGTCAAAACTATAACCATGAAACATTTTATAATTTTTTTGTTGCTATTACCCTGTTTATATCTTGCTCAAAAAGAGAATTTTACTTCTGTAAATAGACAGATACAGTGGCAAAAAGTATATGAAACTTCTTTTTCACAAAACGAGATTTTATCTATTATAAAAAATTCCGGAAAGTTTACAAATATTTTTACCGATAATGATTCTTTAACAGGCTCTTTCAGCGATTTGATGGCTGACTATAAAGGCGCAGGTTCAACAACGATGGGAACAACTATTTATGTTCAGAACTCGTCAATTAATGCAAATTTTAAAATCGATTTTAAAGAAGGTAAGTACAGAGTAACCATTACAAATATTTTATTGAATGAATTAATGGATTTGGGATTGGGAATTAGCAATACAAAATCACCTATTGAAAATTATACTTTAAAAAACGGTAAGGATGAATTTCGTAAAACATTTGAACAACGTGATGCAAGAATTTATAATTATACTTTTACTAATTTTTTTGACTTTTCAAAATACAGGAAATCTGAAGATAATTGGTAAGATTGCATGGATCTACAACTCTACTTAGAATTAATCACGGATTGCAAATCCCCCCCGCTAGCGCGAGCGTCTCGCTCGTGCTAATATTGGACACGAGCGAGACGCTCGCGCCAACAAAAAGAAGATTTGCACGCTACCATTCATAAATTCCACATCAAAAACCTTTCCCGATACGTCCTACCACCTGTCCCGACACGTTCATCAGAAGTCCGCCGCGGTTGTTCATGCCTCCGACGACGTCATGAATGCCTCCGGATACGTTATGTAACCTGTCAGGATACGTAAAAGACCTATCCGGACAGGTTGAAAGACCACTCCGAACCCGTCCGGAACCTATTGCGACTGCTTCCACCACCCCGCCCGACCATTAAACAACGTCTCCGGATCGGTAAAAGACTCCTCCGAACCTGTGATCAACGTATCGGGAACAGTAAACAACGTCTCCGGATGATGGCACAACCTCTCTAGTGAAGTAAAAGTTTAGGTGAAATCATAAAAATACCCCTCCGTGAATGGAAGGGGCGATTTTTGGTTGCTGTTTTATTTTTTTTCTTCAGGCGGATTTGCAGGACCCGTACTTTTTACAAAGAACTGTTTCAGGTCTTTATACTTGTTCTCAAATCCCGGTACCGTAGTTCCCGCTTTGTAGGCAGTATACGAATAATCCATCAATGCCGACTGGTAATTGTCGAAATCATGCAGTGTTTTCGCATTGTTGAGTCTCGTGATAATGCTTTCGAGCCTGCTAATCAGCGCTTCCATAGCGTTGCGGGAGCTGTGGTCTTTGTTGAACTCGTTCCAGTCGACTTCCGGAGAACTCAGACCTGGCTGGCTCTGGTTGTAATCGTGGACTTTGTTTACAAAAAGCTTGTTTTGCTCATTGATGCTGCCATACCGTTTGCGGTCTTCCGCTGAAAGGTTGATTGTGATTTCAGCAAGCGCTGATTCCAATGCCGCGATGGCATCCTGGGCCGCAGTGATCTTGGCACTGCTCAAATGGGTGGAGTTTAAATTTGTTAATCCCATCATTTTGATTTTAAAGGTTAATATATTAAGAGTATTAAAATCGTGTGTTTTTTTATAGAAACGAAGGTAACAAAAAATTTTAAAAAGAGAAAACTAGCATGTGCCTATTAAAAGCGGGGCCACTGTAAAGAAAAAAGTCGATGACGCGGATTTGTAATCCGTGCTGAAAGTAAATGTGTATATATAAGAAGTCACGGATGAAAATCCGCGACATCTGGATGTTTCTTGTTATTCAATTGTTGGTAAAACTTTGTCAGACAAATATTGCTTCCACTGTGTTCCCGTAAATTCACAATTTCCGCAATGTATTTTGGCATTTGGAAAATTCGCTAGAATCAATGTTAAATTATTCCAAACTTTTTTCAATTCGTCATCCTTATTTTCAAAACTCAAATTTAATTTTCCATTAACTATTTGTAGATGCTTTAGAAAAATACCTTCTTGTGTGTGCTTAATTTTGTCTGTAAGTTGTATAAAGTATCCTTGATAATCAGGGTAAGGGACTTGGTTCGGTAGTCTTTCATCACCTGCATAATAGCGAAACGATATGGGGTGCCCATATTTATTTAATTTCTGCTTCCAAAATTCAGGTTTAGGGATTTCATAAAGATCACTTGTCAAAAATATTTCTTTGTCACTAACCCAGGGTTTAAAAGTTGTTTTTATTAATTCCTGCTCTTCAATAACAAGATTTTCTGCGGTAAGTCGGATAATTGCAGGTGTAAAAAACTCCAGACAGATTCCATGTTCAACTTCAATAGATTCTATGGATTCAATGTAGTTGTCTTCTCCTAATAATGCAGATTTTTTATCAAAATCCCATTCTATAATATTAGAAGAAGTTATTTTAAAAGATAAAATATGTCTTTCAGAATTTGCCTTATAATTTGCTTTTGTGTTATAACCAACTACAATTTCTAAAGGATTTTCCTTTATTGATAATATGTGACCATCTTCAAAATAAAAGTTGTCAGACAACCACTTGTTAAGTTCATTGAAGGAAGTTATCGTAGTATTTAGCATAAAATACAGTATTTATCAATCTAGATTAGATTGTCATTAAAAGTAGTTAAAATAAATCAATAGCGCGTATTTGCCATCCGCGCTACAAGTAAAGTCACGGATTGAAAATCCGCGACATCTGCTATATCAATAGTTACGGGCTTTAGCCTAAATCTACATTCGCTGACATCAATCATTCAAAATCACTTATTGTATAAATCATCCCCAAAATATTTTCTTGCTATCTTTGCCTCATTGAAAATAAAAGTATGAGTATTCACATCAGTGCAGAAAAAGGACAAATAGCCAAAGTCGTGTTACAGCCGGGAGATCCGCTTCGTGCGCAGTTTATCGCCGAAAAATATCTTGAAAATACAGAATTGGTAAGCAAAACACGGGGCATATTTTATTATACGGGTTTATATAAAGGAAAGGAAATCACAGTAGGAGCCAGTGGAATGGGTTTTCCGAGCATCGGGATCTATTCTTTCGAGCTATTCACGGAATATGAAGTGGATACCATCATCCGGATCGGAACCTGCGGGGCGTACAGCACCGATCTTCAGCTTTTCGATATTTTAAATGTAGATAATGCGGCCAGTGAAAGTACCTATGCGAAATATGCCTGGGAAATAGAAGACGAGATCCTTCCGCATCAGGGTAGCATTTACAATACCATTAACCAGACTGCAGAAGCACTTTCCCTGAAAACAAAATCCATCAACGTTCACAGCAGTGATATTTTCTACAGGAAAGATCCTGCAGTACCTGCGATTGCCACAAAATATAATTGTCCGGCCGTGGAAATGGAAGCTTTCGGATTATTTGCCAATGCAAAGCATCTAGGGAAAAACGCTGCAACCATCCTTACGGTAACAGATATTATCCCGACCCACGAAAAGATCTCTGCGGATGAAAGAGAGCGCGCTTTGAAACCGATGATGGAGCTTGCCCTGGAATCTGCGTTGAAAAGCCTTTGATGTTGCAAAAGATAATTATCCTTAAAAAATATATTTCATCAAAAAAGAGCTTTATTCAAGTCGGTAAAGCTCTTTTTTTATTGGTTGAAAGATCCAACTTAAATCACTGAGAGTAAGTTCGGAGGAGTACTAGATCTAAATTTTTACAACAGTTTATATTATCAATGCTTAAAATCTGAGATAAATGCTTACATTTCCTTTCCGGTAGTGAGAATTTGATTAAATTTACCTCAATAATATACATTCGTTTAGAGACATAACTAAAAACCTGTATGAATAAAAAAAGTGCCACCATCTATGATATTTCGAAGAAGCTTAACGTAAGTGTGGCAACTGTTTCGAGAGCGCTGAACAATCATCCCAGAATAAGCCAGGCCACAAAAGACCTGGTGACCAAAACGGCGAAGGAGATGAACTACAAACAGAACAATCTTGCCAAAGCTTTAAAGAGCGGGGAAACCAAAAATGTAGGGATCATCGTTCCGTTTGTCAATACCAATTTCTTTTCATCCGTGATCCGTGGAATTGAAGAAGAACTTTCTCCTTTCGGGTACCACGTCATCATCTGTCAGAGCCATGAGGATGTGAATATTGAAAAAAGACATCTCAACACCTTGCTGAATGCACAGGTAGACGGGATTTTTATGTCGGTTTCAAGAACAACCATCGATACGTCCCATATTCAGAATATACTGGACACCAGTAATACGCCGATCATTTTTTTCGACCGTAAAAAAGATATTTCGGGAATCAGCACCGTAACCATCGATGATTACCGCGGAGGGTATATGGCCACCGAACACCTCATCAAAGAAGGGTATAAAAATATCTGCCATTTTTCAGGAGATCTGAATCTTGAAATTTACCAGAATCGTTTAAACGGATATAAGCAGGCTTTAACGGATCATCATTTTCAGGTAAAAGAAGAAAATATCATCACAACAGGCAGCTCTATAGAAGCTGGCATTGAAGCAATTAAAACACTTTGGGACAGGAAGTCTGTTCCGGATGCGATTTTTTCCGCCAGTGATTTTGCAGCATTAGGTGCCTGTCAGGAACTGAAAAAGAAGAAAATAAAAATCCCGCATGAAGTGGCGGTAATCGGGTTTTCCAATGAACCTTTTACCCAGTTTATGGAGCTGCCGATAAGTTCTGTGGACCAGACACCGCTGATCATGGGTAAAATGGCGGGTCAGGTTTTTCTGGAAAGCGTAAAAGAAAGCGGATCCGGTATTTCCACGGAAAAGAAGGTTGTCCTGGCTCCTCAGTTGTACATCAGAAAATCTTCTAAAAGAAAATAATTCTCCTGCTGTTTATTTCTGCAAATTGTTATTGATATGATGCCATCCGGATTTTCTTTTTTAGATACTTTGTTTCTTCTTCGGAAAGAAGAATGCATCACGATTTTCACAGATTTTTATGAAATATCAGGAAAAGAAATTCAGGATACGGCAGACTATTTAGAAGCAGAATTTGAAAAAGAAAGACTCGAATTTTTATCCCTGGAAATAAACTTTGATAAAGAAGCCGCGGTATGGGCCGCAAAAGTGCTGTATCACAGTGCACAATTATATCTTATCAGGCAAGATACTGCCAAAGATATCCATAAGCTCATTCCTGCATATAAAGGAAAAAGAGATATTTCTTCCATATTATCAGCAGATTTATCTTTACGGTTTTTACCACAGGTCATTTCGGTATTACAAAATGCAGATCCCGAAGATCCATTGATTAAGATACTGGAAAATATCCTTCAGCAATTTCATTATTCAGGAATTGGTTTTGATATAGAGTCGGGAAATATCAATTGGGAAGAAGAATTGAAAGACAGCACCTACCGAAAATTATATCTTGAAAGAATTGTAGAAAAAAGATCCTATCAGCTTGCTGAAATTCCTTATATCAACAACTTGCTGATTGCTGAATTTGGCTTATATAAAGATATTTATTGGAAAGAATTAAAAATAACAGAAAATTAACTTCTGTATTTCTCTTTTAAAGGAAAAGGTTTATGCTGAGCCTGCCGAAGTAATTTTCTATTAAAAAATATTAAAATATAGAATATCAATACAAATTTTTTGTTATCATAAGAAAAAAAGTTTTGTTTTCTTTGCTAAGTAGAACGCCTTTGCGAACTTAAAAACAGTAGTAGTTCAAAGAAACTTTCTAATCTTTGCGTTTAAAAAAGAAGCCAAAAAATTATAACACAAAAACAAATGACTCAAAATATAGAAAAATTAAACCGGGTTCTCACATACGTCAAAGATACTTTTGTCGGAAAAGATAACGTCATCGATTTATTGGGAATCTGCCTGCTGGCAAGGGAAAACGCATTTTTGTATGGCCCGCCGGGAACTGCTAAATCGGCGATGGTAAGAACGTTGGCCAAAACCGTAAAAGATGGAAAAAACTTCGAATATCTTTTGACCCGCTTTACCGAACCGAACGAGATCTTCGGTCCTTTCGATATCAGAAAACTAAAAGAAGGAGAGTTGCTTACCAATACCGAAGGTATGATGCCCGAAGCTTCCCTGGTTTTTCTTGACGAAATTTTCAACCCAAATTCTGCCATTCTGAATTCTTTATTAATGGCTTTAAATGAAAAGATCTTTAAAAGAGGAAAAGAAACAAGGCATCTTCCGGCGCTTATGTTCGTTGGTGCCAGCAATGTCCTTCCCGAAGACGAAGCATTGAACGCCTTGTTCGACCGTTTTCTCATCAGAATCAATGTCGATTATGTAAACCCGGAGCTTCTTCATCAGGTGCTTCTGGCCGGAAGAAAACTCGAAAACAATACCGAAACGGAACTGCCGGAAATCCTTTCGCAAGAGATCAGAGAACTGCAAAATCTTTGTAAAACGGTAGATCTGAAGCCGATTTATGAAGTGTACCTCAACACGATCATCAGCCTCCGCAATACAGGAATTGCCATATCTGACCGAAGAGCCGTAAAAATGCAGAATCTTATTGCCGCAAGCGCCCTGATCTGTGGAAGAAATGAGGCTGTCATTTCTGATCTTTGGGTACTGAAACACATCTGGGATACGGAAGAACAGATCGAAATCTTGGAAGGCATTATCAACCGGACCATCGAGAAAGACGAACATCCGAAAGTCCATCCGCAGGCACTCCAGAACAAAACTCCTGATCCCGAAGAGGTCATGAAAGATGTACAAATTCTTGTAGAGAAGTGGAACAGCGGAACACTGAGATTTGAAGAACAGAATGTGATCAAAGATAAACTGAGGTATCTTCAGACCCGTTGTGACTGGATCAGAAATCCTGAACAGAAACAGTATATTCAACAGGAAATTGAAAGTCTATGGCAAAAGATCCTTCAGAGTATATAAAAGAATTCTGGGCTGAAATTCCCCGCCCGCATGAAGAATATTTAGGTTCGATCCGCGACTGGAGAAATATCCAGGTCGCATTGGATGATGAAATGATCTGGCTTAAAGGATTTACGGCTGAGCAGGCTGTTTCAAAGGAAATCCAGCAATTGCCTAACTTCATACTGTACGAACTGCGAAACGGATTGTTGTTTCGCAAAAGTGCTTTGGTTCCCAGTAAGAAAATAAGATCAGCATTGCTTTGGACGCCTATCGATAAAGCCTTACGGCTTACATTCCCGATTTCCAACAATAATTTTTTGGGAATTGATGAAAAAGTTGAGGTGAAACTAAAACCTAGCGAGGATGAGAAACCTGCTGTTGCTTTATTAAGTTCAATTAATGATATAAAAGACAGCCTGATCACCTTACCCAAATTTAAACTCGAAAAACTGGATTGGATTATCATTGATGATAAAGCGCTTTTTCTGGGAATGCCATTACTAAGCTTTCCGGGAAAAACATACTGGACAAAGGATGATCATCTGATTCCTGCAGGCTTTGATTTTGAATTTAAAAATCTGAGTTCTTTACTGCAAAGAAAATATAATGCGAACCGCGACCATTGGATTTTATGGAGTGAGAATGGTAGTTTTCTTCCTATTCTTAAAAGCGATTTCCGGAAGTTATCTGTAAGTTCGTTCCGTCTCACCGAAAAAGCAAAAGAATGGATGTAAGAGAATATTTTCGGTCTTACGAGAATTATTTCTGGGAGTGGACGACCGATGAAGATGTTCCCGATGATACAGGCTACCATGAAAACAACCTTATTTCTATTCCGAATGTAGGACCTCTTGCCTACAGAGCCTATGTCATGGGTATTCTCAAAGAATTAAAAGGACAGGGATTGCCGCCGTTCGGTTCATTATTGCTCGTGCTCTACGCGATTCAGGACGGACATCTAAACATGGATGGGATATTTTTCTATATCAGAAAATACAAAAACGCATTTCCGGGAACAGATATGGAGAATGACGTCTATGATGCGCAAAGCTTTTTAAAAAATCTGATGCATCTCGGGAATTCGTTAAAAAGATCTTCCAACAAAATTATTCTGTTAAGGACTATTTTCAATTATGCCCACATCCGCATGTCCCCGGAATATTCCGAAGGAGTTATCCGGAAATTTGAAAGGAAACCTCATGCTATTGCTGAATTTGCCAGAAAAGAAGAGCTGAATGTAACGGTCTTCAGGAACGATATCGAAACACTCGCTTATCTTTATAACGAGTTTCCAACGACAGAATCGATCATCAATGCCATGAATGATGAGATTGGTCTTCCTGATTTAAAAGAAGAAGTCCTTGAAGAGGAAACGACCATCGAAAGTGGAGCAGAATTCATTGAAGAACTGATTGAAGAACCGAAAACCTTCCAGGTCGGAAGCCTTATCAAAAGAATATGGAGCGGACTGAAAATCCCGATGCGTCACCTTTCGCCGGGAGATCAGCCCATCGGTGGGATTTCTGATATGACCAATAAAGGCGAACTTCACAGAATGCTGTTGTCGGAATTTGCCCATGATGATGAAATCTTTATGAACCGTGTCGCCAACAATGAAGCATTGTATATCCAGAGGGAAATTCCGCCGGAAGAAAATATCTTTGAAAGGATCATTCTGATCGATACTTCCCTGAAAAACTGGGGAACTCCGAAAGTAATGGCCTTTGCTTCTGCCATCGCCGTCATCAAGCATCCGAAAGCACATTCTGAATGTAAAGTTTTCGCATTAGGAGAGCATACTGTCCCCTTATCATTGAATAAAGTGGAAGACGTTATTGACAACCTGAATTTCGTGAGTCCTGTTCTGGAAGTTTCAAAAGCGCTGGAAAAGTTTTTTAATGAAGAACATACGGGTAAGGATCTGGAAGTCTTTTTCATTACACATGAAGATAATATAAAAAATCAGAACCTCCAGAAAATTATTAATGAGAATCGCGACCGGCTCAAGTTTCTGGTGACAACTTCGGCAACCGGCGAACTGAATTTTTTTAAGCATCAGAAAGGAATCAGGAAACATATTCAGAAAATCGTGCTTCCCCTGAAGGAATTATGGGCAAATCCCCCTTCAAAAAAGAGAAGAAGATCCAATAATGTTACAGAACAGGGGGCTAAAACGGATGTACCTAAGAATTATCCGTTACTCTTTCCTGCTCCCAAGCAACAGATTGCAACCTTTCTTTATGAGGGCGAATTCTTTATTTTGAGCAGTAAAAAGCAATTGCTGAGGACGCATCTCACCGATAATTATTATAATAAAGGATATTATGGAAGCTACTGGACACATCGGGGTTGCGAGGTCCTGTATGAAAATATTTCCGTTAAAGATCAGGGACAATTTGCCCTGGCAAAAAATAAGCAGCAACAATTTATTCTGTGCCAGTATCAGCCGGCTAAGAATTTGATCTCAAAACTCAACATTGAAACGAAAGAATATTCGGAGCTGAATGTCTCCGGATTTGATATTCCTGCCAATGTGCAGCTGGTCTACTTCGATAAACATTTTTATCTGCATGAAGAAAAGCTGGATGAGATTTTTAGTATTACTGTAGAAGGAGAAGTTTCCATGCAAATGGTTCGAAATGATGCTGAAATTGCTAAAAACATCGGGAAAGTCTATATTGAACTGGACAAGCTGAAGTTTAATAAATTTAAAATATTAAGCAATTTTACTCTAGTCGGAATCAACAGTGAGCATAATCTCGTTTTCTCTAAAAGTGAGCTGAAAAACTATGGAAGTACGCTTTATTTCATGAAAAATAAATTGCCGATTATCATTAAGGCAAATCAGATTAAAAATAAATTTACTTTTTCTGAAGGAAGTGAGATTATTACAGATTCACGAGGGATCATTACATTCAGAAGTATTAATGCCAATATTCCGGTATTTTATATGCCTGCTTTGGAACATCGTGCTGCTGCGTTGGCTTCGGATACCGAATTTACCGGTGCAGAATATTATCTGCCACAGCATACGTTGCTTAAAGTAAAAGAAATGCAGGAAATGTATGAAGCTTACCTGAAAAGATTTATCGACCAAATACTGGAATATGGAACTGAAGATTAAGCCTTTTCCGAAAAATAATTACCCAAAAACTGGAGTGCTGATCAGAAGCTCCTCACCACAGGTATGGCTACAGGAAATGGAATTGCTGGGTATTGATCTTAATGCAGTTCAGTCATTTGCGATCCCTTCGCAGGAACCGAATGTTTTGTACGGATGTTTTTTGGTCTTTACTCATAATGCTCCCGCTGATATCGGGCAGCACAGTTATTTTCAATGTTTCGACAATCGATTATTTATCCCTGAAAATACAGATTTCTATCCTAAGCTTATTGCTGAAGACTGGAAATATCAGGATGCCCGATATATTATTATGCACCCGGGCTTCGGGCTTGTCCGACTGATAGAAGAGATTGACTGGATAACCGTTTTGCAGGACTCCTCAAAAACAGAATCAGTCATCAGAAAGCCACTAAACGGAATAAATATTCCACAAAAGATCCGGAGTTTTCAGGTAAACATGAATGATGACGATCTGCTGGAACAGCTGATGAATCCTCAAACGGACGAAGAATGGATGAAAAATCTTCCTTTTGATCTGAAAAAGGTAATGGAAGGAAATCTGGAAGAAATAGAAAAATATATCGCTTACATTACTAAGTATCCGGAACGGGCAGTTTATTTTGGCGTTCCGTTGGATATTCACGGGACTTCAAGAGGGGGGTGGGGAGATTTTAATTTTGATTTCGGAATGTTCGGGATGGGCGGCGACCCTATTGGTGCGGATAAGCAGTCTCAAAATTCATCTGAAAAATCGAAAGATTCGTGGAAAGTATTAATCGGATTTATAGTGCTTGTTGTTATTATCATTTTTGTCTTAGACTCAAAGAAGAACAATCCGGAAGAAATCCAGGTTTCTAATGTTTCAACAGATCTTTACAATGATCACACTGTTGAGACGGTACCAGAAAACAAGCTTGCTTTTGAATCCGGAGTTACCAAAATTGATATGGTTATCGATTCTCTGTACGGAAAAGAAAGAAGGCAGCTGATACAGGAATATGAACAGGTGAATGGAACCGGAGACGTGATTTTGTGGAAAATCGAAGAGTACAGATTAAAAGAGAAAAAATCCAGAGATTCTCTAAAGAATGTTTATCTTAAAAAGACAGAAGATCTGGTAAAACTTAAAACAGAAGGCTATCACACAAAAATCCTTGATTCCATCAGAAAAGATACTTCCAATACGATGACAAAAATTTCTCAGAAACTTCTTGCTGATGATCTGTTGGAAATGAGAAAAAGAGTTGTATCTGATTCGTTGTCAAGAATCTATGGGACTTTGCATACTACAGATCCAACGGTGGTCTTCCATAAAGAAACAGGAAAGAAGATTTTTAATACATCTGGAGATGTCGAAAAAGGGAAAACTTCCGTTTCAGAAATTACCTGGATGATCCTGGCAATGATGGGTTTGGTGGCCGGGTATTCCTATTTTGTAAGGAAAAAGCCATTATATATGGGCGGTGAATATGTTTCTGAAGGAATCAAAATGATTCTCATTATTATACTTGCTGCCTCCTTATTGTATATTTTCTATCCGCTCATCAAAACATTCGGCTATAATTGGCTGGTATGGCTGCTGATTATCGGCGTTATTGTGCTTCTGTACAGATTATTCAGTAAGGATATGGACATTTTAAAATCAGGAAAGAATGAGAAATAGAAAATTTTTAGATAAATTCCTGGTTGCTTTTTTTGTACTGGTGCTTTTTAAAATAATTGCAATTATTGCACAGTGGTCACAGCAAGCGATACAGGATGCATTAGCAGGTGTATTTAAGTTTATATTTTTTGTCTGCATCGTTGTGGTATTGATTGTTTTGCTTCAAAGTAAAGAGAAAGATCCTCTGCCGCCCGTGCAGAAAAAATATGGTGGTAACGGAGTTCCTTTAGATTCATCGATATTCGATCGATTAAAAAGCATGTATGAAGATATTGCCGAAAAGCATATTCAGAATAATGAATACAAAAAAGCAGCGGTCGTTTATATGAATTTGCTTAAAGATTATTACCGAGCTGCTAAAACACTGGAGAACGGCGAATTTTATAACGAAGCAGCAGCTGTCTATCTCAAAAAGCTTAATAATAAAGCGGATGCTGCAAACTGCTATGTGAACGCTAAACAGTACGACAAAGCAATTATTCTCTATAAAGAACTTCAGCAGAAAGAAAAAGTGGGCGACCTGTATAAAATGATTGATGATTTGGAAAATGCTTTTCTCTTTTATCAGATGGTTGTAGACGATTATCTAATGAGTTATCAGATGGTAAAAGCTTCCCTGATATATCGGAATAAAATGGATATGCATCAGGAAGCACAGAAAGTACTTCTCAGAGGTTGGGAAGAAAATCACGATCCGCTCAATTGCCTGCAACAGTATTTCGATAATATTGGTGATGTTAAAAAGCTTGAGCACGAAATTCTGCAAATCTTCGGACAGACGCCTTCTGATAAAAAGATCATTTACCTGGAAGCCATGAAGCAGGAATTTAAAAAAGCTCCGGAGCTTCGGGTTCCTACAAGAAACATTGCGTACGAAATCATCGCTGAAAAAGTAACGACGCGTTCGGAAATCGTGAATGAATTAAAACATTTCAATCCCGATGATGAGGTCATTTTAAAAGACATTTCAAGGTATAAAACAGGCAGGAATAAAATGTTCAGAAATTAAACTTTTCAAAAAAACGTTTATCTTTGCGGCAACAAAATTATGACAATACAAAGAGCACATATCAGTTTAAATCTATGCGATCGTCCTGTAGTAAAGGGATCGTTTGGATATGAATGGATGTTGTTGAATGAGGCAAAATGTGCTTTCTTTGAAAATTGTTTACTGTAAACCCGTAAAAATTTTATCAAATAGTACAGGAACGCCTCGATTTTCGAGGCGTTTTTTTTGTGTTTTAGGAGAGAAATTATTTAGAATGAAAAAAAATAACCATAAAATTGAATATTTTTTAATCAACAATGAACAATTAATAAGAAAATAAGAAGTGATCAATAAACCGATGAGAGACAGTCATTTAGGTAGTAAGAGTATCTGCAATCCGTTGCGGACAGGTATTTTCTATATTAAAAATAACGTTTAATGTGTTGATTTTCAGGTGATTGAATGAAAAATAAATTTGTGAATTAAAAAAAATCATATTTACTTTGCAACCGAAAATTGAAAGCAACAGGTTTTCAGCATTTCAAAAACTTTTTAAAATAATAAAATGAAACAATTTAGAAACATATTTCATCAACATTCAGAATTACACGGACAAAAACCAATGGATTTGGTGTGTGCATGTGTTCTTGATAATGGATTATTAAATAAAAGGTGCTTATATAAATGGGTCAGTTAGTACACTGACACGTCTGAAAATATAAAGCGCCTCCCCTAAAGAGGCGTTTTTTTATGCTTTATGGTTTCTCTAGCTTATTGGTAAAGCGTCGGTTTGTGGCACCGGAGAATAGGGTTCGATCCCCGGAGATACCCAAAAATGTGAATAATGAATTTGTTTCACAAGTGAATTTAAAAAATTGACAAGCAAGTGAATTGATAATTTACTATTCACAACATTAACAATCTCATAGCTCAATAGGTAAGAGCACCGGTCTTTTAAACCGGGGGTTGAAGGTTCGAATCCTTCTGGGATTACAAAAAGTGAATGGTCAATGGTGAATTTATTTCATAAGTGAATTTAAAAATTGACAAGCAAAGCGGATTTACATTGACTATTCACAAATCAAAGGTCTATTGAGGTAATGGTAACCTTCCCGACTGTCTCTCGGGCACTGCGAGTTCGATTCTCGCATAGACCGCAAGAATGATGGATGTAATTGTTTCAAAAAGAGAAGAGGAAAAGTCTGTCAGCGCAGACGATCTTTAGCCAAAAAAACACAGGAATGTAGACAGGCTTTTCTTAACTCAGATTGATGCTTTAATAAAAATGAATGGTTTAACATAATATAAATTTTAGATAAATAAAGTCTGTCAGAGCGCAGAAGTTCTTATATCAAACACAATAGGACAGGCTTTATTTTAATGAAATTAAGAAAATGATCAGTAAGGTTTAAAAAGTACTCATCAAAACGATGGTTCGCCGAAGTGGAAGAGTCGGGGCGGTCTGCAAAACCGTTGCGTAAGCTGAGTGGGTTTGAAATGTGAAACATTCGTGAATTTAAATAAAAAATAAATAAGGTTATGAACAACCCCACAACCATCTCAAATAACTAAAATGAGATTAGTTCCGAAGAAAGGAAAAGTCTGTCAAAGCGCAGAAGTTCTTATATCAAACAAAAATTAAGACAGGCTTTGTTTCTTCAAAAATAATTGGAACAGTTGTGTAGATGGTCTGCACGTTAGTCTGAAAAACTAAAGGTATAGGTTCAATTCCTGTCTGTTCCGCAGAATAAGAACAAGCAATATATTAAAGTACTTATTAAATATGATTTAATTACTCATTACCTATTGCTTATAAAATTGATTCATAATTGGCAGCACACAAGACTTTGACTCTTGTTGTTCAGGTTCGAAATGCAAAGCATTCGTGAATACATAAAATGAATAAGAAAGGAAATGAACAATCCTGATGAATCAGCAAAAAACTACTCCGATGATGTAATGGCAGCATCTCAGTCTCCAAAACTGATGGTATTGGTTCAAATCCGGTTCGGAGTGCAAGAATGTTAATGGTCAATGGTGAATTTGCTCCGCAAATGAATTTTAAATTGAGAGTACAATGGATTTACGATTGACATAATTATTAAAATTTAAACAAAACAAAAACATGTAGAAAAATGGAAACGCAACAACAAGTATGGCAAAATATGAACGGAAAAATTTTCCAAAACTCTATCACACAGCTGGTAGAAGAAGCCATCATCCGCGAACAAGGCAGTGGATACCGACTGAAAGTATGTGTGGGATCAGATTCCCATGTTTACGGAGATGTCATTAATTATGCTACGGCAGTAGTTTTTATTCGCGAGGGAAAAGGAGCGTTTACCTTTATCAGAAAAGAAAAAGAATTCCAGCGCATCAGTATCAAAGAACGTATGTTGAATGAGGTGAACAAATCCGTAGAAATTGCTTATGCGATCTGCGCAGTACTGGATGCTTACGGAGTAGAAATGGAGGTGCACGCAGACATTAACACCGATCCGGATTTCAAGTCCAATGTAGCGTTAAAAGATGCCATGGGATACATTCTCGGAATGGGTTATGTATTTAAAGCAAAACCTTACGCATTCGCGAGTTCTAACTGTGCGGATATGATGGTATAATAGCTAAAAGCAGCGCAAATAATTACAAATCTAAACTTGCGTTTTAGTACGGAAAAATAAAAGGATAAAATAAAAAAATGGAATTGACAAAAAGATTATTGTTTCTGGATGATATACGATACCCAATTGAGGTGTATCACTACACCAAACAGGATATTTTCCTAAGAGGCGATTGGCATATCGTTCGGAATTACAAGCAGTTTATCAACAGAATTTTGGAAAACGGCTTACCGGACATGATCTCTTTTGACCATGATCTTGCGGATGTACATCATCTTCAACAGGATTCTCAGCAATTTGTCGAAAAAACAGGATACGACTGTGCGAAGTGGCTGGTAGAATATTGCATGGATAATGGCACGGACTTGCCGCAATTTTACTCTCATTCCATGAATCCTGTAGGAAAGGAAAATATTGAAAGCCTTTTAAGAAACTTTAAAAAATTGTAAATGGACATATTTAGATGTATACAGTTTATACAAACGCATTTGAAATTCACTTTTGATGAGGTTGACAGATGGTTTGATAAAGAAAATACGACGTTGAATTATCGATCTTTGAATGGTGGTTGGACTGTTCTGCAGATTTTAGAGCATATTTATCTTACTAATTTTTATTTGTTGATTCTTATTGAAAAAGGTTCGAGAAAAGCAATACGGAATTATCATCATCTCGATGTAAACTCTGAAATAAGAAATTACAGTTTTAATAAAGAAAAGTTTGAAAAAGTAGGAGAGCACCGAGCTTTTGAATGGGTAAGACCGGAACATATGGAGCCGAAAGGCGATTTGAATTTGTATGAAATCAGGGAATCAATTATTCAGCAATATCAGCAATGTTTACATTATTTGAATTTAATGAAAAATGGTGAAGGTCTTCTCTGCAAAACAACAATGACAGTGAATGAATTAGGAAAGATTAATGTCTATGAATATATTTATTTTCTTTCACTTCATGCTCAGAGACATCTTACTCAAATGAAAAATAATGAATTACAAATAATTTAATACTTGCGTAATAGTAATGAAACCTCAAAGGTTTTCAAACTTGTGAGGTTTAAGTAAAAACAATTAAAATTTAAAACAATGAAACAAAATATATTTTTTACAGCAGACCATCATTTCGGTCATGCCAATATTATAAAATTCTCCGAAAGACCTTTTGAGTCGTTGGAGCATATGAATGAAGAACTTATTAAACGATGGAATGAGAAAATAGGTAAAGATGATACCGTCTACCATTTAGGAGATTTTAGCTTAGGCAAACCGGATTTTACCAAAGAAATTCTGGATCGTTTGAATGGAAATATTCATTTGATAAAAGGAAATCATGAAGGAGCAGCATTAACGTATCCAAAACGATTTGCGTCCATCAGAGATTACCACGAATTAAGAATTGATGAAGCCGACAACAGCAACGGCAAACAAAAAATTATTCTTTTTCATTACTCCCTCAGAACATGGAACGGCTCACACCGTGGTGTCTGGCAACTATACGGCCATTCGCACGGAACATTGCCGGATGATGAAATGACATTAAGTTTCGATGTAGGGGTAGACTGTCATAATTTTTATCCTGTTTCCTACGAAGAAGTAAAGGAAATCATGAATAAGAAAAAATGGACTCCGCCTTTTGCACCGAGAAATTAAAGCAATGTGGAAAGGATGATGGAAGCAGGAAGTAAATGCGTATGTTAAAACTTCTCTCCCTTAAGGTTAAAAAATAATTTTACTACGCAAAAACACTGCGCAATAGGGATTTTATTTTGCATCATCAAAAAGAATAATACTAAAATTTTGAAAGACAGATTTTAGTCAAAAATATCAGGCAGGTCTTGTTGAGTGTTTCGGTATATCACCATTGCAGAATGATTTGTTGAGGAACATGATTTCGTTCTGTTCAGCTTGACCTGAAGGTTTGGAAGTCGCCAAAAACTTCTACCATACGCTATGGGTCGGAGGTTCGAATCCTCCTATTTCCTAAAAGGGAATATAACTCAGTCCGGTTAGAGTAATAGCATTATGATTTGTGGGTTCGAGTCCCACTGCCAATGATGATTGGTATGGCGGAAATGGTATACGCCTACATTTAGTTTGTAGATCAATTTTTAAATAGACTCAAAATCTATTTTTTCGCGAGTTTTGGGTATTCTCATCAAAAATATCCGCACTGGAAAATCCGGGATGTTTTCGGTTGTTAAATCAGCATTCTGAAAAAGCCTGTAAGAAAAGAGGTTTTCTAAAATTGAAACGGTATGGAAGAGCTTATCATTTCAGACAAATGCTGAAAGTACGGTCTTTAGCGTGAGCGATGGTAACGGATATCCTTTTTTGTAAGCAAAAAAGATAGAAGTGAACGTAGCGACCCGGGCTGCAGGAAATGCTGTGGCGAGGGACACGCCCAAGATCTGAATTTCAGTATAAATCTGAAAATTGAGTTTGAAGTCAGTGGATTTTTTGTTAAACGCTTTGCTTCCGCATTTTTTGGAAGAAGAGATCAGGGATTTCCTTTTATTAAATAATAACTGTTAAAAAATAAAAATCATGATAAAAAATGTACACATTAAAGCATACGAGAGAGGTCTTGTTTTCAGAAACGGAAACCTGATCGACATCCTGAAAGAAGGGAGCTTCTGGATTTTTGGGAATAAAACGGTAGAGATCTACGATATGAAATATTCTTTTAAAAGCAATACTGATCTTACTCTTTTGCTGAAAAACGAAGGACTGAAAGACATGCTTGATGTTGTTGAGATAAAAGACGGTGAAATTGTGCTTGTTTACGAAAGCGGAATTTTCAAAGAAGTGCTGAACGTAGGACAGTACGCTTTCTGGAAAGGTATTTTCAACAGAACATTTCAAAGAATCGATTTAACGAAAGTGGAAATTACCGAAAATATTTCTAAAACAATTCTGGAAAATACAAAGCTCAAGGGTTTTGTTAGAAAATTTGTCATCACCAACCAGTATAAAGGTCTTTTGCTGATCGACGGAAAGCTGGACCGTGTTTTAGAAGCCGGAACATACTATTTCTGGAACAATGAAATTTCTGTAGAGGCAAAAGCCATCGATACCAGAATGCAGCAAATGGAAATTGCAGGCCAGGAGCTTCTGACGAAAGACAAAGCGATGCTCAGAATTAACTTTTATGTCCGTTTCCAGGTGGAAAATATTGTAAAAGCCTTAATGGAAAATAAAGAATATGATAAGCAATTGTATATCCTTATGCAGTTGGCTTTACGGGAATTTGTCGGAGCTTTAACTCTTGATGAGCTGCTTCTGAAGAAAGATTCCGTGGGAAAAGAAATTCTTCAGAACCTTGGAAATAAAGCCGAAGATCTCGGTCTGAAAGCTGCTGATGCCGGAATTCGGGATGTGATTTTAACGGGAGAAATGAAAGAGATCATGAACCAGGTTTTAATTGCTGAAAAGAAAGCCCAGGCCAACACCATTATGAGACGTGAGGAAACAGCTTCTACAAGAAGCCTGCTGAACACCGCCAAACTTATGGAAGAAAATGAAGTGCTCTGGAAGCTGAAAGAAATGGAATATATGGAGAAGATTGCCGATAAAATCGGAGATATTACCGTATCCGGAAATAATAATATTGTTTCTCAGCTGAAAGAGATTTTTGCAAGATAAACTAATACCTGTCTTTATAGATTCCGGCTTTGCGAATGCAAAGCCGGAATCGTTTTGTCACGAAGTCTTCTCCAGCCATTCTTCGTAAGAAAGAATTCCCAGTTCCGGTTTTTCCTTACCTTCAAGGATAGAGATGAATTCCAGCTGATTTCCGTCGGGATCATTAAAGTAAATCGCCAATGCTGGCATCCAGGCAAAAACCATTGGTTTTTCAGATCCGTTTTTCAGGAAGTTGTAGGGGATTAAATCTTTATTTTTGAGAAACTCAACAGATGTATTCAAAAGATCTTCCTTATCAACTCTGAAAGCAAAATGACGCGTTTGCAGGTTTTCTTTCTGTTCCCAGAGACCCAGCATGAAATCTCGATCTTCTCCCACCCATAAAAAAGCAATCCGGCGGTTTTCATCCTGATGAGCTAATTTCAATCCTAAAACCTCTGTATAAAAATTGATGGCATTTTCAAGGTTACTTACCTGAATATGGGTTTCGTATAATCCTTTGATCATAATTTTAGTTTTAACAGAACAAAGCTATAAAACAGATGTATCAAATATTAATATTATCCATTTCTTAAACTAAAACAGCTGATAGATAAATTTAATTTTTACTAAAGCCAATAATAGCATACTATTGGATGAGGGTTGTATAGTCACTACCTTTGCTGCAAAATGAAAAATACCACCGCTTTATTCGATTTCTCACAGAAAATAAATTTTAAAAATGAGTTGCTAGCCGGCTTCACGGTTGCTATGACCATGATTCCTGAGTCACTTTCTTTTGCGATTCTGGCCGGGCTTTCACCACTTACGGGTCTCTATGCAGCATTTATGATGGGATTGGTGACCGCAGTTTTCGGCGGCCGTCCCGGAATGGTTTCCGGTGGAGCTGGCGCTACCATTGTTGTTCTTATTGCCTTAATAAAATCGCACGGTGTAGAGTATCTCTTTGCCACCGTAGTTCTGGCCGGGATATTTCAGTTGATGGTAGGTATTTTTAAATGGGGTAAATTTGTAAGACTGATTCCGCAGCCTGTAATGTATGGTTTTCTGAACGGTTTGGCTGTTATTATTTTTATGGCTCAGGTGGAGCAGTTTAAAACTGTAAATGAAAACGGAATCACCGGCTGGCTTCAGGGAACAGCACTGTACGTAATGCTGGGCCTCACTTTGCTTACTGTTGCCATCGTTTACTTTTTTCCGAAAATCACGAAGGTGGTGCCGGCTTCTCTTGTGGCTATTCTCATTGTGTTTGGAATTGTTATTGGTTTTGGAATTCACACGAAGACTGTTGCCGATATTGCAAGCATTAGTGGGACTTTGCCACATTTTCATATTCCGGATCTTCCTTTTTCACTTGAAACATTGCAAATTATTTTTCCTTATGCACTCGTTATGGCAGGAGTCGGACTGATAGAATCACTTCTTACCTTATCAATGGTGGATGAAATTACCAATACAAAAGGAAATGCGAATAAAGAATCGGTCGCACAGGGACTGGCCAATATGACCAACGGATTTTTCGGTGGAATGGGAGGCTGTGCCATGGTTGCACAAACCCTGGTAAATCTTAATGCTGGTTCCCGGGCAAGGCTTTCCGGGATTATTGCATCCGTCACAATCTTAATTATCATCTTAGTTGGGGCTCCTTTCATAGAAAAGATTCCGATGGCAGCACTCGTTGGCGTTATGATGATGGTGGCCATCAGTACTTTTCAGTGGGTTTCTATCCGAATTGTCAATAAAATGCCGAAATCTGATATTTTTGTTGGGATTACAGTCGCTTTAATTACAATCATATTACATAATCTTGCACTTGCCGTATTGGTAGGTGTTGTTATTTCAGCATTGGTTTTTGCATGGGACAATGCCAGAAGAATCCGTGCAAGAAAATATACGGATGAAAACGGAATTAAATATTATCAGATTTTCGGACCCCTGTTTTTCGGATCTGTTACTACTTTTATTGACAAATTTGATCCTGTAAACGATCCCGATCAGGTGGTAATTGATTTTAGAGAAAGTAGAATTGTGGACATGAGTGCCATTGATGCTTTAGACAAATTATCTAAAAAATACGCGGAACAACAAAAAACTTTACATTTAAAACATCTCAGCGAGGATTGTCGCAAAATGCTGAAAAACGCTGAAGCGGTAATTGAAGTCAATATTCAGGATGATCCTACGTACAAGGTAATGCCGGGGAAGTAGAGTAGTTGTGTTTGAGGGGTTTAGGTTTTGATAATGTTTGTGTATTATCATCGCTTAAATAAAATTCTCTTTCACTAAATATTAAATTCAATTGCGGAAAATCATAAAAATTTCTTAAAACACCGCACAACATTTACCCATTAATTTAAAAATTTTATCTTTGGATTAAATTGACATCAGAAGAAAAATCGATGATAAGAATAAATGTAACTTATTGACATCTTTTTTCAGGAATTAAGCTAAATAAACTTTTAACTAAACCGTTTTGAAAACAGATATTGACATCCATAATCATTCACATTTTTCCTTTGATTTATGGCTTACCTTAATAAAATCTCACCCCGAATTTAAAACAAAAAGAGTTGAGCTCTTTTCTTCATTTTTTGAAGTGAAAAAGCCGATAAATGAAGTGGCAAAAATTGTAAAATATTACGATGATCTTTGCAATTCCATTAATGAGGTTATCGGAGGAAATGTAGATACTTTTGAAATTTATCTTCTTATTCTGAGTGCTTTACAAGTTGATATAAAACAGATTAATAAAGGTACATTAAACGAATTCTATCAAAAAAGTGAAGAATTGTTTCTGGAATATAAACCTGTGGTGATTTTCGAAAACCTGCATGATTTTTTTGATGAAATTAAAAATCAGGGAAAAACAATTAATATACTAAGCAATACAGGTTTTATTAAAGGAAAAACAATGAGGAAATTTCTGATTAATGAAGATCTTGATCAGTACATCGATTTTCACATTTATTCTGACGAAGCCAACTGCTCCAAACCGGATCCGAAAATATTTCAGGAAGTAAAAAATCAGCTTAAAAATCAGGATCTAGATTCCGCACAGATATTACACATCGGAGACAATCCTATTGCAGACTACAAAGGGGCAAAAGATTTTGGTTTCAATGCACACTTACTTAGACCCAAAATATAAATTATGAACAAACGATACAGCTTACATCACATCCATTCTGCAGATGAATTTACTTTCTCACCCGCAGAATACAGCTATTTCAAGTATGGAGACAAATCGTATGCTGCAAAATTTGCAAAAGAATTATTCGAAGGATTTATTTCAGCACATGAGAACATCCTCGATACAGATAAAGATATTGTTGTTTTGCCAAGTCCGTACATGGCAATTCCTACTGCCTCCAATTTTTTATGCTTTTACTTTAAAAAGCATCTGGATTTTTATCTGTTTCAGAAAGGAAAGAAATCAAGCATCCTCTCAAAAATCAACAGAAATCATACATACACGACGGATTATGGAAATTTGAGCTTCGAAGATCGCAAAAATCTGATTGCCAACGACACTTATTATCTTGATAAAGATTTTCTTAGGGGAAAACTTTGTATTTTTATAGACGATATCAAAATAACAGGAAGTCATGAGTTTACTGTGAATAAAATTCTTCATGAATATAAGGTAGAGGCAGATTTTTTGTTCATGTATTACGCGGAACTGATGAATTTTGACCTTGATCCGAAAATTGAAAATTATTTTAATTATTATGCGGTAAAAAGTGTAGAGCACGTTGCAGAAGTAATGCTGAAACCAGGTTTTCAGTTTAATACCAGAATTGTAAAATATATTTTAGGCCTCGATTCAGGTAATTTTGATTATCTTTCGTCTAAAGTAAAGAAAGAACAGATGGATCAGCTGTTGGAACTGGCGATCAGCAACAATTATCATTTAATAAAAGAATACGAAAACAATATTAATACATTAACACAAACTGAACTATATTATGGCTATTAACTTACAGAAAGGACAAAGAGAAAACATAAACGCCCCAAAATTTACCGTAGGTTTAGGATGGGATATCAATAATACTTCTACGGGAACAGCTTTTGACCTCGATGCCTCTTTATTTTTATTGGGAGAAAATAAAAAATTGGTTTCCGATAATCACTTTATTTTTTACAATAACCTGGAATCTCCTGATAAAGCAGTGATTCATACGGGAGATAATTTAACAGGAGAAGGCGCAGGCGATGATGAACAGATTAAAATCGACCTTACAAAAATTGATCCGGCTGTGAAAGAAATCACCGTTGTGGTAACGATTCACGAAGCAGATTCCAGAAGACAAAACTTCGGACAGGTAAGAAATTCTTTCATCAGAATTTTTAATACAGATACCAACGAAGAAATTTTAAAATACGAACTTGACGAAGATTTCTCCATTGAAACAGCAGTAGAATTCGGAAGAATCTATAACAGAAACGGCGAATGGAAATTTGAAGCCGTAGGAAGCGGTCAGAGAGAAGGTCTCGAAAAATTTGTAGAAATCTATCAATAATCTTATCATGGATAACCAACCCAATCAACCCATAGATCCGTTTGGATCAATTGAACCCTTAAAAACATTTGAACCGACTCCGATGGATCCTCCACCGGGACAGGTGCCAAATACACCTCCGGCCCCAGTGGTAGACAGGGAAGGAAATGTAAACCTTACCCAGTTACCATCTGAAGAACGCCAGAAATACGAAGTTCTTGCAGACTCTATTGATGAAACCAATCCGGGATCCATTGTGAATTTCGGGGCAGATCTTCAGAGAACTTTATCTAATCAGAGTGACAGTTTCCTTGGGAATGTAAGACGGTCCAACTCGGGAGAAGTCGGAGAACTGATCAATAATTTATTGGTCGAGCTGAATTACGTTGATGTAGAAGAGCTTAATCAGAATAAATTCAAGAGCTTCTTAAGCAAATTGCCTTTCATGAAGAGCGTAATGACCCAGATTGAAAATCTATTTGCAAAATATGATAAGATCATCAACAATATCGATCAGATCTCATATAAAGTAAATGCAGGAATTATTACTTCTACAAAAGATAATGCTGTTTTACAGACCATATTTGAAAGTAATATCACTGCAATCAAGCAAATCGAAGAGCTGGTAATCGCCGGAAACCTAAGAATGGAAAAGGCGGGAACTGAACTTGCTGCAATGGAAGCTGTGCCACAAAACTATCAGGATTACCAGATTGCTGACAAAAGAGATTTTATTGCGAGATTAGACAGAAGATTAGCCGATCTTAAAGTCGTTCGTCTGATCATGATGCAGTCGCTTCCGCAGATCAGACTGGTTCAGAACAATAACGTATCTATTGCTGAAAAAGCGCAGACTATTCTTACGACAACGCTTCCGCTTTGGAAAAATCAGCTTTCTTTGGCAGTGGCCATGTACAGACAGCAGCAGAATATTGAAATTCAGCAGAAAGTTTCTTCGACAACCGAAGAGATTTTAAGAAAAAATGCAGAACGTCTCGGTCAGAATTCAATCAATGTTGCAAGAGCCAACGAGCAAACCGTTGTATCAATTGAAACGCTGAGAGAAACAACGTCAAAACTTATCAATACATTGAACGAGGTAAAACAGATCCAGAAGCAGGGTGCGGAAGGAAGAAGAAAGCTGGATCAGGATCTGATGACTCTGGAAGACGAACTTAAAGCAAACGTTAGAGGATAATAGCATTATACAAAGGTGAATGATGAAGCCGTAAACATACTGTCTCAAAGTAAAAGAAGATTAACAAAACTTAAACTTCTTGCCAATTTTTTTGAAAATGTGGATATCATTTCCATCTACATTAAGACGGATATCATCCATAATCTTTTTCAGGAAAATAAGGGACTTGATTACAGTAAACTGGAATTGTTTCACCTGCAGTACACCGACAGTCTTATTGAACTTCTTACGAAAATAAAAAAACAGAAGGAAAATGACATGCTGGCCGTGATCAATGAAATAGAAATCAACAGGAAATATATTTCCGGATTCGAGGAAAAGCAGGCAGACGGTTTTGAGACCGACCGGAAAATATACAGCGGAAATTTCTCGCGTCACATGAAGGATTTATATCATGACCTCACGGAAAACAAATTCACGGTCAACTGGGAAGAGGTTTTATATTTCTATAAAAAATATGCTGCTGAGTTTTACAGATCAGAAGTTGATGAAGAACTGCTGAAACCTGGTAATTTTCCGGCTTACCGGTATCAGGACTATCAAATTGAAAGAAAGCTTTTGGGGAGACTTAATATTCAGAGCTTTAAGGTTCGTTTTGTGTGTGGTTTTGCGGTTTCGGGAAATGAATATGAACTGTTTAAGATTTTCCAGTCAGAAGATTTTTTCATCTTTGATATTGAAGGGCATAAGATGTATCTGGCGGATCCTAAAAAAATGGAAAAGCTGAATACGGCTCCCAACGAATCAAATCGCGGGATCATCATCAATCAGCTCAAAAAAAAGAATGAGGATCTTGAAGAAGCAATGACTGAAAGAAAAAGAACATTACCCGATCAGGTGACAGCAGTCCTGAAAGATTATATTAAAAACCTCGAAAATACGGATGTGATGAGCAAAATGTTCGATATTAATGAAGAAACAAATATTCTGCGCGCAATGCTGAATTTAAATTTAAATAATAATTAACGACTTTTACAACTCGTAAAATATAAACAAACTAAACATAAAAAGATGGCTATTAACTTACAAAAAGGTCAACGGATAAACCTTACCAAGGAAAACGGAACTACTCTGACACAGGCGTGTGTAGGAATAAACTGGGGTGCAATTGAGAAAAAAGGTTTCTTCGGAGGGATAACTCGCGAGGCAGTAGACCTGGACGGAAGCTGTATTTTGTACGATTCTAATAAAAATGCAACGGAAGTTATTTATTTCGGGAATCTTAAATCTAAAAACGGTGCGGTTAAACACAGCGGGGACGATCTTACAGGTGATGTGAACGGTGACGACGGGCTGGACAATGAGGTGATTACCATAGATTTCAGCAATCTCGATTCTAATGTAGAGCATGTTGCCCTGGTTCTGAACAGTTACAAAGGGCAGGACTTCGGAACAATTCCTTTTGCTTCAATCAGAATTTATGAAGGAACTCCTACGAATGTAAGAGAAGTTTTTGCAAAATACGATATTGCCAATGATGCCTCTTTCAAAGGTCACGTTTCGATGGTAATGGGCGTTTTCTACCGAAGAAACAACGAATGGAAATTCAACGCCATAGGAGATCCTACAAAAGACAGAAAATTGCAGGAAACCATTGAAACCGTAAAACAAAATTATTTATAAAGATTAAGGTTCAATAGGAGCGGGCTTTAGCCTGCTTATAAAACAGGATTTCGATCCGGCTTTAACCAAGGTCTATTGAATTTAATCTGAAAATATAATAAACTAACAGCAATATTTGTATTCGTACAGCTATTGCTTTTATCATTTTAACAACAACACATTAAAAGTGGGACAAAATACTAGCATTTTAGATCTTCATCCCGGTCTGGTTTGGGGATTTGCGGTAACCGTAGTTATCATGTTGCTCCTGGATTTAGGAGTTTTCAACAAAAAAAGTCATGAAGTTTCTTCCAAAGAAGCCACCATCTGGTCAATTGTCTGGATCTCGCTGTCAATGGTGTTTTCGGGAGTGGTGTACTGGGTGTACAATTCAGATCTGGGTCCCGGAAGCCATGCGCTTGCTGTAGAAAAATTTACACAGTATCAGGCTGCTTACTGGATTGAGAAGGCACTTTCGGTAGATAATTTATTTGTATTCATTCTTGTTTTCGGATTCTTCAAAGTTCCGAAATACCTTCATCACAAAGTGCTTTTCTGGGGAATTATTGGTGCGCTTGTCTTCAGAGCGATTTTCATTTTTGCCGGAGTAGGATTGATCAATCTTACCTATCTTCCTGAAATGAATATTTTCGGGCACCCTGTGAAAATTAATGTTGTAATGACTTTATTCGGGCTGTTCCTCGTATATGCGGGAATCAAGTCCTGGGGTGATGGAGATGACGACGATGAGGAAGATTACAGCAATACGGCTGGAGCAAGGCTAATCAAAAGATTCTGGAAAGTTTCTGACAATTATGTGGGTGATAAATTTTTTACCGTTCAGAACGGAATGAAAATGGCGACTCCGCTTTTGGTAGTGGTGGCGGTAATCGAATTTACGGATGTGCTTTTCGCTGTGGATTCCATTCCTGCAATATTTGCTATCTCCAATGATCCGTTTATCCTTTATACATCAAATATTTTTGCGATTTTAGGATTAAGATCGTTGTATTTCCTGTTGGCAAATTTTATTCACATGTTCAGCAAATTACCTTATGGACTGGCAGTTATTCTGTCTTTCATTGGAGTCAAGATGCTGATTGCACCATGGATTCATATTCCGTCTCCGGTTTCTTTAGGGATTGTAGGAGGCGTATTGATAATCTCCGTTATTTTATCTCTCATTTTCCCGGATAAAAAAGAAGAGAAGGAAAAGATAGAAGAATAATCTGTTATTCTAATAATATAGAAAGGCTTTACATTATTATTATGTAGAGCCTTTTTATTTGAACGATGCCTCAATAAAAATTTCCACAAACAATTTCACACTTTCACACGCTCCAACCTCCCTTTATTTCAGGAGCTTAATCCGGCTCTCGCTACTCGCTTTTCCTGTTGTATTGGTTGGGGGGGGGGGG
>NZ_JAYEDA010000039.1:0-1825 GCF_034651565.1 Chryseobacterium sp. MHB01 | reverse complement strand
TTTGTCCCGTCGGCACGGTAAGATAAGAAGTTTTATGAAAACCCACCGCAAAGCGGTGGGTTCTTATTATGTTACCGGCACGAGCGGACGCTCGCGTCAGCGGGGTGAAAATCGGATTATTTTTTATAGGGTTTTCCTAAATACTCTTTTGGGGGTTTTATAACTGGTAAATTATATTCTTTAATTGGATAAAAATATTTTCTTAAATCTCCTTTTCTAATTAATTCTAAGTGGTTTAAGTCTTTTATCTTATACATTACTCCCTTTTGATAATCATTCCCATTATAAAAATCTAAATATTCAGAAACATCATTTTGTTTCAATCTATTTGGGGTTTTAATGATTTTAAAACTAGGATTATATGGTTTAGTAATTATAATTTTACAACAGTCGGTATAAAATGTTCCTTCTTTTTTTATCATAAAAGTAGGTTTTATAACATTCTCATATTTTACAGACATTATTATTAATGTATCATATCTATTTAATACATAAAACAATCTGTCACTTTCTGAGATTTCTTGATGAATAATATCTGTGCCCTCAATAATTTTGTTATATATTTCATCAGATACAAAATAAGGATTTTTCACTTCTTTTTTACAAGAATATAATAACACAAATATTAACATTAATACTATTTTTTTCATTTTCTTAATGTTTTTAAATCGATTTTACCATTAACAGGCATTGGTCTAATTACGCCAGGTTTTCCTGGATAGAATTTAGCCGACGTCTCATTGTAATAATTATATTCCCAAAGATGTTTATTCTTTTGCGAATAAACAAAATGTCTAGGATAATTTCTGTTTTTTGCAAATTTGGAATCGATCCAAGCAGCAGATCCATAATCTCCTTCATTCATGCTATTGACAGGAGATGGAAAGGTTACATTTCCAGGGTGAGTATGAATCTCAAAAGAAAGTTTAGATATTCCTTGATATAAAATACTGTTTGGTGTCATATCTTCAGAATGCCCTGTCCAAAGGGCATAGGTCATATTTTTACCAGTGTTATATCCCGCAAGTCCCCATTCAACGTTAGAATTGTTAGCAGCAAATAAAAATACATTGGCTGCATCAGAAGCGTTAGTAGTGCGAGCTCGATTTATCCCTAAAGGAAATGCTTTTTCACGAACATCATTAAAACGTGTTGAATTATCAGGAATACCTCCTTTGGCTAAGTCTCCAATAATTGAGCTATCTGATGCTTTTGTTTTTTTAACAGTAACGCTTTTGGATTTGTCAACTTTTCCGTTTTTATCTGTAGCATACAAAGTATCTGATTTATCGTTGTTCCTTTCTATAAGTTGAACTTGACCATTTTGCAGAAGTTTGTAATCATTTTTTACATCCATCCCATCTGGGTCATAATTGGCAATAGGATCATTCATTACATAATTATAAGGACTATATGAATGAAATTTTTCCGCGAGCGGATCGACAACACCCCATCTTCCGATATCCGGCATATAAAACCTTGCTCCATAATCATACATTCCCGTTTCCTGCAGCTCCTTTCCGTTGTACTTATAATTATAGTTTGTTCCAAAATCATTTAATAAAGACCCGTCATTATACCCCTGATGCTTCAATCCGAAAGGATGGTAGTTGCTTTCTTCCAAAACAGCGATTCCTCCGCCATCTGCTGCATTGTAGCTCAGCCTTACATTACCCAGATGATCTGTGTAGTTGTATACATATTCTCCTCTTTCCGCATTATAAAATCCTTCTGCTGTCGGGAAAAATTTCAGCTTCTCATTTTCATACTGAAATCCGTTCAGATAGTCTGTCGTTGTGTAGCCAAAGACCTTCTGCGCTTTTGT
>NZ_JAYEDA010000038.1:0-1887 GCF_034651565.1 Chryseobacterium sp. MHB01 | reverse complement strand
GTAGTTGCTTTCTTCCAAAACAGCGATTCCTCCGCCATCTGCTGCATTGTAGCTCAGCCTTACATTACCCAGATGATCTGTGTAGTTGTATATATATTCTCCTCTTTCCGCATTGTAAAACCCTTCTGCTGTCGGGAAAATTTCAGCTTCTCGTTTTCATACTGAAAGCCGTCAAGGTAATCTGTCGTCGTAGAGCCAAAGATCTTCTGCACTTTTGTCCCGTCGGCACTATAAAGATAAGAAGTTTTATGAAAACCCACCGCAATTGTGGTGGGTTCTTATTATGTTACCAGCACGAGCGGGACGCTCGCGCCAGCGGGGTGAAATCAACACTTTGATACATTACCTTAGAAATAAAAATGTATGCTAGTTTCATACGATAAAGCTAGCTCAAACATTTCAATGATTTCATCCGAGCCATTAGCATTTTTTTTTAATTCATTTAATGAATTATGTATAGATTCTAAATTTGTAATATGCTCGTCTTCAAAATCATCAATATTGCTATTTGCTATTTTATTAATTAAAATAAAGACGCCATCATCCCATAATTTCTTGAATTCGTCATTTGTTATATTTAATTCCACAATCTGATCCGGACTTACCGCATCGTAATCCAATGCAATTTCAGCTTCTTTACTCTTTGGAACAATAATTTTTTTTGACATATTTAATCTATATTATTAAAATGAGTTACTTGATTATATTCAGCTTGACTTCTTCCCATTTGCTTTCCGTTTACTGTTTTATTATTAGGCACGTTTCCTTCCAAATCCAAATAAGTTCTCCTTCCAGACAGATTCGTATCTTCTATTCTAAAGTAATTTCCTGTATTATCGTAAACAACTTGCAACCCTGTTTCGGAATTATTGTAAATGGTTTTACCTGTAGCCGTTGTTGTTCCTTCCGCTTCAGGTGCAATTTTTTGTATGGTTTCTGATAAACTACCACTTTCCCATTGAGAAGAGAACTGGGCAGCTCTTTCAGCTCCTCCACCTCCAACAGCAGTACTCATTTGTGATCTTGAAAGTTGCGCTCCTTCTAGAGAAGTAGCAGATGTTTCAGTAACAGTTGCTACTTTTCCTGCTTTTGCTCCCATTACTTTATGAGTAACAACTGCAGCAGCTACAGTAACAACTGCTGATCCGATAGATTCTGCATCTCCTTTTGCTACACCTTTTGCTGTTTGAACAATCGCTTTAGTACCAGTCTCTTCATATACTATGTTAGTTGCTTGTTTAACTGCTGCTTTTACTCCTCCTTGTCTAAATGCTTTATATGTTTTCATAGCATTTACTGTTCCTATAACTGCTGCTCTCTGAAGACTGGCACCTTCTATTGTACCTTTAACCATACCTTTCGTAGCGTTCCAAGCTCCTCTTCCAAAACTTTTAACCTGATTCCAAGTTGGCCAAGGCCACATTCCATCTGGGGTCAACAAACATTATCGGATTGTCAAAAGCATAATTATATGGTGAAAATCTTCTACCTAATTCAGCAGCAGGATCTACGACACCCCATCTTCCGATATCAGGCATGTAAAAACTTGCTCCATAATCATACATTCCGGTCTCCTGCAGCTCCTTTCCGTTGTACTTATAGTTGTAGTTTGTTCCAAAATCATTCAGCAATGAACCGTCATTATACCCCTGATGCTTCAGCCCGAAAGGATAATAATTGCTTTCTTCCAAAACAGCGATACCCCCGCCATCTGCTGCGCTGTAGCTTAATCTTACATTGCCCAGATGATCTGTGTAGTTGTATACATATTCTCCTCTTTCCGCATTGTAAAACCCTTCTGCTGTCGGGAAGAATTTCAGCTTCTCGTTTTCATACTGAAATCCGTCAAGGTAATCTGTCGTCGTAGAGCCAAAGATCTTCTGCGCT
>NZ_JAYEDA010000037.1:0-3276 GCF_034651565.1 Chryseobacterium sp. MHB01 | reverse complement strand
AATATTATATTGATAATCTACCGTCTGAAGCCCGCTTCCTGAGTTTGCTCCGCCAACCTTTTTGGTTTGAAGCTGAGACAGTTCGTTGTAGGTATTCTGCGCTAAATATTCCACCGGGTTATTGTCTACCTGGTGGGTATGGGTCAGAAGCCTATTCTGAGAATCATAGGTAAAGTTTTCGGTAATGACCTTGTCGGTATCTGTACTCAGCCTTTTATGACGGGTGATGCTTTGCTGAACACCCCCTGCAAAATCAAGCTTAAACTCCACCTAGTATTTCCGCTTTAGTTCTGTTTCCATATACAAAACAGAACATCATATATAAAACCCACCGCAATTACGGTGGGTTCTTTTATTATTATTGCTCACGGATTACAAAGCCGCGAGATCGGGTTTGGGTTATTACCAAATTTTTATAATTCCATTCTTTTTTCTCCCTCTGCTGTCTTTTGCTCCTATAATTTGGATTCTTATAGTATCTTTTAGATATGGATTTTTTAGAAAGCCCCAATTAACATCTGAGCTATCAAGTTTTTTCTTGTCCTCTATAAAAATATCTAAAGCAATAGAATCGTTCTTATTTCTTTCATAACTCAAATTATACGGATAATTACTATGCCTTTCTATTACTGTTTCATTCATTGAGTGTTTACCGTACTTGAATCCTCTTTCAATATATGGCTTGAAATCAAATCCTTTTAAATTATTAGAATCAATAATCATAAAATTCAATTCCTTAACAAACACTTTTCTTCTTTTTGATTCTTGAATAGATGTAGATCCTATTCGATGTTCCCATTTTCTATATCCATACCAGCCAACTGATGAAGAAAAAACACCGAATAAGTAGTATAAAAATGCTCCAAGAGCAACAAAAACAGCAAAAATTTTGAATTTATTTATTTTCATTTCTTTTTATCTTTTCCGTTTTCATCAATTGGGATTACTGGTCCAACTATCAATTTACCTGCTTTTTTGCGTGGTTCAATTTTATTTTCTATCGGCAAATATTTATTTACATTGTTTATAGTATTCCGTAAATTATTTAAGAAAGCATTCGGCGCAAAATAATTTACATAAGGGGGTTCTTTAACTTCATTTGCTCTTATAGCGATCAGCTCATTAAAAGCCGCTAATGGAACATTGACACAGGATTGTCCTATGACAATATATTTTTTTTTGCTCGCTGCTTCAGCCGCTTTCTGTTTCATTTTTGCATCCTCTTCTTTAGTGGTCTTGACTACACCATATTTATCATAATTATGCTTTTCATTAGGGTTCACACTATTTGCTTTTAATACCGCTTGCTTAGGACTTAAACCATATCCTAAAAAAGTTCCTATATCTGGATTTTTAGAGTCACCATAAGGACTAGAGCCTTCGCCAGTGCCATTCATAGAATAATAATACCAACCATCTTTTTCGTTTCCTATTATAACGGCGCCATGACCATAAAGAGGAACAGCTTTTGAATCACCAATAAAAATTACATCCCTTCCATCGGGATCTATTCCATTAATAGGATTATTAAGAACATAGTTATAGTTAGAATGACTTGAAAATTTTTCACTTAATTCGTCTTGCACACCCCATCTTCCGATATCCGGCATATAGAATCTTGCGCCATAATCATACATTCCCGTTTCTGTTTGGAGCTCCTTACCGTTATACTTATACTGATAAGCAGGATTTCCATCCAATGCATTATACCCTTCATGCTTCAACCCGAAAGGATAATAATTGTTTTCTTCAAGAACTTCTATTCCGCTGCCATTGTTGAAGTAACTCAAACGTACATTTCCTAAATGGTCAGCATAGTTGTAAATATACTTATTATTTTTAAAATTAAAATAGCCTTCTGCAGTCGGATTATTGATGCTTTGATAAGAGATTATAAAGTTAAAAAAGCCTACTCGTAGAAATTACATTACATACAAAACCCTTGCAATTTTGCGAGGGTTCTTTGTATCTAATAGCACGAGCGAGACGCTCGCGCCAGCGGGGGGCTTTATTTCTGCTCACGGATTACAAATCCGAGAGATAAGATTTTACATTTTTATATTATTAATATTAAGTTTAAATATCCATTTAAACATTATATATCTCAATGAAAATATTATTTAAGTGAAATAATTAAGAAGATAACAGCAAGTATAATATATATTAGTATTGGACATAATGCATAATTCATTTTATTATATCGCCTTTTTAAATATAGATATATAAAAAATATTATAGAAACCAAAATATTCAATAAAACTAAAATAGGAATAATATTGGTATGAAAATCGTAATACAGTTTTCTATTCAAATCATATTTAAAAATAAGACGAAATATTAAATAAATAAAAACATTTACTAAAAAAAATGATATTGGTATGTATTGAACTTTATCTTTCATTTTAATTCTTAATTTAATAACCAGTGAAATCAAATCCGTTAAAAATTGATTTTTGATCTGCTGCAGTGTCTCCCATATTACCCCTCATTACTTCATTTAAATTTGAACCAAACTTAACAGCTTTTTTTTCAAATCCATTCAAATGCATCCACGCTCCCCACATATAATTTCCAGCATCAAATAAATTATATAAAGTATTAGAATCTCCAAATTTAAAATAATCTGCTGTTTCTACAACGGTTTCTAATAAAGGCCTTCTTCTATTATCTTCATATTCAGGATAAGAATAGGTAGGAAGCAATGTTGACATTGCAAAATCAGCTTTGTCATAAGATTCTTTTTTGGCTATTTGTAATGCAGCATATCTGTTAATCATAGTTGCATCTTTATCACCATTCTTACTAGCTCTATTAGCTCTTAAATTAAATTGTAACGCATCAAATCCTGCGGCTTTCATAAAACTAAAAAAGCGACCCTTTGGAATATAATTAAATAATTGATCACCCATTTTATATGTTCCAGATTTCAAATTAATTTTATCAACACCTTCAGGATCATTAAAAAAAAGCTGTTTCCCATTTTGGCCAAAAAATCTATTAGTTTTATTATTTTTCACAATATTTATAATAGTACCTTTATTATTAACAGTTATATCATCTTTTGGTGTTGATATTGAATTTCTGAGTCTAATAAAAGCTTGTTGGGCAGCTTCTCCTTTAAGAGCTTCTCTACCGTCCGGATCAATAAACATTATCGGATTATTAAACGCATAATTATAAGGACTATGCCTTGTCATTTTCTCCGCCAATGGATCCACCACACCCCATCTTCCGATATCCGGCATATAGAATCTTGCGCCATAATCATACATTCCC
>NZ_JAYEDA010000036.1:0-3388 GCF_034651565.1 Chryseobacterium sp. MHB01 | reverse complement strand
CTGAGGTCTTGTGTTACGATTTCGGCATTTCCTTTTAATTCTTTATCGAAGGGAAGCGTTTTATTGTAGGAAGTTTTCAGACCTTTAGGGAGTGCTACATCTACGTAGTAGTTTCCTTCTTTGTCTGGAGAGAGGGAGATGTTCTGGACTTTTCCTTCCACGATGCCATATTCCTGGTATCGGTAATTATCGAGCTTGATGAGCACTTTCTCCCCGGTAATGATTTTCCCTGAATTCGTTGCAGGAACGGACATTCTTCCCACCAGTTTTTCTCTGTTGTCCGGGAGGATGGATAAAATGGCGTCTCCCGCCTTTACAAACTGGTTTTCCCCGAAGAACTGCTGAAAGCTGGCCTCACCATCGGTATTGGAGATGATCAGGTAATTTTGTTCCCACTGTTTGAGGGATTTCCTGAGCTGCTCAAAAAGCTGTAATGTCTGTGAAGAATAGGTAATTTTGTCTTTTTCGATATTGATTACCGTTCCGCTTTTTGTTTTATTGACATTAGAGATTCCTTCTTCGATCTGGGACAAGGAAATATTGATGTTTTCCAGGTTCTGCTGCGCCTGGAGGAATTTAATTTTCTCATTTTCCAGTTCTACGGCAGCAATAACCCCCTGGTTAAACAATTCCTGTGAGCGCTGGTAATTTTTTCTGGTGATTTCATACTTTGCCTGTTCGAGGCTTTTCTGTTGTTTAAGGGTTGCGATTCTCACTCTGTATTCGGATAGGCTCTGGTTGGCGGCAATATTTTCAGGGGCATAAGGCTGTAACCTTGTAAACAAGGCTTCATCCTGAAACGCCTTTGCAAAACTGTTGTAATCGCCCTGCAGTTCCCCGAGTTTAAAATGGGAAGTTTCGCTGAGTGGAAATCGGGCCAGCTGATCCGGGGTAATAGAGTCTACCAGCTTTTTCAGCTGTAGGATGTCTTTATAATTGGCCGTTGACTGCATCACCATCAGGACTTCATTTTTTTTAACATGCTGATGGTCTTTGATGAATATTTTTTCGATTTTCGAATTGGTACGTGCCTCGAGCTTTTCGGGCGGATTCTGTGAGGTAACCACAATAGGGGCGGGAATAAATTCCGGATAGCGTATGATATAGCTCATGATGAGAATCATCACCAGGATTAAAAAAATAATGGTGTTTCCCCAGCGGATCATCCAGTGAGGCGGCTGGGTAAGGATATCCTGAACGCTTTCAGAACGGAGTTCTATATTGTCTAAAATGTCTTTCTTCGTTTCCAAAATATGTTGTATTGTAAAACTTTGTCAAAGCTTGAGAACTTTAACAAAGTCCATTAATTTCCAAGTTCCAATTGATTTTTTACCAGACGGTAATATTCTCCTTTTAAAGCCACGAGCTGAGCATGGTTTCCTTCTTCCACCACTTTTCCTTTGTCTAAAACAATGATTTTATCGGCATGTTTTACAGTGGAAAGCCTGTGGGCAATTACCACGGCCGTTTTACCTTTAAAAAACTGCTCTAGGTTTTCCATAATTACCTTTTCATTATTGGCGTCCAGTGCGGAGGTGGCTTCATCGAAGAAAATATATTCCGGGGATTTGTATACGGCCCTTGCAATGAAAAGCCTTTGCTTTTGTCCGCCGCTTACTCCCAGGCCTTCATTTCCGATCTTGGTGTTGTAGCTTAAAGGAAGTTCTTCGATAAAATCTTTGATATGGGCTATTTCTACTGCTTTACGCAGTTTTTTCTTATCAGGATAATCTTCACCCACCGCAATATTGTTGGCAATGGTATCATTAAAAATATAGCCCTCCTGCATCACCACCCCGCAATGGTCCCTCCAGAAACGGGGAGAAATATTCTTAAGCTTGGTGTTACCCAGCCTTATTTCCCCTTCATTGGGTTCATAAAACTTCATCAGGAGCTTGAGCAGGGTTGTTTTCCCGCTTCCGCTGGCCCCAACAATGGCGGTAGTTTTCTGATAAGGAATATTTAAATTTAAATTTTCAAAAACATGCGCTTCTGAACCGATATAGCGGAAAGAGAGATTTTCAACTTCAATATCCTTTTGGGGAAGATCATGGGTATATTGCTCGTCCGGATTTTCCTCATCGTCTTTATCATGAATTTCGCCCAGTCTTTCGAGTGAAATTTTGGCATCCTGGGATTGTTTGATAAAATCGATAAGCTGCAGCAAAGGGCTGTTGAGCTGTCCGATGATGTACTGCACGGAGAGCATCATTCCCAGCGTTAAATTTCCGCTTAACACCAGTTTTGCAGAGAGAAAGCTTACCAGGATATCCTTCATCTGGTTGATGAAATTCCCTCCCACGGACTGCCACTGCTCCAGGGATAGAGATTTGATCCGGATTTTAAAAAGCTTTACCTGGAGAAACTCCCAGTCCCAGCGTTTTTGTTTTTCGGCATTGTGCATTTTAATTTCCTGCATGCCGTTGATAAGCTCAATCACCTTGCTCTGTTCCTGGGAAACCTGGGAAAATCTTTTATAATCGAGTTCTTTTCTTTTTTTCAGGAAAAAGCTGATCCACCCGATATAAGCTGCCGCACCCACCAGGTACACAACAAACAGTCTGTAATCATAAAACAGAAGGACGATGCTGAATATAATGAGGTTCACCAGGGAAAAGAGCGTGTTAAGCGAAGAGCTGGTTAAGAGCTGCTCGATCCTGTGATGATCATTAATCCTCTGCATGATATCTCCCGTCATTCGGGTATCAAAAAAGCTGATGGGCAGCTTCATGAGCTTGATAAAGAAATCGGAGATAATGGAAATATTGATCCTTGCGGAAAGGTGCAGTAAAATCCAGCTCCGGATCACCTCGATTCCCATTCTTCCGATGAAGAGCATGATTTGGGCGAGAAGGACCAGGTAAATGAAATTCAGGTCCTGGTTCTGGATGCCTACGTCTACGATGCTCTGGGTAAGGAAAGGGAAAATCAGGGACAATAAGCTTCCTGCAAGAAGGCCTATGGCCAGCTGGATGACCAGGGATTTGTATTTTAAGAGATATTTTGAAAGAAAGGAAAAGCTGGCTTTGCTTTCTTTATCGTCAAATTCGGTCTGGAAGAACGCAGGGGTTGTTTCTAAAATCAGGGCAATGCCTTCTTCTGTTTTTTCATTGGCGTTTTCACCAATCCAGAGCTTGATGAATTCCTGCGGAGCGTAGGTAATGAGCCCGTAGCTTGGATCGGAAATATATACTTTTCTGTTTTTGTCAATTTTATAAATGACCACAAAATGGTTTTTGTTCCAGTGCACAATGCAGGGAAGGGGTACTTCTTCGGCCAGGGTATTGAAGTCGATCTGAACGCCCATGGAACGGAATCCCAAATCTTCGGCAGCATCACTCAGCCCCAGAAGGCTGCTTCCTTCGCGGGTGGTCTCCGAGAGGTTGCG
>NZ_JAYEDA010000035.1:0-3418 GCF_034651565.1 Chryseobacterium sp. MHB01 | reverse complement strand
CCATTCCCCTTCAAACCCTGTAAATCTAAGTTTTGGTAATTTATTAGGAAAATTCTTTACACTTTTATTTTCTTCTGTCATCTTGATTATTTATTTGTTAAAATTCTAAGCCTTGAGGATTTTGCTAAGCCAAAAAAAATTAGCTTACTAATCCCAATTCTTTCAAATAAACTTCAATTTCAGAATCAAGTTGAGAACGCTTTGCTTCAAGCTCCTTAATTTCTGCCATTACCGCCTGAATGTCAATTTCCTCTTCTTCTTGAAAAGTGTCCACATAGCGAGGAATATTGAGATTATAGTCATTATCTGCAACTTCCTGCAATGTCGCTTTATGACTGAACTTTTCAATTACTGTACGGTTTTGATAAGTGTCAACAATTTTATTGATATGAGCATTGAGCAATACATTTTGATTTTTTTGCTTCTCAAACTCTTTGCTGGCATCTACGAATAAAATATCTTCATCTGCTTCACGACATTTTTTAAAGACTAAAATACAGGTCGGAATACTGGTTCCGAAGAAAATGTTGGCAGGCAAACCAATTACTGCATCTAAATAGTTCTTCTCTTTAATCAGATATTTTCGGATAACCAATTCGGCTGCACCACGGAACAGAACACCGTGAGGCATTACGACAGCCATAATTCCGTTTTCATCCAAATGATGAATCATATGCTGGATAAAAGCGAAGTCAGCTTTTGAAGAAGGAGCTAACTTTCCGTATTGTGAAAATCTTTCATCCAACAAAAGCAATTCATTAGAACTCCATTTTGCAGAAAAGGGCGGATTGGCTACAATTGCATCAAAGGTCTTATCAAGGTGTTGTGGTTTTTCAAGTGTATCTTCCTGACGGATATCAAAGTTGCTGTAATTGACCCCGTGAAGAATCATATTCATCCTTGCGAGGTTGTAAGTTGTACGGTTCATTTCCTGACCGTAGAAATCGCTCACTTTCGCTTCACGGGCAACACGCAAAAGTAACGAACCACTTCCGCATGTCGGGTCATATACAGATTTTAATTGTGATTTTCTGCTCGTAACAATTCTTGCCAAAATAGTAGAAACCTGTTGAGGCGTATAAAATTCCCCTGCTTTTTTACCAGCGCCACTTGCAAATTGTGCAATCAGATATTCGTAAGCATCACCTAAAACATCAGCATTCGTATCTGATAAATTAAAATCAATATCATCCAAATGATACAGAACTTTGGAGATTAATGTATTTTTTTCGTCTTCCGTTCGTCCTAGTTTTGCAGAAGTCAAATCTAAATCATCAAACAATCCTTCAAAATCATCTTCACTGTTTGTCCCTAATGTGGATTGCTCAATATTAGTAAGGATTTTAGAAAGTTCAGCTAAGATAAAATTAGATTTACCTTCCTGTTTCTGATGTCCTTTTTTAGCAATATTACTGAAAAGTTCCGAAGGTTTCAGGAAATACCCTAAATCTTCAACGACTTCTTCATAAATGGCTTCTACAATTTCTTTTCCTTCTTCAGTATTTTCATCAACATCATTGTAATCAACATCTTCACCCGAATCTAATAAAATTTTGTTAGCCGTAAAATGTATTTTCTCTGAAAGATATTTATAGAAAATAAATCCCAAGATATAATCACGGAATTCATCCGCATCCATTTTACCTCTTAAAGTATTCGCTATATTCCAAAGTTGCTGCTGCAACTGACGTTTCTGTTCTTCTGACATGGTTATCCTTAATTAAAATGCTTAAAGGTATTATTTTCTAGCCTTTCAGTCAATATCATATTATAAATTAAATTATAATAAACTATAAATCAATGAAATAATTACCCTAACTCAATTATAATGATTGTGATCCGTACAAACACCTACCCCTCAATTTGGTCATTTTCACGGATTCGCAAATCACAATTTGTCCCGAACTTTACTCTGTTATTTAAAAATAAATAATCAGCATTCATTCAACAAAAACGATCAACCAAAAACAAAAATACATCATGACAAATCCAACATTAGATGCTTATCAGCAGATATTCGGGATGGCCTGCCTTGTGGGCCGTTCCTCAGGGTACAAAGGTACCGCGAGTGAATTACAGCAACAGCTGCAGTACGATCTTTCTTTCTACCTGAATAATGTTCCGCCGGTAACCATTCTGGGACAGACCGGTCCTTCTGTTGCCGATGCTTCGGTTACGCCGGTGCTGGGCAGCTGGAACCTGGTTTGGGGACCTGCCCTGTTGCAGGAAAACAACGATGATGTTTCCGATAATGCCGTATTTGTAGCGCAGTGTGATGCCGTGGCATTTCCGGGCGGACCTGTAATGCCAACCTACGTCGTAGCCATCGCCGCCACCAACCCCGATTCCTTATACGATTGGGAATCTGAAGACTTTTCCGTTTCACAGGTGGTCAATTGGAGTACGTATAATCCATCCAGTTTCAGTCCATCCGATTACAACGGTACTGATCCCTATATTTCACTCGGAACCGCTACCGGAATCAGCAACCTTCTGGGATTGACGACTGTAGAAACTGCCGCAGCTCCGGGAACTACGCTTGAGCAATTCTTAAGCAGTGTGCAGCTTTCCGAAAATACTGCTGTAATTTTCTGCGGCCACAGCCTTGCGGGAGCCCTCTCTCCTACTTTGGCGCTGTATCTTACGGAACAGAAAAAGCTGGATGCTTTTGATCTTACGCTGGTGTATCCTACTGCGGGAGCCACTCCGGGAGAAACCAATTTTGCCAGCCTTTTCAACAGTACATTTCCTGCATTGCCTTCCGGCTGGGAAAAGCAATCGCTTCCTTACCAAAGCTGGAATACGATGCATTGGAATGATCTGGATGTCGTACCTCACGCATGGCAGAAACAGGATCTGCAACAGATAGCCGATCTTTACGGCCCATCACCTAACTTCTGGACTGCAGCCTCACTGCAGGCACTTCAGGCTTACGCAATCGTAGATTCTACACAGTCGGGTGCCGTGTATACCCGGATTCAAAACAGTTCGCTGCCCGGAACGCTTCAGCATTCCATGGGAACTTCGGTAATTAATGTTCCTCCAAAATCAATACAGGATTTTGTAGAACAGTTGTTCATCCAGCATGTTGAAATGTATTCCGGTATTCCGGCCAACGGTTCAAATCCTGAAGTTACCGGACTGATCCTTCCGCAGCCTTTGCCACCAACACCATCATCCTACGCCAAAACAGTACCTGGTATTTCTCCCGTAACCGAAGCCGAAATGATTGCAAGAATCATTTCCCAGATCATCGGCTGGATTTCCAAGCATGCCTTATCAGACATGAAATCCGCAGTGAAAGAAGAAAAATAACGCCGATATATTGATTTCATATAAAAGCCACCTGTTATAGATTTCCTGTAACGGGTGGCTTTGCTTTGGTACTCTGCCTTCGGAAACCTCAGGCATCGTTCAA
>NZ_JAYEDA010000034.1:0-3842 GCF_034651565.1 Chryseobacterium sp. MHB01 | reverse complement strand
ATCCATTAAATTATTAAAGAACGGTAAACTGATCACCTATCCAGGTTTCCCTCACGGAATGCCAACTACCGAGCATGAAACCATTAACAAAGATCTTTTAGCGTTTATTGAAGAGTAATAAACGATTATATATAAAGGTGAATCATGTTGATCCACCTTTTTTAATTTATATAAGACAATGATGATGAACCGACCGTCAGATTACGAAGACATAAAACAAATGGTTGATAAATACAATTGCTGACGGTCTAATTAAATGATTGCCTGAACTCCAAAGGAGTCTGATTGGTTTTACTCTTGAATAATCTGGTGAAGGACTGCGGATACTCAAATCCCATATGGTAGGCAATTTCAGATACCGACAGATCCGTGGTGGATAATATTTTCTTTGCGGTTTCAATGAATCTGTTGTGGATATGCTGCTGTGTATTGAATCCGGTTAAAGAACGTAACATGTCACTCAGGTAATTTGCGGATACGTTTAGCTGATCAGCAAGATCCTGCACCGTTGGCATTCCGTTCTGCAGCTCTTCATCGGTATTAAAATAAACGTCAAGAACTTTTTCAAACTTATCAATGAGGCGGTCATTAACTGCCTTATACGTAATAAACTGACGTTTGTAATACCTACTGCTGTAATTCAGAAGAAGTTCGATCTGAGAGACAACCAAATCCTGACTCACATCGTCTGTTCTGTTATTAAGCTCCTCCTCAATAATCTTAAATACTGAAAATAAGGTCTCTTTTTCTTTTTCTGATACATGCAGCGCTTCATCCGTTGCATAGGAAAAGAATCCGTATTGCCTGATTTTTTTTGCCAATGGATAGGAAAGCAGAAAATCAGGATGAAGCAGGATCAGGAAGCCTTTGCTCTTATTATTCTTAGGTTTTTCAAAGAGCTGTCCCGGAGCTGTAAATACCAGACCACCTTCACCAAAATCATAATGATGCTGGCCATATTTGGCACTTCCGATCGTATCCTTATAGGCAATCTTGTAAAAATCCAATATCAGATTTTCCGATAGCTCCTCAACAGGTAGGGTCATATCTTCCAGACGGATGAAACTGACCAGTGGATGCTCAGGTTTAGGAACTCCGAACATCTTATGAAATTCAGTTAACGAGTGAAATTTATGAAAATGATTTGGGTTGCTTTTCATTTGTTTGATTGGTTCTGTAAAAATAGTGAATTAATTACCATGGTGTTTCCCCGGTTTCGGGATTATATTCTTCGCTGATGAATTTTCCGGTAGGCCCGTCCTGCCCGATCATGGCATATTTTGCAATTCTTTTTCCGCCTTCTTCCACAGTTCCTGTGCCGCGGTGATTATTAAAATCCGTAGCGACAAATCCCGGACAGACTGCATTAACTTTAAATGGGGTATCACGGAGCTCATAGGCAAGGTTGATGGTATACATATTCATGGCGGCTTTTGAAGCGGTATACACCGCTGCTTTATGACTGTAGTAGATCCAGTCGGGATCAGAATGTAACGTGAGGGAACAGCCGCTTGAAGAAACATTGACGATTCTCGGCTCCTCCGATTTTCTAAGAAGATCCATAAATGTCTGGGTCATTCTTATAACACCGTACAGATTGGTATCCAGTACTTTTTGAAAAGACTCAACCGGCGCTTCCAAAGCTGCCTGCGGCATTCCTCCGTTTATTCCGGCGTTGTTGATCAGCACATCCAATACATCGGTTTTGCTTCTGACCGCTGATTTTGCTTTTTCCACTGAAACGGCGTCGGTTACATCCAATTGAATGGCTTCCGTATGCGCGAAACCTGCTTTTTTCAGTTGTTCCACTGCAGATTCTCCGTTATCAATATCACGGCTTCCTATAAAGACAAAATATCCGTTTTCTAAAAGTTGTTTAGCGGTCTCAAAGCCTATTCCTTTGTTGGCTCCTGTTATTAATGCTGTTTTCATTTTAATTTATATTTATATTTTATATTTCTGAGCAAATTCTTTTGTAAAATCTTCAAACTTCACTTTTCCGAAGGTGGGTTTATTGGCATAAAAATCCTCATACAGGCTACCGTCTGCCTGTGCTCTTTGCATGGCAACCATTCCTTTGGCAATCCATTCATTAATGCCCGCAGACAGCATTTGATGCAATAATTCTTCACTTGAAACTACCTTCCATTCCAAATCCGGATTCCCAATCGATTGTCCTAATGCCACGGTAATTTCATCAGGAGAAACCTCATCACTGGCGATATAATGTACTGTTCTGCCGCTGAACGGTTCTTCCATCTCGCCTGCAACGGTCGCAGCAATATCATAAGGTGAAACCCAGGGTTCTTTGCGCGATCCTCCATAGCTTTGAATAATTTTACCCTGAGATTGTATTGCCGGAAGCCAGCGGTAGATATTGCTGAAAAATCCCACGGGACGCATAAATTTTATGGAAACCTCTTCAGGAAGAGTCTGTAAAATCTGCTCAACATGATAGTGAACCAAAAGACTTCCGGTGCCTTGATCCGAATGTGCCCCGATACTGCTTAAATGAATGATTTTCCTGATTCCTGACTGTTGAACGGCTTTTACATAGTTCCGAGCTGTTTTTTTAAATTCAGCCAGAAAATCGATTTCCTGATCAAAAAGACTTCCCATACCTTCCCATGCTTCCATTAAGTAGACCGCATCAGCATTTTTAAAAGTTTCTGTTAAAAATTCCACATCCTGTATGCTTCCTATGGCTGCTACAGCACCTAAATTTTCTATTTCAGGTATTCTTTCCTTTCTGCGGCTGATCACCGTAACCTGATGTCCTGCCCCAACCAATAATTGGGTAAGCGGATTTCCTATGTTCCCTAGAGAACCTGTTAATACTATTTTCATTGTCATATTTTATAAGTACAAAATTGCAATGATAAATACGATTAGAATTAACAAAATCCTGGTAACACTTAACCAAATACAACTCTTCAGTCTAAAGCAGCCGGAATATAAAATAGTATTTCTGTGGCTGTACCACAGTATGGTATATAAATGTATCAACAAGTTTCATCATTATCCTGTGTTTTGTAAAAAAATCTACATTTATTTATCATTTGAAAGTGAAATATGATAGTGATAATATCCCGATTCAAAAGAAAATATGCTTAACGAACAGAATTACAATCAGTTAAAAATAACAATAATGGTTTGGTTATGTCAAATAATGTTATTAGATTTGATTTTAATGACATTTGTCAGTATAATTATATTGAATGGCATCATTTTATTAGAGTTCCATTAAATTTATTCTATCATGAAAAAACAATTTGTTATCGCTGCGTTGTCTTGGGGAGCAATCGTTTTAGGAAGCAACCAAGTTCTGGCACAAAATTCTGATCAGGTTAATACCTCCGTCAACATTAATTTAGCCGATGTTATTTCAATGGACGTAGGAAGTGTTGCTTCAGGAGGCACTGTGGATTTTAATTATGTGAATACAACAGATTATAATTCTTCAAAAAATGTGACGGTGCCCAATAGCTTAGTCATTATTTCTTCCAAGAATTTCGATGTAAAAGTAAAATCTGAGGGCGCAAACTTTGTAAGTGGCGCAAATGTAATTCCGGTAGACGTATTACAGGTAAAAGCAATAGCGGGCGGAAGTTTAACGGGAACCCTGAATGAGGTTACCTTATCCACAAACGATCAGGTTCTGGTAAGCAACGCAAGTTTAGGGGCAAAACAATCTTTAAATATTGCCTATTCTATTTCGGCAGAAAAAGCATCAAAGGTACTTCTGGGAAAGCCTAAAGGAACTTACATGCAAAAAATAATTTATACTGCCACTGCATTGTAATTAAAACAAACAATAATTTATATATGCCCTCAACATTTTG
>NZ_JAYEDA010000033.1:0-5593 GCF_034651565.1 Chryseobacterium sp. MHB01 | reverse complement strand
TATAAAAACAAAAAAACCTCACACATTGCTGTATGAGGTTTGTAAAAAAACTGGCGGCGACCTACTCTCCCGCTTTCGCAGTACCATCGGCGCTGGTGGGCTTAACTTCTGTGTTCGGAATGGGAACAGGTGAGCCCCACCGCTAAAACCACCCTAAAGGTTGTATATAGGTGTAAGGTTTTTTTAGTTTAATGTTCAAAGTTTTTAACCTTGAATCTTAAACATTGAACCTTGAACCGTTTTTATCGGTAAATTTCATCACAAAGGCAAAACCAGTATTGCACTTATAAATACTTAAGCTAAGTTATGATAAGCATGATTGCTCATTACCTATTACTCATTACTTATGAATAGGCTATAAATCTACGGGTAATTAGTACTACTCGGCTATGCTGTTACCAACTTTACACCTGTAGCCTATCAACGTGGTCATCTCCCACGACCCTTAAAAGATGTCTCATCTTGAGGCGAGTTTCACACTTATATGCTTTCAGTGTTTATCTCTTCCAAACATAGCTACTCAGCGGTGCACCTGGCGGTACAACTGATACACCAGAGGTTTGTTCAATTCGGTCCTCTCGTACTAGAATCAAGCCCTCTCAAACATCTAACGCCCGCAATAGATAGAGACCGAACTGTCTCACGACGTTCTGAACCCAGCTCGCGTGCCACTTTAATGGGCGAACAGCCCAACCCTTGGGACCTTCTCCAGCCCCAGGATGTGACGAGCCGACATCGAGGTGCCGAACCTCCCCGTCGATGTGAGCTCTTGGGGGAGACTAGCCTGTTATCCCCGGAGTACCTTTTATCCTATGAGCGATGGCCCTTCCATACGGAACCACCGGATCACTATGTCCTGCTTTCGCACCTGATCGACTTGTTGGTCTCACAGTCAAGCACCCTTATGCCATTACACTCTACGCACGGTTACCAAGCGTGCTGAGGGTACCTTTGAAAGCCTCCGTTACTCTTTTGGAGGCGACCACCCCAGTCAAACTACCCACCACGCAATGTCCTTCTTTAAAGAAGTTAGGCTCCAAGTAAGTAAAGGGTGGTATTTCAACGTTGGCTCCACAAACACTAGCGTGCCTGCTTCAAAGCCTCCCACCTATCCTACACATTACTTACTCAAAGTCAATACGAAGTTATAGTAAAGGTTCACAGGGTCTTTTCGTCCCATTGCGGGTAATCGGCATCTTCACCGATACTACAATTTCACCGAGCTCGTGGCTGAGACAGTGCCCAGATCGTTACACCATTCGTGCAGGTCGGAACTTACCCGACAAGGAATTTCGCTACCTTAGGACCGTTATAGTTACGGCCGCCGTTTACTGGGGCTTCAGTCAAACGCTTCGCTTACGCTAACGCCCTTCCTTAACCTTCCAGCACCGGGCAGGTGTCAGACCCTATACAGCATCTTTCGATTTAGCAGAGTCCTGTGTTTTTGATAAACAGTCGCCTGGGCCTCTTCACTGCGGCCACCATTGCTGATGGCGTCTCTTCTTCCGAAGTTACGAGACTATTTTGCCTAGTTCCTTAGCCACGACTCACTCGAGCACCTTAGGATTCTCTCCTCGACCACCTGTGTCGGTTTTGGTACGGGTTGCTTCACTTCGGCTTTTCTTGGATCCGATTACACTACAGCAGCTTCGCCCGAAGGCTAGGCCTTGACACTTCCGTCCGTCTTTAGTAGCTACATCGAACCGTCCCCTTTTTAGTGTGAGCAAGTATGGGAATATTAACCCATTGTCCATCCACTACCCCTTTCGGGTTCGCGTTAGGTCCCGACTAACCCTCAGCTGATTAGCATGGCTGAGGAAACCTTAGTCTTTCGGTGAGGGGGTTTCTCGCCCCCTTTATCGTTACTTATGCCTACATTTTCTTTTCTGTCCGCTCCACAATACCTCACGATACTGCTTCGGCGCAAACAGAATGCTCTCCTACCAGATATAATAAATTATAAATCCATAGCTTCGGTAATATGTTTATGCCCGATTATTATCCATGCCGGACCGCTCGACTAGTGAGCTGTTACGCACTCTTTAAATGAATGGCTGCTTCCAAGCCAACATCCTAGCTGTCAATGCAGTCCAACCGCGTTGCTTCAACTTAACATATATTTGGGGACCTTAGCTGTTGGTCTGGGTTCTTTCCCTCTCGGACATGGACCTTAGCACCCATGCCCTCACTGCCGTAGAACATTTATTAGCATTCGGAGTTTGTCAGGAATTGGTAGGCGATGAAACCCCCGCATCCAATCAGTAGCTCTACCTCTAATAAACTTATATACGACGCTGCACCTAAATGCATTTCGGAGAGTACGAGCTATCTCCCAGTTTGATTGGCCTTTCACCCCTACCCACAGGTCATCCGAAGACTTTTCAACGTCAACCGGTTCGGTCCTCCACTTTGTGTTACCAAAGCTTCAACCTGCCCATGGGTAGATCACAAGGTTTCGCGTCTAATCCTACTAACTATGCGCCCTATTCAGACTCGCTTTCGCTCCGGCTCCGGACCTTAAGTCCTTAACCTCGCTAGTAAAATTAACTCGTAGGCTCATTATGCAAAAGGCACGCCGTCACAGAATTAATCTGCTCCGACCGCTTGTAGGCGTACGGTTTCAGGTTCTATTTCACCCTTCTATTCGAAGTGCTTTTCACCTTTCCTTCACAGTACTTGTTCACTATCGGTCTTTCAGGAGTATTTAGCCTTGGAGGATGGTCCCCCCATATTCAGACAGGATTTCACGTGTCCCGCCCTACTCATTTATCATCTTAATATACCTTTCGAATACCGGGCTATCACCGTCTATGGCCGCACTTTCCAGTACGTTCTTCTAAATATATAAAGACTTTTGGGCTAATCCGCTTTCGCTCGCCACTACTTACGGAATCTCTTCGATTTCTTTTCCTCCGGGTACTTAGATGTTTCAGTTCTCCGGGTTTGCTCTCTAAATAAATTTAGAGTAATACATCTTCAATGTATTGGGTTGCCCCATTCGGACATCTCGGGATCAATTCGTGTGTGCCAATCCCCCGAGCTTTTCGCAGCTTACCACGTCCTTCTTCGCCTCTGAAAGCCTAGGCATCCGCCATACGCCCTTAACGATTTCTTTCCTATTTTTAGGTTACTCAAGCACTTATAAGTGCTCGGTTTTCTCTTTGTGATGTCTTTACCGTTAATGTCAATGATCTTAATGTCTTCTTTTCCGACTGATGAACAGATGTTGTTTTTGGCTCCATCCGTAACTTTTAAATCAATCTTCCAAAACTGTGGAGAATAAGGGAGTCGAACCCTTGACCTCCTGCGTGCAAGGCAGGCGCTCTAGCCAGCTGAGCTAATTCCCCTCTAGGTGTTCCGGGTTTTATGTTTTTTGTTCCGGGTTTTAAACCCTGAACTTTAAACTCTAAACCTTAAACTTTAATTAGTAGTCTCGGGCAGGCTCGAACTGCCGACCTCTACATTATCAGTGTAGCGCTCTAACCAGCTGAGCTACGAGACTCTGTTATGAGTAATAAGTGATCAGTAATAAGTAATATTTTCATACTGCATTACCTTCATTCATTTCTCAATCTCTTTCCCGTTACTAATTTCTAGTGGGTTTGTATTTTTAATATATTTATAAGTAATAAGTAATCGGTAATGAGTAATTTTTATATTCCCTGATTTTACACTTGGATCTTTTTACTTTTAACTTTTTACCTTCCTTATAAATCAACCAATAAAAAAACTAAAGCTTTACTTTGAAGTAAGTACATGTACCTTGCGGTACTAATTTTGTTTATCGTCTTTAAGACGCTCTAAAATGAGATGTTCCAGCCGCACCTTCCGGTACGGCTACCTTGTTACGACTTAGCCCTAGTTACCTGTTTTACCCTAGGCAGCTCCTTTTACGGTCACCGACTTCAGGTACCCCAGACTTCCATGGCTTGACGGGCGGTGTGTACAAGGCCCGGGAACGTATTCACCGCGCCATGGCTGATGCGCGATTACTAGCGATTCCAGCTTCATAGAGTCGAGTTGCAGACTCCAATCCGAACTGAGACCGGCTTTCGAGATTTGCATCACATCGCTGTGTAGCTGCCCTCTGTACCGGCCATTGTATTACGTGTGTGGCCCAAGGCGTAAGGGCCGTGATGATTTGACGTCATCCCCACCTTCCTCTCTACTTGCGTAGGCAGTCTTACTAGAGTCCTCAACTTAATGGTAGCAACTAGTAACAGGGGTTGCGCTCGTTGCAGGACTTAACCTAACACCTCACGGCACGAGCTGACGACAACCATGCAGCACCTTGAAAATTGCCCGAAGGAAGGTCTATTTCTAAACCGATCAATTCCCATTTAAGCCTTGGTAAGGTTCCTCGCGTATCATCGAATTAAACCACATAATCCACCGCTTGTGCGGGCCCCCGTCAATTCCTTTGAGTTTCAAACTTGCGTTCGTACTCCCCAGGTGGCTAACTTATCACTTTCGCTTAGTCTCTGAATCCGAAAACCCAAAAACGAGTTAGCATCGTTTACAGCGTGGACTACCAGGGTATCTAATCCTGTTCGCTCCCCACGCTTTCGTCCATCAGCGTCAGTTAAGACATAGTGACCTGCCTTCGCAATTGGTGTTCTAAGTAATATCTATGCATTTCACCGCTACACTACTTATTCCAGCCACTTCTACCTTACTCAAGACCTGCAGTATCAATGGCAGTTTCACAGTTAAGCTGTGAGATTTCACCACTGACTTACAGATCCGCCTACGGACCCTTTAAACCCAATAAATCCGGATAACGCTTGCACCCTCCGTATTACCGCGGCTGCTGGCACGGAGTTAGCCGGTGCTTATTCGTACAGTACCTTCAGCTATTTACACGTAAATAGGTTTATCCCTGTACAAAAGAAGTTTACAACCCATAGGGCCGTCGTCCTTCACGCGGGATGGCTGGATCAGGCGCTAACCCATTGTCCAATATTCCTCACTGCTGCCTCCCGTAGGAGTCTGGTCCGTGTCTCAGTACCAGTGTGGGGGATCACCCTCTCAGGCCCCCTAAAGATCATCGACTTGGTGAGCCGTTACCTCACCAACTATCTAATCTTGCGCGTGCCCATCTTTATCCACCTCAGTTTTCAATATAAAGTGATGCCACTCTATATATTATGGGGTATTAATCTTCCTTTCGAAAGGCTATCCCCCTGATAAAGGCAGGTTGCACACGTGTTCCGCACCCGTACGCCGCTCTCAAGTCTCCGAAGAAACTCTACCGCTCAGCTTGCATGTGTTAGGCCTCCCGCTAGCGTTCATCCTGAGCCAGGATCAAACTCTCCATTGTATGTTTGTCTTGACTCACTCAAAGTTTTTTAACGCTTTAGTTTTTCCTTACTTGGTTGTTATATTGTATGTCAATGATCTTCATTTCTTTCGCTTCCTACAAACTACTTCTTCTGTCAGTTTTCGTTTCGTATTTGCGAGTGCAAAAGTAAAAAATATTTCTGAATTGACCAAATGTTTTTGAAGAAATTTTTAAAGTTTTTTTAGTAACCTTAAGCCCTCTTAAACAATCCCTCAACTCAACTCCTGCTCCCCGTTTTACCGGACTGCAAAG
>NZ_JAYEDA010000032.1:0-8406 GCF_034651565.1 Chryseobacterium sp. MHB01 | reverse complement strand
CCCCCCCGCTGGCGCGAGCGTCTCGCTCGTGCCGGTAACATAATAAGAACCCACCGCATTGCGGTGGGTTTTCATAACACTTCTTATCTTACCGTGCCGATGGGACAAAAGCGCAGAAGATCTTTGGCTCCGCGACGACAGATTACCTTGACGGATTTCAGTATGAAAACGAGAAGCTGAAATTTTTCCCGACAGCAGAAGGGTTTTATAATGCGGAAAGAGGAGAATATGTATACAACTACACAGATCATCTGGGTAATGTAAGGCTGAACTACAATGCAGCAGATGGCGGAGGAATCGCTGTTTTGGAAGAAAGCAATTATTATCCTTTTGGGTTGAAGCACGAAGAGCTCTTCAAATCTCACTAATATTTATTCTTAATTCCATTCAAGAGAATTACTTAAATTTATCATATCTTCCATTAATGAGACATACATTTCAATTACCATGAAGCAGTACCTGTTAATATTTTTTGTCATTTTACTTTCTTGCACAGAAAAAAACTCTTTAGCTGAGAGAAAAATCAGGGTCTCTCAATTGATTGAACCTAAAGATTATATTTATGTTGAATTACTAACTTACTATTCATCTTCAAATAAGAAAGACTCAAATTTTTATATTGTAAAAAATATTCATACTAATGATACGATATATGTCGTTGACAAGAATAGTTCTGCGGTAGCTGATTTTATAAAAAATTATGATGGAATAGAAAATACTGGATTAGTTTTACAAAAAGGAAAATCAGATAGTAAAAAAGAATATTTTATATCTATTCCATCAGATTATCATATTAATAGTAAACCGTTGTATTTAGGAGAACTGATAAGGATAATTGATTGAAATAATTCTTCAATTTCTCAAATTACCATCTGCCGGTATCTTAAGCCAACAAAAAAGCTGCCTTTTCAGGCAGCTTCAATGATTTTATAGCTAACAATATTATTTCTTCGCTTTTACATCTACAGCGATCTCAATGTCCTTGCTGATCATCCATTCTGCAGGATCGGCTTCGGAAGTACCGAACTTGATCCCCCAGTCTGCCCTGTTTACCGTAAACTTAGCCTGAATAGAAGCCGAAGTTTCCGTTACATCCACTTTTGCAGGGAATGTTACGTTCATCGTTTTTCCGGATAACGTAAGATTTCCGCTTACTGTTTTATTGGCCCCTGCAACTGCATCTGCAGAAGCATTCTTAAGATCGGTTACACTGGTAATTTTGAAATCTGAAGTAGGGTTTTTCGCAGTATCAAAGAAATCAGGGTTTTTAAGGTGTGCTTCAAGATCTGCAGGTTTCTTGTCTTTTTCCGTTACGGAAGCAGGATCTACCTTGATTGAATTCATATCAATCACAAAGCTTCCCGCAGCAAGCTGTCCGCCTTCAATGCTCAGATCTCCGGATTTGATGTTGAGCGTCCCCCAACGCGGAGCCATACCCCCTTTGTGGAAAGCTTTCCAGTTTACTACAGAAGCAGCCGTATCAACAGCCAGTACCTCTCCTTTACTTTCAGCTACCGTCTGTTCCTGTGATGTTGCCGCATTTTCAGCAGATTTTTCTTTCGTACATGAAGCAGCAAAAAGACCTACTCCCACAAGAGCAATTACACTCAGTTTTTTCATATTATCAATTGTTTTAAAAGTTTATTACTGATGATCCGAAATGGTATTTCCGGTTTTGATTTTTCAAAAATAGAGAACTTCTTGATGACATCACTTACCATACATCAAGAAATCTCACGGTACCACAGTATTCAGTTGATGAATATAATAAAAATCTGTTTAATACAGCGCTGTGTTTTAATAATATCTTAATCCTGATTACCGTTTTTCTATTGTTTCATCATTTCTAATCATGTAAATTTGCGCACTAATTCCAAATGAAATTCAGATCTATGACAAAAAAAATTATTTTCCTATTAAGTATTTTCATGGCTTTCTGCAGTTTACACGCGCAGGGCAGAGCAGAAAAAGCGATAACCACATTCTTTGAAAAATATCCCCAGGAAAAAATACACCTGGTTTTCAATAAAAACAGCTTTGTTGCCGGAGAAAATCTATGGCTGAAGTCTTTTGTTTTCAATGGATATGACCTCTCATCTATTTCCACATCTATGTTCGTGGAATTGTATGACAGCAATAAAACCCAGATCAGTAAAAAAATTCTCCCTCTTCTTAACGGACAGGGCAGCGGAAGCTTCGCTTTACCCGAAAACCTGAAAGAAGGAGTGTATTATATTAGAGCCTACACCACCTGGATGTCCAATTTCAGTGAAGATTTTCAGGCATTGCGGCAAATTGTTGTATACAATCCATCATCTCCCGAGAAAGTAGTTTTAAATGATACTTCAGAATGGACTGCTTCTGTTTTTCCGGAGAGCGGAACATTGGTAGAGGGCATCAATACAAAATGTGCAGTTCGGTTACAGTCAAAAGGCATCACCCCATCCGAATGGAGCGGTTATGTAGTAGATGCAGCCAAACCTGATGTAAAAATAAGCTCTTTTAAAGGCTTTGATCAAAACGTAGGTGCCTTTTCATTAACCCCGAAAGCGGGAGTACAATACCAGTTGATCATAAATGATTCTAAAGGAAACAGAAAGGTTGTTGATTTGCCTGCTGTTTCCGATTCGGGGATAAACCTTCAGGTTTCAACCGGAAATGAAGCGGTAAAGTTTTCTTTAAAATCTAAAAACACAGCATCAGGAACTTCATATACCGTAATCGGTACCATCAACAATCAGTTGGTTTTTAAAGTTAATTCTGATAAAATTTTTGAAAAGAACTTTTCAATTCCCGCACAGCAGCTTGTTAACGGAATTCTTCAGCTCACCGTGTTCGATGATAAAGAAAATATTGTAGCCCAAAGACTTACTTTTGTTCAGCCGGGATTATTAAATATTAAAAAACCGGAAATCAAATCTGTAGCGTTCAATGAAGCTTCAAGAGCTTCAAATGCTTTCAGTATCGCTCCGAATGAAAACAACGATGCTTATACGGTACTTGTAATGGACGGAAGCCTGGAAAGTTCTGAGGATGAAAACAGCCTCTTGAGTACGTTATGGCTTACCGGGGATATTCCTTCTAAAATATATGCACCGGCTCAATACTTCACGCCAAACCGTAATCCTGAAGCGTTGGATGCTCTTCTGATATCAGAAAAATGGAAAAGATTCGACTGGCGTAGCATCATGTCGGGTACGTTCCCAATCATCAGTTATCAGCCGCAGCCCTATATTTCGTATAAAGGAAAAGTGACGGTACAGGGAAGACCTGCCTCGAATGCGGAATTAAATCTTTTATTCGAAATGCCGCAAGGCGGAACAAATCTGTCTCAGATAAAAACGGATGATAAAGGATTTTTTACCCTAAAAGGACTGATCTTTGAAGATGCCATTAAATTCTCTTATCAGCTGAATGATCCTAAAATCCCAAAGGAGCAGGTACAGGTGATTTTCCAGCCGGATTATTCATTTGTTACTTTGAAAAAAGCATTGCCGGAAAGCAATTATCATCTTGTACCACGTGAAAATAATGAGCAGCCGACTGAAGCGGTAAAGAGATATATGGCAACAAAAAATACGCAGAGCAATATTGATGAAAAAGCAACGCTTATTGAAGAAGTACGATTAAAAGCCAAGAAAAAAGATAAAACAAAAGAGCTTAATGATAAATTAAGCAGCCCGTTATTCAGAAGTATGAATGAAACGGTTTTTGATTTTGTAAATGATGACAACTCAGCACAGGGATACATGAATATTTTGCAGTGGCTTCAGGGAAGAGTTGCCGGACTGACCATAGAATCCAATATGGGAAACTATATTCCAAAATTAAGAGGAGCTAACATCAATATTTATCTGGATGAAATGAAAATTGATGCCTCACAGATCAATTCAGTACCCATCTCTGATATTGCGATGGTAAAAGTCATCAAAGATTATTTTGCCGGCGGATCCGGAGGAAGCAGCGGGGGCATTGCCATCTATACCAAACGTGGCGGAATAACCGGTTCTTTAAGTGATTCCGCAACTTCTACAAAATTAAAAAAGTCCGTTATGAATGGCTTCGATAAAGAAGCTCCTTTTGTCAGCCCCGATTATAATGACCGTGGATTTAAAAACATCTCTCAGGATCTGCGGACCACCCTGTACTGGAGTCCTTATGTAGAAACAAACACAAACGAATCAGCAAGGATACAGTTCTTTAATAATGATGAGGCTAAAAATTTTAAAATAATCATTATGGGATTCGATACCAAAGACTATGTTCCCATCTACTATAATGAAATTGTTCAATAAAACTAAATGAAAACAGTACCACTCGTACTGTTTTTATATTTTATAATAGTCTTAAAATAATTCAGGACATCCGGGAAAAATCAAAGATTTTTTTAAACTTATGTATTCTTAAATTTGTGCAAAAATTATCCTTACATCTAGTGTGACTATGTGTTTTAAAAGCTTTTGCAACCTTTGTGATTATATAAACTTTAAGCATCCTTTTTACAATACATTCCTCTTTTATAAAAAAGTCTGTATTTTAGCCGCTTAAATTTTAAAATGAACGCCACACGTTATATACAGCAGATTCTTGATATTCCGGAAAAAAATATTGTCCCTACCCTTCAGCTGTTGGCCGAAGACTGTACCATTCCTTTTATTGCCCGGTACCGGAAAGACAAAACAGGAAATCTGGACGAAACACAGATTGAACAGATCTCAAAGATCAGCAAACAGTTTGAAGAGATTGTCAAAAGAAAAGAGACCATCCTGAAATCTGTAGAGGAGCAAAATGCCCTTACCCCAGAATTAAAACAAAGAATTGAAGAAAGCTTCAACCTGCAGGAGCTTGAAGATTTATATCTTCCGTTTAAGAAAAGAAAAAAAACCAAAGCCGATGCTGCAAAGGAAAAAGGTCTTGAACCTTTAGCTAAAATGATCATGAGCCAGAAAGCCCAGGACCTGCAGTCTCTGGCTTCAAGATACCTCAACGAGAAAGTCGGGACCGAAGAAGAAGCACTTCAGGGAGCGAGAGATATCATGGCTGAATGGATCAACGAAAACATGTATGTCCGCAAAAACCTGAGAAGGATCTTCCAGAGAAAAGCTGTGATTACCTCGAAAGTTGTAAAGGCAAAGCAGGAAGAAGAAGATGCTAAAAAATTCTCACAATATTTTGAGTGGGAAGAAAACCTCAGCAGAACTCCCTCCCATCGTCTCCTGGCCATGTTGCGTGCAGAGTCTGAAGGCTATGTAAAAACAAATGTGGGAATTGATAAAGATGAAGCGATTGAATTTATAGAAAATGCAATTATTAAATCCAATAACGAAACAGCGGAACAGATTGCGCTGGCTATAAAAGACAGCTACAAACGCTTGCTGGAACCTGCCATTTCAAATGAAACACTGCAGGAAGCCAAAGAAAAGGCAGATAAAAAAGCCATCGAAATTTTCTCTGAAAACCTCACACAGCTGCTGCTTGCCCCTCCACTGGGAGAAAAGAGAATTCTTGCCATCGACCCGGGTTACAAAAGCGGATGCAAAGTCGTTTGCCTGGATGAAAAAGGCGATCTTTTGCATAATGAAACCATTTATCCTCACGCACCACAAAATGAATCCGGCATGGCTATGAAGAAAATACGGTCTATGGTAAATGCTTATAATATTGATGCAATCTCCATAGGAAACGGAACTGCCAGCCGCGAAACGGAATTTTTCATCAAAAAAATTGCTTTCGACAAACCGTTACAGGTTTTTGTAGTTTCCGAGGCAGGAGCATCCGTATATTCTGCCAGTAAAATTGCAAGAGAAGAATTTCCATCGTATGATGTCACCGTTCGTGGTGCAATATCCATCGGAAGAAGATTATCGGATCCTTTGGCAGAGCTCGTGAAAATAGATCCTAAATCCATCGGCGTAGGGCAATATCAGCATGATGTAGACCAGACCCAACTGAAAAATGAGCTGGATTCTACTGTGATGAAGTGCGTCAACGCAGTGGGGATCAATCTTAATACGGCCAGCAAATCATTGCTGAGCTATGTCTCCGGGATCGGTGAAAAAATGGCGGAAAATATTGTAAATTTCCGTGCCGAAAATGGCGCTTTTGAAGACCGTAAACAACTGAAAAAGGTTCCGAGACTGGGCGAAAAAGCTTTTCAGCAGGCCGCTGCGTTTGTAAGGATCAGCAATCCGAAAAATCCTTTGGATAATTCTGCCGTACATCCTGAAGCATACGGAATTGTAGAAAAAATGGCAAAAGATTTAGGCATCAAAACGCATGAACTCATTGCCAGTAAAGAAAAAATCGCACAGATTACACCTGAAAAATATATCACAGACGATGTCGGAATTTTAAGCATTAAAGATATTTTAAAAGAGCTTGAAAAACCGGGACTGGATCCAAGAAAAGCAGCAAAGGTTTTTGAATTTGATCCGAATGTGAAGAAAATTACGGATCTGAAAATCGGGATGATTCTTCCCGGAATTGTTAATAACATTACAGCTTTCGGGTGTTTTGTAGATCTGGGAATAAAAGAGAGCGGACTGGTACATATTTCCCAGTTGAAGGACGGATTTGTATCTGATGTGAATGAAGTGGTAAAACTACACCAGCACGTTCAGGTAAAAGTAACGGATATAGATGAAGTCAGAAAAAGAATACAGCTGAGTATGATCTTATAAATTATTGTGAAAATATCAGAAATTAAAGAGCGAAAAGTGATTCACAGGCCGACTTTTGATTTTGACAGGTACGGCAAAAGGATCTATCATGCCTACGAGTATTATCTGCCTTATAATCCCGGTTTTAAAGGAAATGAAACCCAGAGATTATTTGCCAAATGGATTGATATGGCTTTATTTTCTGCACTTTTCTATTATTTGTTTCATGAAAATATCCTGATAAGTATCGGGTTGTCTATTCCGGCCGTTATCATTTCGGGGTCAACAACCGAAACGTATTTCGGCACAACATTAGGAAAAAAAATATTCAGGATGAAAGTGATTGATGATGAAGGAAATTACCCTGTTTTTCTTCACTCCTTAAAAAGAAATCTCCTGTGTCTTGCGAATTTATTTCCTCTTTTTACGGAATATAGTTCAAAAACCGCTGCAATGGGTAGAAGAACAGGAATACAGATGAATTTCCGCATGCATCTCAATAATAAAATCTGTACCACTTATATAGTTAAAGAAAGTAAGATGATGGAAATAAAAAGTATACTGGATGCAGAGCATCCTAAACATAACGGACTGATCGACTCCGATAACTGATAAAACAAAGCCGGCTAATTCAGCCGGCTTCATTATTATTTTTTAGATTCTTCAACAGAAACTTTTCTGAAATCCTTGAAAAGTTTGCTTAGTTCTAAAGCTGCTTTACGAGCTCTGGTACCAGCTGCTTTGTTTCCTTTTTCTGCCTGTTGGTTTGCTTCAGTTGTAAAAGCTTCAAATTCCGCGTTGATTTTTTCAATTAATTCTTTCATTATTTTTAAAATTTAGGCTGCAAATATATGTTTTATGGCAATTCCAGCCTAATAGAGAAGAAAAAAAATAGAATAATTAACCAAATTTAATCTTTTCCTTGTGGTTTCAATTTATTTTTTAAATAAAATCTTATCTTTTAATGTTTTTTGTTCGGCATCCAAACACATATCTTTTACATTTATGAAATGAAACTTAATCCTAAAAAAAAGTCTTTAAAAATTAATTTAAAGACTTCATTCATTTTACTTTTTCTGAAATTTATCTCCTCAGCAGATATTTGTGCTGTCCCTGAAGTACAAGTTCCGATTTCTGATTATAAACGGTCACTTCAGTCGTTACTACTCCCAGGTCACCTTTTGGTTCCAGATTGGTAATCATCAGTGAAGAATATAAAGTATCTCCGGAATGCACTTCTTTCAGAAATCTGCATGACTGTTCTAAAAAACTGACGAAAACATTCCCGAAATAATGCGGCAACAGCGTAGCTCCCGGTGCAGTAAAGGCTAAAACCTGTAATCCGTGTACTACCGGCGCCTCATGGCCGTACCTCTTTGCATATTCCTTATCGTAGTGAATAGGATGATTGTCGCAGGATACTGTCTGAAAAGCAGAAGCATGTGCATCCGTAAGTGTTCTGCTTGGAGCTCTGAAAACCTCTCCTATTTTCAACTCGTCGAAACCTCTTTGCGGGACAATAGAAAAATCTTCAGGATTAAAAACAGGTGATTCGGCATTTGAATTTTCCATAAAATTAATTTGGCGTTAAGAGTAAATATTAGCTTTCACCAATAAATATTCTAAAGTTTATGCTGTGATAAAATCCAAAAGATCTTTGTTAATAGTTTCATGCTCGGTAGTTGGCATTCCGTGAGGGAAACCGGGATAGGTGATCAGTTTTCCGTTCTTTAATAATTTAATGGAC
>NZ_JAYEDA010000031.1:0-8987 GCF_034651565.1 Chryseobacterium sp. MHB01 | reverse complement strand
CAATGGAGATGTGTAGATTGCTCCATTCTGAGTTCCCAGCTGGGGAACCGGAAGGTAGTCTTTCACCTGTCTTCCGAAAACATCGTATTCAATGTGGGTGACCACATCTTTCCCCGTTGGGGAAGCTTTGACATTCACTACCTGCTTGGGTCTTCCCAATCCGTCGAAATACTGAACGTTTTCCGAGGTTTTGGTGGGTGTTGTTCCGTTATAATCTAAATAGGTTTTAGAATATACGTAGTTTTCCGTAGTGGTCAGCTGTGCCTGGGATAAACCGGATATCAGCAAAGCGCCTATAGGAATTAATATTTTTTTCATCGTATTAGTTTTTGTAGTTATACTTGAATTCTTTTAACAGCTTTCCGGTCTGGCTGCCTTCTCTTACTTCTTTCAGCCTGCCCGCAGAATCATAGAGATACACTTCCCGGATTCCTGAAGGAGGAGTAATGCTGGTTACCCCGATCAATGGATCATAAGTGTAGGTACTAATCTGGTAATTAGCCATTGTGCTTTCTTTCCTGAAATTATCCAAAGCTGTGATCAATGCTGCCTCATTGGAAGGATCGGAAGCATCAAGGTCGGAAGCTGCGATAATAGCCGCCGCCAGACTGCTTACCTGGGCATAGGTTGCCCCTACAATTTTAGCAATAGGCTGGGCCTGGTTGTAGCCCCATACAATGGCCGTAGGAATGCCGTCTTTCGTGGTATACTGCTGTAGGTTGCCTTTGGAATCATATTGATTATAGTTGATTTCTGTGGAAGCCGTGTTCTGCAGGTCATAGGAAACCACCGAGCTTGGAAATAAATTGGCTGCATTGTCGTATCTGGTCTCGGTTCTGGAAATAGTTTTTCCGGTTTCAGCAGCATTCTGCTTCTTCAAAACCGAAATTTCCAACGGAATACCGATCATATTTGCATTGATCAGCCTGGTGTTATTCTTCTCATGCGCATATTGGTAGGTGCTCTCTGTGATGCTGTTATCCGGAGAGGACATGGTTTTCTTAATAAGGTAATCCCGGATGTTATAGGTATTGTTTGTTACCTGGCTTACAGATTGCTGACTAGGGTAGTATTCGATGTGTTCTTCTTGTGTTAATTGAGCCGTACCGTATATATCGTATGATAAGCCCGCACTTAAAAAACCATTAACGTCAGTTCCTAAAATTACTCTTACCCCAGCAGTTTCTGCAACGAATGCTTCGTAAAAATTATAATTACCTCCATACAAATAAAACCCCGCCGTAATATGAGGGATTTCACTAATCACTATTCCTGTTCTAACTTCAGATGAAGGATAGTTGTATTGATACTTATCTTCTGTAAGAATAGTTCCGATATTATCGTAAACCTTCTTATTAATTAAGTTTCCTCTTTTAAAGTCATAATTTGGAACAGGCTGAAAAGGAGGCTGAACAGAAACACTTAGAAGATTAGGCTGATCTACAGGCGATGTGTATTGAAATACAGATTTTCCTCTGCCGGTTTCAGACACAGTGACATACTGATAACCTATATCACTTCCTTTAGTTTTTTGTACAGGTAAATAGTTTTTATTTGAGATATGCAAAATATCATTCTGAAAATTGGTAGTAATCTTTTGATACCCATCAAGCACATACTCTAATGTTGTTCTATACGGTTCCAGAAATGACATAATTGGTTTGGGAAACACCAACGCTCCTGTACTTTTTTTCACATCATTTAAAGCATTATAATTATAATTTACCGTTTTAATCGGTAGGCCGACAGGATTGCCCAAGTTATTTACATTCGAATCATTATAGTAAGACACAGATTTAATTTTAACTCCTCTTAGGTCAAATAAAAATTTATAATTATTAGAATTTCGTATTTTATAGTTAGCATCAAAACTTGTATTAAATGTTATTCCTGATATTCCCTGCTGAACAGGTGTTAATTCAAGATAATATTCCCCTGCCTGTAAAGGCATTTCAAAATCTGCAGTAGGAGGTGTAGTAAAGGCTGTCCCTATAGCGCCAACCTGTATATAGTTTGTACCCTGTTTCTTTAATATCCTTAACTGCCATACATACTGATCAATTTGTGAAGTATTAACTGTGAATTTTACATTCGTATTCTCAGATAATGTAAAAGCATATTTCTTCCCTCCAATAAAATTATTAAAAACCGTCATAGAGCTGGTATTATTCCAGTTCAAGTGGTTTTCATCAAAATTGGACAATTCTATACCTTCAGAATCATATGAATAAGTTGCTGCTTCATAAGTAAAATGAGCCATACCTGTGGTAGGATAGGTTATAGATCTTAGCAATTCAATATTTGAACATGCTGTGGGATCGTAGGAGCCTGACGTACATTTGAAAAATGAATCATCAATTGCTGTCAGGCCTGAAAAACCTTCATAATATTTCAGATTGTATTTATGATCTAAAACATAGGATGAATTTTGAGCATAAAATTTATCTACCGAATCTAAAAATAATCTTTTGTAAGTTCCCGCATTTCTATAACTATAGTTAAAATTAAATTTCTGATCTAATTTTCCGTCAGTGTTAAGAACTCTTACACTTTTTAATTTAGATAATTTGGTTGCATTTTCTCCTCCTGTATAATTGGTGTCCTCTCTTCCATTTTCATACTCGAAATTAATTTCACCTTTTCCGGGAATATTAATCTTCTGTAATTTTCTGATATCCGAAATAGTTATATTGACAGACTGAGTGTATTCTTTAGGAAGAGCTGATAAATTCTGGGAAATAGGAATAGAGTAAGGAATATGTATTTCGGACTGATATATATTAGTTTCTTCCCTTATATCACTGCTTTGTATAGTAACTGGAGTATCATACGTTAATGATGCCATCAATTCATTAGATACGTTTCTAACCTCACTCAGATGAAATGCACTGTTATAACTTTTATTCATTGCTGAAGTGTTAGTGGAAGTATTTCCGGCAATATTAGTGGAGTTAGTTTGTGTAACAGTCTTGGACTTTTCCAGAATATTAAATATAAATCTATTTCCAAACTCATCAGTTATTGAAAAGGCTGTAGGCTCATACGTAGCTGTATGTATTACTTCTATTCTGAGATTATTTTTATCCAATTTTACAGCGTTTAAAACATTTCCGTTTTTCTTAACAATAAATCTTCCTGTATAATTAAGAAAATTATATTGATAAAGATCATATTGAGTATCAAACCTATTGCTGTATTGAGCTTCAAAGGTTGATTTTTGAAAGCTTGTATCCAATTGTTGGAGCAGTAAATTTTCAGTATAGTAACCATAATTATTCTTAATACTGCTTTGGGTTGTATTTTCATCAAAGTATATTCCTATTTTATCATTTCCTCCTACTGAGTACTTCACAATTTGATCATCAGGACTACCCATAACAGTTCTTGAAATAGTTCCACCCGCAAATAAACTCCATCCCAAACCTGTTTCGCTGGCTTTAGAATCTGATTTGGCATTGTTGACATGGTATTTTAAGGCCAGATTAAAATCAACATTACTCAATCCCGTCGGTATATTTGCAATGGGTATGGTAATATCGGGAATTCCCGTATAATTGCTGACAGGAACTTCCTCAAACTTCATCAAACTATTGACCGTAGGTGATGGCGGAATAATATTCGGTATATTTTTATTGGAATCAGTAGTTTGTGCTTCAAAAAAATTAGCCAGTACAATGGCAGCACAAATGATTGTTTTTTTCATGTATTCTTAGTGTTATTTCTTAATCAGTTTAGCACTCGCTGTTTTGTTATCTTTGGTCTTCACCGTTACCAGATACGCTCCCTGAACCAGGTTCTGTGTATTGATCTTCGTGACTTTATTTTTTGTTTTCAGGCTCTGCAATTGTCTTCCTCCCATATCGTACACAACAATTTCTGCCTCGAACTTTCCATCACCCAGCTTCCAGCTTCCATCTTCCATTCCAATCTCCACATACGCATAATCTGATACAGGATTTGGATAGATCTTAATATCCTGCTTTTCGATCAGCTGGTCAATCTGTCTGTCACCCAGCTTTACGATCTTCCAGTTCTCTTTTCCCAGCTCTTCGGCGCTCGTCCCGGCTAAAACAATCGAACCGTCCCTGTTTAGTTTTATATCCGAAAGTCTTTCTTCCCTTTTCCGGGATTCTCCTTTTACATGTTTTCTCCACTGCTCATTACCATTCTGATCCAGATACAGCATCCAGAACGTTTCATCATCACTTTCAATTCTTCCTTCAGCCTGGGTATAGCCTCCTAAGAGAACGCCTTTAGACTTCCCGCTTCCATCTTCCTGCTTCCCGGCTATTACGCTCATTCCCATCAGCACATCCCGGTTTTTAAAATTGTAGGATTTCTGCCAGATCTCTTCTCCTCTTTCGTTGAGTGAGATCAGCCACAAATCAGTTCCTTCTTCAATGCCTACGGTTTTATTCCCTGACCGTTCAGACCTTGATTCGCCTCCGATTAAATAACCTGTAGAGGTTAAAGCTAATGTTCTCAAATGGTCATCTCCTTTTCCTCCGAAATTCTTTTCCCAGTCTACTTTGCCGTCTTTTGAAAGTTTGATAATCCAATAATCACCTTCACCGAAATTGCCGCTGGCTTTTGGCATCTGGCTACTGGCTTTACTTCCCGCTTCCGGCATCCCGCTTCCAGCTACCGCTCCGCTTCTGGAATAAACTCCGAGTAAAGCGCCTCCGTCTTTCGTGGGAATCATTTTCTCTACTTCATCCAAACCTTTTCCGCCTAAAATAAGTTGTGATAATTCTTTTCCGTTTTTATCCAGTCGTACAATCAAAACATCTTTGGATCCGTAACCCAAAGTTCTCGTTCCCTGAGGCTCTCGAAGGGAACCTGTCATTATATTTCCCGCCACAAAGAATCCCAAATCCGTTGTCTGAATCACCGCTCTGGCTTCCTCATCCGAATTACTTCCAATCGTTTTCTGCCACAATTCATCCCCGAATTCATTGATTCTTATCAGCCAAAAATCAGATCCGCCTTTGGAACCTTCCTTCTTGTCTAAGCCTTTTCCGCTGAATGATGTTCCTGCTAAAACGAATCCACCCTCCTGAGTGTTCACCGTAGCCGAAAGGAAATCATGGTTTTGCCCCGAGAAATATTTTTCCCAGACCTCATCACCCTGCTGGTTGAGTTTAACCAAATGAAAATCGTAACCGTTGTTTTGCTGCTGGTTGTTGGCTGTTGGCAAATGGCTTTTGCCTCCAGCTTTGGACATGTTATTTCCTGTCTGGATAGAACTGCCGGTTATCAAATACTGCTGATCAATAGTAGTGGTAACCTGGGAAAGAAAATCCTGGGTGGAGGATTTAATGTCTTTCTGCCAGAGCACTTCCTGGGCAGAAACCCCCAGAACAGAGCACAAGAACAGTGCTCCTGAGTATATTTTATTCATTCCTAATGTTTATTTCGAGTTGTGTTGATTATTAATTTAAATCGCCGCAAAAATACTTATTTTATATAAGCTGGGGAAAAACTACAATATCAATTTATTATGAATTTGATCAGATAAAATATTTTCCCTTATTATAAATATCATTCGCAAAACTATAATCCATTAACGACAGAACATGTCGTTTCTTATATTAACATGATGAGAAAAGGAACAAAAGTTGCAGTTGTAATAGACTTACTTTTACCTATCTTTGTTATATTTATGACTCCTGAACATTCAACAGATAATATTTTCAGTCCTGATTTAATCATACAGGCACTGGCCTCCTCTCCTGCACCAACTGCCATATATTCAGGTGAAAATATGATCATCCGCTTTGCAAATGAAGGCATGCTGGCTTTATGGGGAAAAGATTCGTCTGCAATCGGTAAACCCTTAATGGAGGCGATTCCGGAGTTGGAGGGACAGCCCTTTTTGGGATTATTACAGCAAGTCTGGCGTTCCGGTAAAACCTACTCTATATCGGAGGCTCCTGCAAAACTGATCAAAAACGGACAGGAAATGCTCGATTATTTTGATTATGAATACAAAGCACTTACTGATCAAAACAATAAAACATGGTGCATACTTAATACAGCACTTAATGTAACTTCGCGCCGTGAATTTTTACAGCAGATACGAGAGAAAGAAGAAAGAGAACATGCACTCAATGAGGAAATGGCTGCTACCCTTGAAGAGCTGACTTCCACTAATGAAGAACTCAGTGATTCTATAAAACAACTTGCACACAGCAGGGAGTACATACGAACGATTATTGAACAGGCTCCTGTTGGAATTGCAATGCTGAAGGGACCAGACCACATCATTGAAATTGCCAATCCTGCCATCCTTAGCATTTGGGGCCGCAAGGAGTCGGAACTTGTTGGCTTTCCCCATGAGGAAGCCCGCCCCGAACTACAGGGACAACCCGTTAACAAATGGCTCAGAGAAGTTTACAATAGTGGAAAACCTAAGATAAATAATGAATTTACAGTCAGATTACGGCACAATGATGGCTTAAGAGAAGCTATTGTCAATTCCATATATCAGCCTATATTTTCTGAAGGAACTATTTCCGGAGTTCTTATCATTCTTGAAGAAATTACTCAGCAGGTTTTAGAGCGCCGCAAAAGTCAGAATGATCAGCAAATGCTTGCTCTTGCCATTGACGCCGGAGCACTTGCCACTTTCTATTATCAACCCGCAACCAACCTCTTTTCCGGGAATTCCTTACTTAATAATTGGTTTGGATTGTCATCAGAAGAAAATTTAGACTTATCTATTGCATTACAGGTCATTCTGCCTGAAGATAGAAACAGGGTTATTAATGCTATCACCAATGCTCTCAGTAAAGAATCTGACGGCCATTATTTTATTGAGTACCGAATACAAAATAACACCGATAAAAAAATAAGGCTGCTACAGGCGAACGGAAGAGTTTTTTATGACTCACAGGGCAATCCTTTAAGCCTTAACGGTACGCTTAGAGATATTACGGAACAGAAGAAAGAAGAACAGCGAAAAGATGATTTTATGGGAATGGTGAGCCATGAACTTAAAACACCACTCACCTCATTGAAAGCTTACCTTCAGCTGTTGCAAAGAACGAAAGCAAACGAGGAAAATTCCAGACATCAAATTATGCTGGAAAAATCTGTAAAGCAAGTGGATTATATGAACAATATGATCAATGGTTTTCTTAATGTATCAAGACTCGATTCCGGACAAATGCACATTGAAAAAACAGTCTTCGATTTTCAGTCATTATTCACGGAAATTGAACATGAGATTCTTTCCACCAACCATAGCCGCAGCTTTATTTTCAGAGCTTCCGGTCAAACATTAATCAATGCAGACCGCGACAAAATATCGCAGGTTATCCATAACCTTATCGGAAACGCCATAAAATACTCACCTGTCAATACATCGGTCATTATTGAATATGCAGCCATCGGCCAAAATAGCTTACAAGTTACTGTTACCGATCACGGAATCGGAATCTCCGAAGAAGATCAGCAACGAATTTTTGAACGTTATTACCGTGTAAAAGACATTAATAGCAGAACGACATCGGGATTTGGTATAGGGCTTTATCTTTGTAAAGAAATTATTGATCTTCATAGCGGTACAATAGAGGTCCAGAGTTCAAAGATGGAAGGTACCACATTTGCATTCGTTTTACCGATTGAGTGACAGAACCTCCAGCTAAGTATCTGTCTGTAAATATATACCGGAATTCCTACAAAGAAAAATTCCGGCAAAATTCTATTTCATTAAATCTTTAACAATATCTAATCCTATTTTTATGTCCTGATGTATTTCATTGCTCATGGTATAAAAATCCATTCCATCTTCTCCTATCTTCTCCCATTTCAGAGCACACTCAGAAAGCTTGAAAAGCCCGGCACTGCCTGCAGTTCCTTTAAGTTTGTGAAGGATCATTCTGGTTTCTGCAATATCTTTTTCCTGGGCTGCCTTTTCTATATTTTTTTCTGCATGAGAAAGTTCCTGGATCAGCAAATTGAGAAAAACTTCTTTGAAATCTTCATCATCTCCAATCTGCTCATTTAACATATTGAGATTAATATACTGTTCCGTATTCATTTCTGACTGATTTTCATCATCAACAACATGAGCATCCGTTTTATTATTTTCGTTAACACCGATATATTTTGTAAGCATTTCCTGAAGATCTGCCTGTCTGAGAGGCTTGGGAAGAAAGTCAGTCATTCCGGCTTCCAGGCATTTTTCTTTTTCACCCAGTACATTTCCTGCGGTAACGCCAATAATCGGCACACCGGTGTAATCCGGAAGCATGCGGATCTGTTTCGTGGCTTCAATACCGTTCATTACCGGCATCTGGACATCCATAAGAATAATGGAGAATTGTTTTTTCTGACACAATTCCAAGGCTTCCAGCCCGTTTACGGCTTCCGTAAGATGTGCATCAGGAGTAATGGATTTCATTATTCTGTTATTCAACACCATGTTCACTGGATTATCATCTACCAGAAGAACTTCAAGTTCTGATACAAATGAATAGGAATTTTTCTCATCCTGATGTTCAATAATAATTTCTAATGTATTATTTCGGGCCACCTTTCGCAGCGTTTTGTATAAATCATCAGATTTAATAGGTTTCACCAGCAAAAAGGCATTTTCCTTTTCCCGGATTGACGTAATTACTTCTAATTCTTCCGAAGAAGAGGAAAGTATTATAATAGGAAGACTATCCTTTCTCTGTTGGAAAAGCTCCCTGATTTTATCAATAGTTTCCAGTCCGGACATGAGTGGCATATGGTAATCCATGAGAATCACATCGAACTTTTCACCTTTCATGAGGATTTCCAGCGCCTCCATTCCGTTGGCAGCCAGTGTAGTCTCAATATTTTTATAACCAAGCATATGATCAAGAATAATCCTGTTGCTTTCATTATCATCTACCACCAACGCTCTTTTTATCGTCATATCTTCCTCTTCCCTGGATTCGGAGATTTCATAAGGCATTTCTATATCAAAGAAAAATACAGAACCTCTATCCGGCTCG
>NZ_JAYEDA010000030.1:0-10065 GCF_034651565.1 Chryseobacterium sp. MHB01 | reverse complement strand
GAGACTTATCTTAATACAATCCTAATTATTAAAGCATAAAGTTTAACATTCTGTTCATAATAAACCTTAAACCGCTGAGTCTTAATCAGAATAATTTTAAACTTATGTTTGGTTTCTGAGGTTTAGAGTATGAGCGTTGGAGAGTATCAGGCGTTGAAGCACCCGTTTAAGGCTTTGTGTTTATTATATTATATGAATTTATCGAAGGGCTGAGTCCGACGCTGTTATATATCGCCCCTTCAGGGCTCGGAAAAAATCAGGTTTGCGGTCCTGGTAAACGCAACAGCTGAGGATAAGGAACGAATATTTTGAAATAAAAGGATTTTCAGTATTACCACGTCAACCATCCTAGCCCGGATAGTAGCGGATACCCCACAGCAAGCTTCGGAAAGCTCAGGACCAAGCAAGAGAAGTAAAGGCGCGAGGAGTAGCAGCGGATAGCCGGATCAAGCTCCTGAAAATGAGAGTTGGTGAGTCTGAGAGTGAAAAGAGGTGGAGAGTGAGGGTATATAAGTTTATTGAAACATGAATGTATTTTGTTATACAATACTATTATATATAAGTACCATATTATTTATGATATTTATGTCGATCATTATTAAAAATGTTGTACCGCTTCCTTTCTTCAAAATATATTATTAAATTTGGATATGAGTTTTGGAAAAGATTTATTAAGGAAAATCAAAATAACAGAATTGCCTGGAGAGAATGCACACGGAGTCTTCTCGCCACCCTACCGCCCGGTTTTCACCTATGAAGAAGTTTTAACGAAAAACCCCAGGTTTGCTGCCGTAAATATCATTTTGTATCTTAAAAATGATGAATGGCATTTTCCCCTGATTCAAAGAACCGTAAATGAGCACGACAGGCACAGCGGACAAATTTCCTTACCTGGCGGTAAACGTGAGGAAATGGACAGGGATTTTGCCGAGACCGCTATTCGTGAAACATCAGAGGAAATAGGCATCGAAAAACATTATGTACGGATCATCCGCGAAATGTCACCCATCTATATTCCGCCAAGTAATTTTTATGTGTATCCTTATATATCATACACGAAGAAAAATCCTGAATTTATCTTACAGCAGAGCGAGGCAGTGGAAGTCATAGAATTTCCGATTACCTGCTTTCTGGGTCTTCCTGATGAACCGGAAATCATGGCTCTTCCTACAGCAGGAGGAAGTGAAGTGCCCGTGATTAATTTCAACGGGTATATCATCTGGGGCGCAACAGCGATGATATTAAGCGAATTCAGCCAGTTGCTGAAAAAAATGTAACTTTGCACCACTGTGTATAATTGAAAGATGGCGAAGAAAAATATTTTCACCGATGCGTTCGGAACTCCTTATTTTTTAAAAAGGTTAATTATTTTCATATTGGGAATCATATCGTACAGAAGATTCAACGGATTTAATAAGCTTAAAATTACGGGTACCGAAAATCTTGTGGATCTACCGGATTCTAATGTTTTGTTTGTGTCTAACCATCAGACGTATTTTGCGGATGTTGCAGCCATGTACCATGCATTCTGCTCTGTAAACAACGGTTACCTAAATACCATAAAAAATCCGATTTATCTTCTGAATCCTAAAATTGACTTCTATTATGTCGCTGCTGAAGAAACCATGAATAAAGGGATTCTTCCGAAAATATTTAAAATCGCCGGTGCGGTAACAGTAAAAAGAACCTGGAGGGCTGAAGGAAAGAATGTAAACCGAATGGTTGACATGAGCGAAGTGGATAATATTATGAAAGCCCTTGATAACGGTTGGGTTGCCACTTTTCCTCAGGGAACGACTTCTGCTTTCGCACAAGGAAGAAGAGGAACGGCAAAGCTGGTAAAAAATCAGCGCCCGATTGTTATTCCTATCAAAATAAACGGTTTCCGCAGGGCTTTTGATAAAAAAGGACTTCGTGTAAAGGTAACAGGCGTAAAACCTACCATGGAATTTAAGCCGCCATTGGATATTGATTACGACAAAGAAAACGCCCATGAAATTTTACATAAAATCATGACCGCCATTGAGCAGACAGAAGATTTCAATTTGCTGCACAATTATGATGAAGAATTAAAAGCTAAAAAATCTGAACAAAAAGATTCATAACATTAAAGTAAGAACATTATGAAAAGGATATTGGGAATCTTATTCGCAATCTTGGTATTGGTTTCATGCAACAGTCAGAAAATGTATTCGGATTTCGACATCAGCTATTCCAAAAGCGGAGGCTTTTCGCCGATTTACGAAAATCTTCTGATTAAAGGAAATAATGCCTTCTATTCTTTTGAAGGGCAGGGTAAAAAAATAAAACAGAATTTTAAAATTTCCAACGAAGATTTATACAGGCTGGAAAAAACGCTTTCACAAAACAATTTCAGACGAATAGAAGAAGACCATAAAAAGATTTATGATTTTATATCAACTTCTATTAATATAAAAAAAGGTCCTAATTCCGGCAGCAAGACAGACGCCAGTGCAATAATGCCGAATTATACAACCAACTGGACAAACATCACCCGTGTTTTCCAGGAGATTATTAATGCTAATGTTAAAAAACAGTAACAAATTTTGAAGACTCATTTCATCGCTATCGGCGGAAGTGCCATGCACAATCTTGCTATTGCATTAAAGGATAAAGGATATCAGGTTACAGGTTCTGATGACGCTATTTTTGAACCTTCCCGTACAAGACTTGAAAAAAGAGGCATTCTGCCCGAAGAATTAGGCTGGTTTCCTGAAAAAATAACGTCTGACCTGGATGCAGTTATTCTCGGCATGCATGCTCATCAGGATAATCCTGAACTTGCAAAAGCCAAAGAATTGGGGTTAAAAATATATTCTTATCCCGAATTTCTTTATGAGCAGTCAAAAAACAAAACAAGAGTTGTAATCGCAGGCTCTCACGGAAAAACAACCATCACCTCGATGATTCTTCATGTTCTGAATTTCCATCAGAAAGATGTAGATTATATGGTAGGAGCTCAGCTGGAAGGATTCGATTGTATGGTGAAATTAACCCGTGAAAATGATTTCATGGTACTTGAAGGCGACGAATACCTCTCCTCACCCATCGATCTGCGTTCTAAGTTTCTTCTCTATCAGCCGAATATTGCCTTAATGAGCGGAATTGCCTGGGATCATATCAATGTATTCAAAACTTTTGATGATTATGTAGATCAGTTCCGGAAATTTGTGGCAAGCATTACACCGGGTGGAATTCTTGTATATAACGAAGAGGATCCTGAAGTGGTAAAAGTGGTGGAAAATGCAGAAAATTATTTCAGAAAAATCCCTTACAAAACACCTGAATACGAAATCAGCAATGGAAAAGTTCATCTGAAAACAGAAATGGGAGATGTTCCGCTTTCTGTTTTCGGAGCACATAATTTATTAAACCTTGAGGGAGCAAGACATATCTGCCATACATTGGGCATTATGGATGAAGATTTTTATGAGGCGATTATGAGTTTCAAAGGGGCTTCAAAACGTCTTGAGAAAGTAGAAAGGGAAGATCAAGGAATATTGTACAAAGATTTTGCTCACGCGCCAAGCAAAGTAAAAGCGGCGGTAAAAGCATTCTGCGAGCAATTTAAAAATGAAAAAAAATACGGTTTTCTGGAGCTTCATACCTATTCGAGTTTGAATCCTGTTTTCCTGGAACAGTACGATCATGCAATGGATGGTCTTGAGGAAGCTGTCGTTTTCTATTCTGAAGATGCTTTGAAAATCAAAAGAATGGAACCTATTTCCCCGGATCTGATCAAAGAAAAATTCAAAAATCAAAACCTGAGAGTTTTCACCAATGCTGAAGAACTTCACGCATATTGGGAAACCCTGGATAAGACCCATGGTGTATATCTGATGATGAGTTCCGGAAATTTCGGGGGTCTTGATCTTACAAAATAAATATATTGAATATAAAATAAGAACTCCTTTCAGACCGAAAGGAGTTCTTATTTTAATTGATTCTTTTATAGAAACGTCTTAGTACATCTTTGGTACCGTCGCCGTCAAAATCCTGGGTCCGGTCTTCAACCACCATACCGGTTTCATTAAGCTGCGTCACGAAATACGGATAATTTTCCTCATTTTCAAACCAGAATTTACCATTTCCTTTATCGAACGTATACTTCTTTGTTCCAGCATCCGTTTTTATACAGGTATTATTGTTCTGAGCATAAATAATCGAAAGAAGATGATCATAAGTAAACTCATAAGTACTTTTTTTCTCACAATCTGTGGAGAAAGAAGTTTGGATCTGCTGATTTAAAGACCTGTATATTTCAGCTTTTTCAATATACCATTCTCCGATAATTGAAGCTTTATTGCCGGGTTCCTGATCTTCATCATTCCCATTGCAGGAAATGAATGATAACAGCAGGACAAACGATAAAATTATTCTTTTCATGATTATACTTTAAGTCAGCAAAAATACAATGAATTTAAGCTTATTTAATGCGATCCGGTGAAATTCTCAGCCTTATTCATCGTTTCTGAACTTAACGATTAGTGCCACTGTTATTTAATATTTTTGCAATAGCAATTGCATCTGAAACAGTATCAAGACTATAAATCTGCATAACCCCCTGGTTACCGGCAGCCTGTGCCAATATATTCTGCTGATTCTGAGCGTTAACTGCATTTTGAAACATTAGTCCGGTAGAATGCGCAGCTGTCTGATAAACATTTCCCAGTGCCATCGCAGGAGATTCTCCCACAACTTTTACATTTGCCTGTGTCACAGAATCTGTAATTTGTTCGTTTACTTTTGTATCCATAATTTTAGTTTTTAGTGTATTGTAAAGTTAAATGATATTTTTAACAAAAAAAAGAAGCAATAAACATTTATTACTTCTTTATATTAATTGATATATTGCTTAAATATCTGCAACTGCATTCAGCATTTTTTCCTCCCAATCCGGATCTTTCGGATCAAAGAATAGTCTTTTTCCGGTATCTAAAGTACGGACAGTATTCATTTCATCTTCTGTTAATTCAAAATCAAAAACATTAAAATTTTCTTCGATTCTTGAAGGCGTAACCGATTTCGGAATTACACAGAACCCTTCCTGAAGATGCCATCTCAAAATAACCTGTGCTACGGTTTTTCTATATTTTTCACCAATAGCTTTCAACTTGTCGTTTTCGAGCAATCCTGCGTTTCCGTTCCCAAGTGGGCTCCAAGGCTGCGTAATAATATTATTCTGCTTATTATAGGCCTGAAGTTCCTTCTGCTGGAAAATCGGGTGCAGCTCAATCTGATTGATTACCGGAAGGATTTTGGCATTCGCTTTTAATTCTTCTAATTTCTCCACTGTAAAATTGCACACACCTATAGCTTTGATCTTTCCTTCATCATACAATTCTTCCATTGCTTTCCATGCTCCCAGGAAATCTGCGTACGGCCAGTGGATCAAATACATATCAAGATAATCCAATTGCAGCCTGTCCAAAGTTCTCTGGAAAGCGCTTTTAGTCTTCTCATACGAAGTATCCTGAACCCATAGTTTCGACGTAATAAATAGCTTCTCACGATCTACTCCACTGTTTTTAATAGCATCTCCAACAGCCGTTTCATTTTGATAAATAGCAGCAGTATCAATCATTCTGTATCCTGTTTGGATGGCTTTGATAACTGCATTTTCACACTCTTTCAGATCTTCCATCTGCCATACTCCGAAACCTAAAGCCGGAATATCCACTCCGTTATTTAAGGTAATTACAGGCTGCCCTGCATATGTTTTCTTTTCCATAATTGTTAATTATCTATTTATGATTTATTATATACTAATTTTCCTTTTCCATCACTTTTCTGAACAATCCTTTAATATGAGCAATCTCATTCTGATAATTTGTCTTCTTACGACAGCCGAAATACAGTGTGTTTTTCAGCGGTTTTTTCCCTTCCCAGATTAACTGTATCTCGCCATCTTCAATTTCCTTTTTACAGAGGAAATCCGGAACTACGGCTAATCCGGATCCGCCTTTCAGGCAGCGTACAATAGAATTAAGATTCGGGACGATGTAATTGGGACGGAAATTCGGCTTGTGACCAAAATTAAGAATCCAGAACTGAAAAAGATGCTCCATATCTCCGGCCGTTCCATACCATTTCTCATTTTTCAGCCATTCTTCCGCATGTTCTGTGCCCTCATTATTTAAAATATATTCAAACTCCCGAATGTCAACATCCTTTCCACCAACAAGAATGATCTGTTCTGAGGAAAATGCTTCGTGTTCGATATTCGGAGAAACACCTTTTTTCGGAGTAATAATCAAATCTAAAATTCCTTTGTCCAACTGATCGAGCATTTCCCGGTATTCCCCGAAACTGATGATAAGATTGAACGGCAAACTGGAAACATACTGCTCCAAAGTAGTCTGGAAAGTCTCAAAACACATGCCGACACTAATGGTAGGCGTAAGCTTTTCTGTAGATTTCTGAAAGTTTTTTTCTACTTCCTCAAGTTTCGACAACGGTTCAGCAACAGCATTAAATAATACTTTTCCTCTTTCCGTAGGAATCATTCTCCTTCCGGTCCTGTCAAAGAGTTTATAGCCCACATATGCTTCCAACGAACTGAGATGCAGACTTACTCCGGGTTGAGAAATAAATAAAGTATCCGCAGCTTCCGTGAGTGTTCCTGTTTTATAGATTGCTTTAAAAGTTCTGTACCATTCTAAATTAACCATAGGTATTACTTTTATGATGCAAAGTTATTCAAATAATTACCATTATGATATTTCAATAATCAATGAACATGATAAATCGTGTCTATACCTAACTTAAAACACTCATTTTCAATTATTTATTTTAATTATTATTTAAATGATATTTAGCTATAATTTTTATTATTTTATTTATAGTAAAACTCATAATACCTTTGTACCGTAAAATTTAACAATCATAAGACAATGAAAAAAGTACTAATTATTAACGGAGGACAGAATTTCGGACATTCCGGAGGAAAATATAATCAGACCATTGCAGAAAATACCCTGGAAGTACTGAAAAATTTTGATAATGTGGAAGTTAAGATTACAAATATCAGTAAAGGTTACGACAAAAATGAAGAAGTTGAGAAATTTGTATGGGCAGACTACATTATTTACCATACCCCGATCTGGTGGTTTCAGCTTCCGAATGGATTTAAAAAATATATTGATGAAGTTTTCACAGCAGGACACGCCAAAGGAATTTATATGAATGACGGAAGAACTTCTGAAAATCCGAAAATCAATTACGGAACCGGAGGAATGCTGGGTGGAAGAAAATACATGGTAACCACAAGCTGGAACGCCCCTGAAACAGCTTTTACCCTTCCTGGAGAATTTTTCAACGAAACAAGTGTAGATAACGGGCCGTTATTTGGTTTCCATAGAATGAATGCTTTCGTATCATTAGAAAAAATGGAAAGCTTCCATTTCCATGATGTAGAGAAAAATGCAGATGTGGCGCGCGATATGAAACTTTACAGGGAACATCTTACCTCAGTTTTTAATAAAGAATTAAAACCACAGTTAGCATAATGAAAATATATTTAACCGCTATTATTAAAGCAAAAGAAGAATACAGAGCAGAAGTTCTGGAAGTTCTTCAGAATATGGTGAAAGAAACAGTGCAAGAAGAAGCCAACGAGCTTTACACACTTCATCAGAGCATCGAGAACAAAAACCATTTTATCTTCTATGAAGTCTGGAAAAGCGCAGAAGGCCTGGAAAAGCATAATCAGCAACCTTATATTAAGGCATTTGGAAATTTAGTTGATGAAAAGCTTCTGGAAAAGCCGCAGATCTATAAGTCACAAATTCTTTAGTTAAAGAATAGTATGGCAATGTGATATTATTCTGTTTGGTGTAAAAGTTTCATGGTATTATTAAATTATCTGATTATGAATACACTTAAAAATTTAATTCTTTTAGTAACAATCATAACAATGAACACCATTTTTGCGCAACAAAAAGATCCGTGCAGATATATTAAAACACCGTCCGGTTACCTGATGGTACTCAGACAGGGCGACGATGTACTTGCTCATATTGAGAACCTCGCAAAAGCCGAAAATACTCCCTCGGCCAGCTTTACGGGTATCGGATTTGCTGCTGAAGTTACTTTCGGGTTCTATGATTTCGAAGCCAAAAAATTTAACCCTAAAACATTTAAAAAAGTAGAAATGGGAAGCCTGACCGGTTCTATCGCATGGAATGAAAAAGGTCCGTCTATTCATCTACATGGAATTGCTACTGACGAGAAATTCAATGCATTTGGAGGACACATTCTGTCGCTTCATGTAGGAACAGGATCAATGGAAATTTACATCACTGTTAATGATAAAAAACTGGAACGAAAAGTCGAGCAGCCTTTGAATGCCAATGTCCTGCAGCTTAACTGTCCATAATTAAAAAGAGCTTTCCTTCATTGAAAAGCTCTTTTTTTATTAAATAAGGATTATTTCCCGATCGGCATATGGGTTGAAATTGCAATTCTGTTCCACATATTAATTACAATAGCCGCCATGATGATATCGGCAAGCTGACTTTCGTCAAAAATAGTTTTTGCTTTTTGATAGGTTTCTTCCGAAAGCCCTTTCTTATTGATCAGCGTAACTTCTTCCGTAATCTGTAAAATGATCTGCTCTTCTTCTGTGAATAATTCTTTTGCATCCCTCCATGCATTCAGCAGGAAAATCCTTTGTGGTGTTTCACCATACTTTATGGCATCTTTGGTGTGCATATTCAGGCAAAATGCACAGCCATTAATCTGTGAAGCTCTGATTTTGATTAATTCTTTCTGAATAGGTGTTAAAAAACTGTTCTGAAGAGATTCTTCCATTCCTATTCCTGCTTTGTAAGCAGCCGGGTGAACTGTTGTCCAGTTGAATCTTGTGCTCATAATATTTTGTTTTAAATTTCTGAGACAAAGTTCCGATTTAGAAATGCTAAAAATCTTAAACCAGTTTAAGAACGTAATTTGGCTCTGATTTCACTTAAATATTCCGGAGTGAAGCCAAGAAAAGAAGCAATTAAGTACTGTGGAATTCTCTGTATAAACCACGGATACTGGGTACTGAAATGCACATACAACTCTTCCCTGGAAAATTCATAAAGATACCGTATCCTCCTTTCTGCCGCGGCATAAGCCCTTTGATAAATCATCCTGAAATAACGTTCCATCACCGGATGTTTTATCAACAGCGCTTCCTGGGATTGGAAATCGATCTTCAGGATTACTGATTTTTCAACTGCCTGAATACTGAAATCGGATTTTATCTGTCTCTCGTATGCAAAGGTATCAGTGATCCACCAGTTTTCTATGGCAAATTCTGTCGTTTGTTCAATTCCTTTTTCGTTAATAAAAAACTTTCTCAAACAGCCTTTAACAACAAAAAACATAGACCGGCAGATTTCTCCTTCAGACATCAGATCCTGCTTTTTCTTTACCTCTAAAACCTGAAAGTAAGAAATCACGGAAGAAAATTCTTCATCATCAATCCCGATAAATTTATCCAGATGTTGTTTAAAAGTTTCCATTCTTTAAATTATATAATCAAACTTAACTTTATTTTTTTAGTTTTACAATCACAAACACGTTATCATGGAAATTGTAGCCAAAATCTTAATTGCAGCGGTAGCTCTTGAACATCTTTATATTCTCTGGATGGAAATGTTCGCCTGGGAAACCAAAGGTAAAGAAGTGTTCAAATCCGCCTTACCTCCGGAAATGTTTAAACCTACCAAAGGACTAGCAGCCAATCAGGGACTGTACAATGGTTTTCTTGCAGCAGGATTACTCTGGACTTTCCTTATCAAAGATCCCGAATGGCAGACTAATATTGCTCTATTTTTCCTGGGATGTGTTGCGATAGCCGGAATTTACGGAGCTGTTTCAGCCACCAAAAAAATCTTTTTTGTTCAGGCATTACCGGCGATTCTGGCGATTGTTGCTGTACTTTTAAAATAAACTTTTATTGTAGATTAATATTTTTAGGAGCTTTTTCCAGTTTTCCGCACTCGCTATTTTTTTGTTTGGGGGGGGGGGGGGGGGGGGGGGGGGGGGGGGGGGGGG